>NZ_CP049865.1:2753925-3059917 GCF_011393335.1 Propioniciclava coleopterorum | reverse complement strand
GGCCAGGACGGTGAACCCGGCGCGCACCGGCGCCGGCCCCGGGACGGCGGCCGCAAGCCTCCCCTCGCAGTCCGGGCACAGCCGGGCCGCGGGGTTGCCGCAGCCGGGGCACGCGCTGCCGAGCAGCAACGAGGCGGCGGCGTCCGCGAGGTTCCGCGCGCCGCCGCGCGGCGCGTCCGTCGACCCCGCCACGACCGCACGTTAGGCGGCCCGCGTCACGCGGCCGCCGAGCCGCGAGAGGCCGAGCCGCGAGAGGCCGAGCCGCGAGAGGCCGAGCGGCGTGGCGAAGGCCTGAGCCGCGTGCGGCCGAGCCGCATCGCGGGCCCCGGGCCGGAGACCGGGGAAACCGGGGACGTCAGCCGGGGTAGAACACGCTCGTGGTGCCGGATCCGAGCAGCGACCAGCGGAAGTCGCTGTTGTAGCGCCACACGTCGCCGGCGGCCGTGCGCACCATCGGGGGCACGCCGGGCGCGACCGCGAGCTCGACCGGGTCGGCCAGCGCGGTGGGGCCGATCGAGGCGATGCTCGACCCGTCCTGGGCGACGGCGAGCACCTGGGTGGTGCGGCTCTCCCCCACCAGCGCCAGCAGCGAATCCGGGGTGCGCCACCCCACGTCCACGACCGAGGCCTGGGACACCGGCGTCGTCGTGACGCTGACCTCGCGCCACTCCCGGACGTGGACGCCCTCGGCGCGGTCCACGCGCGCGATGCCCAGCGCCCGCGACCCCGAGGGGCGCGCCACGACGATCGCGATCCGGACGCCGTCCGGGGCGAGCCGGAACGTCTCGATCGTCCCCTCGCCCACCGCGGAGGTGTCGAGTTGGACCCAGGTGCCGTCGGGCTGGGTCACCCAGAGCACCCCAGCGCCGTCGTTGACCCACAGCAGGCCCTGCCGGTCGAAGTTGGGCCGCTCGAGGCCCGCGCCGGCCAGCGACTGCCGCACGGAGTTCTCCGCCAGCGGCGCCAACAGCAGCGAGGAACGGTCGGCGGTGATCGCCGCGGCCGCCACCGCGTCGGAGCGGACCGCCCCGGTGACGACCCCGCTGATGCCGGGGGCCACGACCAGGCTGGTACCGCCCTGTCCGCCCTCCATCGCCCGCACGATCCGGCCCTCGGTCACGGCGAACAACTGGCGACTGCCCTGGCGGGGCACCGGATCCGCGTCCGGGAAGGCCGTCACGGGGATGGTGCGCCCGTACGGCGACAGCGTCCACGGCTCGGTGACGCCCTCCCAGCTCACCTCGACGGCGGCGAGGCTGTCGAACTGCCGGAACGTCCGGGCGAACTGGGTGAGCAGCGCCGCGCGCGCGTCCGCGCTCGGGCCGTCGCCCGGGCCGCGGAGCACGATGCTGACGAGCCCGTCGGAGGAGACCGAGACGCGGGCCAGGGAGGCGTCCACGCCGGTCGGGCGCACCGCGGGCGCGAGCCAGGCGGTCGGCCCCTCCAGGACGGCGCGCACGGCTCCCTCGTACGCCTGCGTCCCCCGCGGGAAGTACCGGGGGTCGGGAACCAGCCACTGCCCACCCGGCTCGAAGAAGTAGGGTGTCACGCGGGAGAACGCGCTGGTGAACAGGTACTCCGAGATCGTGAGACCTTCCGGCGGGGTGTTGATCCGCCAGTGCCCCTCAGCGTCCTTCACCAGGCCGAAGTCGTGGTCGAGGACGCCCGCCGACTGCCGGTAGGACCCGCTCGTGTCGAGCGTCCCCACCACGGGGGCCCGGAGCATGGCGGCGGTGTCGGTCGCCATCACCGGGTTGCCCTCGGCGTAGATCCGGACGCCCACCTCGGGCTGCCAGGTGCGGGCCGCCTCCGGGGTCAGGTAGGCCCGCGCCACCCGGTAGTTGGGCTGCCAGGACGCCTGGGCGTGCAGGAAGCCCTCGACGACCTCGATGGGGGTCGCGTCGCCCGCCGGGGGCGCCGGCGCGATCTCCACGCCGGAGTTGATGTGCCCCGGGTCGGCCGAGACCCGCTCGACCGGGCCCGACGTGGGGACGCCGCTGCACCCGGTCAGCAGCAGGCACGCGGCCACCAGCAGCGCCGTCAGGACCTTCGCCATGTCGCCCCCACGTCGTCGGGCACCGCCGGCAGCGGTGAGGTGGACAGCGGCTCGCCCGGGGCGATCGGCAGCGTGAGCCGGAACTGGGCCCCGTTGCCCGGACGCCCCCACGCGTTGAGCCAGCCGCCGTGCAGTTGGGCGTCCTCCAGCGCGATCGACAGTCCCAGCCCGGAGCCGCCGACGGTGCGCTGCCGGGAGGGGTCGGCCCGCCAGAACCGCTGGAAGACCTGGTGCGCCTGCGCGGCGCTGAAGCCCACGCCGTGGTCGCGCACCGTCACCGCGACGGCGTCCTCGGAGGCGCCGACGCGGACCAGCACCTCGCGGCCCTCGCCGTGCTCGATGGCGTTGGAGACCAGGTTGCTGATGATGCGCCGGACCCGGCGGGGGTCGGCGCGCAGCCGCGCGTCGTGCGGGGCCTCCAGCACCACCTTCGTGCCGTAGGAGTCCGCCAGCGGGTCCTGGGCGCGGACCTCGGTGGTGACGAGTTCGACCATGTCGATCTCGTCGACCTGCAGGTCGGCGGCGCCGGCGTCGAAGCGGCTGATCTCGAGCAGTTCGGTGAGCAGCGACTCGAACCGGTCCAGCTCGCGGTGCAGCAGTTCGGTGGCCCGGGCGGTCATCGGGTCGAAGTGGTCGCGGGTGTCGTGCAGGACGTCGGCGGCCATCCGCACCGTGGTGAGCGGGGTGCGCAGCTCGTGGCTGACGTCGGAGACGAACTGGCGCTGCACCAGCGACAGGTTCTCCAGCTGCTGGATCTTGCGACCCAGCTCGTCGGCCATGTGGTTCATCGAGCGTCCCAGCCCGGCGAGGTCGTCGGTGCCGCTGATCGTCATCCGCTCGTCCAGGTTGCCCGCCGCGATCCGCTCGGACGCCTCGCGCGCCGCCCGGATCGGCCGTAGCGCCTGCAGCGAGATGATGTACATGATCCCGGTGATGAGCGGCACGAAGACCACGGCGGCGATGAGCGCGGACTGCTGCACGACGGCGAGCGTCTGCTGCTCCTGCTCCATCCCGAACACGAAGTACACCGGGAAGCGGCCGCTGCCCGAGGCCAGCAGGGCCCCGGCCACGATCAGGCCCGGCTTGGCGTCGCGTCCGTCGTTGAACTGGATGAGCGTCGGCGTGGTGTAGAGGTCCTGGCCACCGGCGCGGACCGCCGCCCGGATGGACTCGGGCACCGAGGCGACCGACAGGCCGGCCGAGGTGATGTCGGAGACGGGGCCGCTGATGACGACCTCGTACTGGTTCCCCACGTTGCCGCGGCTGGCGACGTCGCGGGCGAGTTCGGTGAGCCGCTCGTTCACCGTCGAGGTGCGCAGGTCGGTGTCGCGCAGGCTGCTCTGCATGCTCTGCAGCACCGCGGACGCCTCGGAGACCGACTGGCGGGTCTTGGCCTCCAGGATGCCGCGGGAGGAGTTCGTCACCAGCAGCCAGCCGGTGACGGCGAACACCACCAGCGCGGCGGTGACGCTGCTGGTGACCACGCGGATCGACAGGGACCGCGACCACCAACGCGACGGCGCCCCCAGCAGCCATCGCACGCGGCTCACGGCGCGGCCGGGGTCCCCGCGCGGTAGCCGATGCCCCGCACCGTCACGATGATTTCCGGATGCTCGGGGTCGGCCTCGATCTTGCTGCGCAGCCGCTGGACGTGGACGTTGACCAGCCGGGTGTCGCCCGGGTGGCGGTAGCCCCAGACCTCCTGCAGCAGCAGTTCGCGGGTGAAGGCCTGCCGCGGCTTGCGCGCGAGCGCCAGCAGCAGGTCGAACTCCAGCGGCGTCAGCGAGATCGGCTCGGAGCCGCGGTGCACGGTGTGGGCGTCCACGTCGATGACGATGTCGCCGATCCGCAGGGTCGAGGGATCCTCCTCCGGACGCGCGCTGCGGCGCAGGCGCGTCTTGACGCGGGCCAGCAGCTCCTGGGTCTTGAACGGCTTGGCGACGTAGTCGTCCGCCCCTGCCTCGAGCCCGGCGACCACGTCGAGCGTGTCGGACTTGGCGGTGAGCATCACGATCGGGACGTCGGACTCGGCGCGCAGGTCGCGGCACACGTCGACGCCGTCGCGTCCGGGCAGCATCAGGTCGAGCAGCACCAGGTCGGGCTTGGTGCGGCGGAACTCGGCCAGCGCCTCGTCCCCGCGCCCCACCCACGAGGTGTCGAAGCCGGACGCCTGCAGCACGATCTGCAGCATCTCGGCCAGGGCGGCGTCGTCGTCCACCACCAGGATGCGTCCTGCGGTCACCGGGCTCACCAATGCCTCCTCAGTTCAGCTCGGGCGTGGGCGTCCACGTCGCCAGCCAGCCTAGTTCGCCGCCCTGACGGGCGAGCACGCGACGCCACAGCGTCTGCGGATCGGGGTCGAAGACGTCGGCGTACCGGGCCGCCACGGGGAACCACGCGCCGTGCACGATCTCGCCCTCGAGTTGGCCCGGCGCCCACCCGGCGTAGCCCGCGAAGATCCGCAGGTCGCGGTAGGCGCCCTCGACGAGCTCGAGCGGGGTGTCCAGGTGCAGCAGGCCGATGCGGTCGAACAGCGGACGCCAACCCGGCGGCTCCTCCGACGGGTGCGTCGGCGAGGCGAGGCAGATGGCGCCCTCCTGCGACACCGGGCCCCCGTCGTAGAGCTGGTGCGGCCAGGTGGTGAGCGCGCCCCAGCCCGGCAGGACGGTGTCCAGGGGCAGCGGGCTGTACTCGTTCAGCACCACACCCAGCGCACCGGTGGCGTCCACGTCGAGCAGCAGGACCACCGAGGAGTCGAAGATGCCGTCGCGCAGTTCCGCGCCGGCGACCAGCAGGGTGCCCGGCGCCAGCGGTGCGTTCGGCCGGCGATCCACGCTTCCATCCTGCCAGAGGGGCCGCACATGCGACGTGCGCGGCACCCGGTGATGGGTGCCGCGCACGCGCGTTCAGGGGTGGAGGTGGCGGGAATTGAACCCGCGTCCTCACGAGGCGACCCAGGTCTTCTCCGGGCGCAGCCGATGGTGACGTTCTACTCGGCCCCCGCGCTCGTCATCGGCACGTCGCGGACAGGCCCAGCCCTGGTGAAGTCCCAGCTAGCCGCCAAGGCGTCAGCTAGCCAGCAAGCCTCCTAGATGAGGCCAGGATCCGGGCGGAAGGCTACACCCGGGCTGACCCTTCGATCACTGATCAGGCAGCGAGAGCGAAGTCTGCGCGATGGTTGTCGGCAGTTATGGTTTTCCCAGCTTCGTTTACGAGATGTTCTGGGATCCTCGGCCCGCTTCTCCTGGGACTACCGTCCCGAGTCGAAACCAGTCACCCCCCTGTTCACTTGTGCCCCGGCGCTGCCGGGACGCCCCAGCCTACGCGATGCGGGGGCCGGTCACCTACTTCAACGCCCGGAGGTGTCCAAAGCTTCCCACCGGATGATGCGCGTCACCGGGTTGGCGAACGGCTGACCGCTGAACGCGCGGGCGCTCCCCACGATCGTGAGGATCATGTAGGTCACCCAGGCGATCATCACCAGCGGCCCGCCGATGGAGCCGGGCAGCAGCAGCGAGGCCAGCACCATCGAGACCACCCCGAGGATCCCGGAGATCGCCTGGAAGTTGAACGCCTTGGCCGACTCACGCCGCGCCGGCGTACCGGGCGTCGCGACGGCGTAGCAGAGGAGCGGGCCGATGATCCAGGTGAACAGGCCGCTGAGGTGGGCGATGCCGCCGAGCGGCGTGGCGCCCGGGCGGGTGGCCATCGTGGGCGTGGGACGCGTGAAGGCGGCCAGCGGAGCGGGGCGCACCGGCAGCCCGGCGGTGGCCGCCGACAGGTCGCGACGGGTCTGGGCACTCATGGCCATCCCGAGGCGCTGATCGAGCTCGACCTCGTCGAGGCGTCCGGTGCAGTAGGCCTCCTGGAGGACCGCTTCGGCACGCGCACGCTCGGCGTCGCCGACTCGCAGAGAGGGGGAGGCGTAAGGATCAACCGGCATGCTTCCAGTGTGCCCACGCCGGACAATGCTCCCATCGGGCGACTCCCTCACTCTTCCCCTGCCCCTAGGGTGGGATCCATGGATAAGCCCACGGTAGACATCCCTGACACCAACCCGCCCGCCGAACTGATCCTGGAGGACCTCACGGTCGGCACGGGACCCGAGGCGGTCCCCGGCAAGCAGGTCGCCGTCGACTACGTCGGCGTGGCGTGGTCCGACGGCGCCGAGTTCGACAACAGCTACGACCGCGGCCAGGCACTCGTGTTCAACCTCGGCGCCGGTCAGGTCATCCACGGCTGGGACCAGGGCATCGTCGGCATGAAGGTCGGCGGACGCCGGCGCATCACGATCCCGCCGCACCTGGGCTACGGGTCGCGCGGCGCCGCCGGCGCCATCAAGCCCAACGAGACGCTCGTGTTCGTCTGCGACCTCGTCGGGGTCGCCTGAGCCACCGCTGCGCGGGGGCGGCTACCAGCTGCCCCCGCCGCCGCCTCCGCCACCGCCGCCGGAGAACCCGCCGCCGCCGAAGCTGCCGCCGCCCCGAACGCCGACCCGCCGCCGAACCCGGTGTCGCTGGAGAAGCTCGGGCCCGACGAGACCGCCGGCGCGGCCCCCGTGTTCACGCTTGTGCCCAGGCTGTTGAGGTTCCACAGGATGAGGTTGGGGTTCCAGCCGCCGCCGTACCAGTAGCCGGTCGGGACGGGGATCCGCCCCAGCGCGATCGCCTGTTCGCACACCCGCACCCAGCGGTCGGCGAGCCCGAACAGCACCGCCCAGGGCAGGTACTTGCTGAAGATGTCCTCGCCCTCCTCGAACTTGAGCTGGTCGGCCTCCGCCGTGGCGATGTAGGTGCGGAACCCCTCCACCTGGTCGGTCCAGGCGCGCCCGACGGCCGTCCGCTGGCCCTTGGCCATCTTCGACCGGACGATGGCCAGGGTGATCACCAGGGCGGCGGTCATCGGCATCAGCACCCAGAAGATCATCGACGCCAGGGCGCCGGTCGAGATCGCGATCCACGCGACCACCCAGATCAGTCCGAAGCTCGCCATGGACTTGCGGCCGCGGGAGATGCGCCGGAACCAGCCGTTGCTCATCGCGACCGCCTCCTCGTCGGCCGCCAGCGCGCGGGACGTGCCCGCCAACTCGCTCGCGCGGCTGAGGTCGACGCTGGTCGCGCCGCCGAAGACGTCGTCCAGGACGAGCTGGCCGGGCTTGGTGGTGGCGCGGGCCGGGTCGATCAGCGTGGCGACCGAGCCGTCGGAGCTGTCGAGCTTGATCGCCCCCGCGGTGGCGAGGCCGACGATCGTGGCGGTGAGGTGCTCCACCTTGTACTGGCCGTCCAGGAGGAAGCCCGCGTAGGCGATGGGGAGCTTGGGCGGCGCGAACGAGACGGGGACGGGGATCCGCGGGTCGTTGCGCACGACGTGGGACGCCTGCCCGCTGAGCGGCACCGTGCCGGGCGGCACGCCCGCGTACCGCTCGTCGTGCCCGCGGCGCCGGTACCACAGCCAGCCCAGGATCGGGATGGCGACGGTCCCCAGCGCGGCGGCGCCCAGGACGGCGTAGCCGGTGCGGGTCGCGGCCGCCTCGCCCGACTCCACGAGGATCGGCTGGGCGTTCGCCACGGCTCCCGGGTTCATCTGGGTGGCCACCGTCAGCAGCGACCCGTACCCGATCCTGCCCTGGGTGAAGGTGGCGGTGTTGCCCTCGAACGACTGCGACGTGCATGGCGTGCTCGAGCCGGGCGGCCCCGCGTAGCACTGGGTCGCCACGACGCCGCCGGGGACCGTCGTCCGGACGGTCGCCTGGGCGATCGCGTCCATGGTCGAGCCGGTGGCGTCCCAGTAGAGCTCCGGGTGGTCGCCGGCGCCGGTGCGCAGCGAGCCCTTGACGTCGTAGGAGATGACGTAGGTGGCGGTCGGCGCGCTGATCGTGCGGTCGCCGCTTCCGATCCGGATGCGGATGGACTCCTCGCGCGACGTCGAGCCTGCGTTGGTCGTGATGGCGGTCTGCGTGGAGACGGGGTCGGGGCTGGACACCGACACGTTGTCGATCTCGTACACCTGGTCCTGGTCGGTGGTGCCGTAGGGCTCCCGGGTCACCAGGTGGCGGTCGAAGCCGTGCCGCCCGGAGTTGGAGCCGAAGCGCAGCACCCAGGTCTCGCGCACCTCCAGCAGCCCCTCGGGCGTGACGTTGTAGACGGCGTCGAAGCTGTCGTAGCTGTCGGACGCTGCGAACGCGCGGGGCGGCGCGGCGAGCGCCCCGATGAGGACGAGGGCCAGCGCGGCGAGCAGCGCGGCGAACCGGCGCGCCATGTCAGTGGCGTCCCTTGTTCCGGGTCGCCAGGGCGCGCTGGGCCTCGCGGTTGGCGTCCCGTTCGGCGATGGTCTGGCGCTTGTCCCAGTCCTTCTTGCCCGTGCCGACGGCGAGTTCGACCTTGGCGTAGCCGTCGGAGAAGTAGATGGCCAGCGGCACCAGGGTGCGGCCCGAGTTGGCCACCTCGCGCTCCAGCTTGTCGATCTGGCGGCGGTGCAGCAGCAGCTTGCGGTTCCGGACCGCCTGGTGGTTGGTGTTGGTGCCGAACTTGTACTCCGGGATGTTCACCCCGCGCAGCCACACCTCGCCGTCGTCGATGGTGGCGAAGCCGTCGGCCAACGAGGCGCGTCCGGCGCGCAGCGACTTCACCTCAGTGCCGAGCAGCACCATGCCCGCCTCGACGGTCTCGCCGAGGTGGTAGTTGTGGCGCGCCTTCTTGTTCTGGGCGACCAGAACCCTGCCCTGGGGTCGCGGCATGTTCGTCGGCTCCTTCCGGCCAAGGACGGTCACCGCGGGACCGCGGCGCGGCCAGCATAACGCCCGGGCGCCCTCGCGGACCGGCCGGGCGCCCGGGGCCGTCACCAGCTGCTCGCTCCCCCGCCTCCGCCGCCGCCGCCGGACCGGGAGGATCCGCCCCCGCTGCGGCGGCCGCCGCCCCCGCCGCCCCTGCTGCGGAACGCCGATCCCCCGCCCGACCCGCCGCTGCTGGTGAGGAAGCTGCGCCCGGTTGAGTGGACCTGCGTCGGGCGGCTGCCGGACCGCACGGAGCGACCCAGCGTGTTGAGGCGTCGACTGAACCCGTCGGTCTCCCAGGAGCCCGTCCCCAGCCCGCCGAGCGTCGGGGCGGGGATGCGTCCGAGCTCGACGGCCCGGCGGCACACCCGCACCCAGCGGTCCGCCTCGCCGAAGAGGATCGCCCACGGCAGGTACTTGGTGAAGATGTCCTCGCCCTCCTCGAAGCGCAGCTGGTCGGCCTCGGCGGTGGAGATGTAGGTGCGGAACCCCTCGATCTGGTCGGTCAGGGCCCGCCCGTGCGCCGTGCGCTGCCCCGACCGCAGCCTGCCCCGGACGAGACGGACCGTGATGACGAACACCGCCACGATCGCGCCCACCACCAGCAAGGGCGGGATGAACCCGCGCAGCGACGGCGCCAGCACCAGGACCACCACCAACCATCCGGCGACCCACAGGGCCTTGGGCGGGAAGGTCGAGTCGCGCGGCCGAAGCCCCAGGGCCTTGAACCAGCCGTTGTTCCGGGCGTTGCGCTCCTCCCGGAGCGCGAGGTTCTCCGAGGCGCGCAGCATCTGCTCGGCGCTGCCCAGCGACACCCGGGTGCGGGCGGACCGGAACACGTCGTCGAGCACCCGCCGGCCGGCGTCGTCGGTGGCACGGCCGCGGTCGACGAGGGCCGCCTGGTCGCCGCCGCCGCTGGTGAGGTCGATCGCCCCCTTCACCGCCAGATCGACGAGGGTGGCCGTCAGGTGCCGGACGTCGTAGCGACCGTCGAGCAGGAACCCCGCGTCGGAGATCAGCACGTTGCGCGGCGGCGAGAACGCGACGGGCACCTCCACGGCCGCCCGGCTCCGGCCGACCCGGTCGGACTGGCCGGGCACAGGCACGACGCCCGGGGGGACGTCGAGGTAGCGGTCGTCGCCGGTCCGCGTCCGCACGACGATCCATCCGATGAGCGGGATCCCCACCAGGGCAGCGCCGGCGCCGGCGATGCCGAGCGTGCGGGCGAGGATCTCGCCGGCGTCCGCCCGCTCCACGAGCAGCGGCTGCGCGTCGGTCACGGCGCCCTGCTGGAACTGCGCCGCGATCGTCATGATGTGACCGCGCGGCACGTCGGCGTGCCGGAAGACCGCGTCCTCGCCGTCCAGCGCCTCGCTGTCGCAGGGGGCACTCTCGCCGTCGGGCGCCACGCTGCACGCCGTGTCCCAGACCCCGCCCGGGGCCTGCACGCGGACGGTGATCTCGTCGATGCCGGCGATGTCGGGTCCCGTCACGTCCCAGTAGAGCTCCGGACGCTCGTCGGCCCCGACCCGGAGCGCCCCGCGGACGCTGTAGTCGATGACGTACGTCGCGGTGTCGGCCAGGATGGTGCGGGAGGCGCTGCCGATCCGGATGCGCTCGACCTCCTCGCGGGCGGCGGGCGAGTAGCTGGATCGGTCGACCTTCGTGGAGATCCCGCGGTCGGGGCTGTCGACGGTGACGGCGGACACCGGGTAGCGGATGTCCTGTCGGTCGTCGTACGGCTCGCGCGTCACCAGGAAGCGGTCCAGGCCGTGGCGCCCCGAGGAACTGCCGAACCGCAGGGTGATGGTTTCGCGGACCTGCAGGGTGCCGTCGTGGGTCACGGTGTAGCGGACGTCCCACCGGTCGAAGGAGTCGTCGGCGGCCACCGCGCTGGCCGGGCCGAGCCACCACAGGGCGACGGTGAGCAGCGCCCCGAGGGCGGTGGCGAGGCCGACGCGACGGCGCCGGGAGCGGGCGCGGGGGTGGGCTCGTCTCGGGTCGTGGAGCATGGGGGCGGGTCCTTTCCGGGAACGCGCAGCGCCGCCCAGCCTAGGCCGGGCGGCGCTGTGCGCTGGTGGCGTCCCGTGTCAGGGGATGTAGAGCATCGGGTTGACCGGGCGGCCGTCCAGGCGCACCTCGAGGTGGAGGTGCGGCGTGGTGGACAGGCCGGTGCTGCCGACGTAGCCGATCAGCTGGCCCTGCTGCACCTTCTGACCGACCCTGGCGACGACCTTCGACATGTGCGCGTAGCCGGTGGTGACGAAGCGCCCCTGGGCGTCGTCCCCGTGCCCGATCATCACGAAGTTGCCGAAGCCGCCGTTGGGCCCCGCCTTCATGACCGTGCCGGCCTTCGCGGCGTAGATCGGCGTGCCGGTCTTGGCGCCCCAGTCGTTGCCGTTGTGGTTGCGCCAGTACTTCAGGATCGGATGGAACCGCTTGCCGAAGGGCGAACCCGGGTTGGCGTTGATCGGACGGATGAACCCGCTCGCCGAGGTGGCCTTCCCCGTGCCACCCGACGAGCCGGAGCCCGTTGCCTGCGACGGCTTGCTCGCCGCCGCCTTCGCCGCCGCGGCCTTCGCCTCGGCCGCCGCCTTGTCGGCCGCCGCCCTGTCCGCCGCCTTCTTCGACGCCGCCGCCTTGTCAGCGGCCGCCTTGGCAGCGGCGGCCTTCTCGGCCGCCGCACGCTCGGCGGCTGCCTTCTCGGCGGCCGCCTTCTCGGCGGCGATCCGCGCCCGCTCCTGCTCCTCGGCGCGGATCCGGGCCAGCTCGGCCTGGATCTCGCCCTCGAGGCGCTGCTCGTCCGACACCAGGGTGCGGTAGGCCGCCTCGTCGGCGTCCAGCTCGCCCTGGGCGGCGGCGCGGGCCTGCTCGTTGGCGCTCACCAGGCCCGAGACGGTGGCGCGCTGCTGCTCGGCCTGTCGCTCCAGCCGGGCGATCTGCGCCACGACCTTGGCGGCGTCGGCCTTCTCAGCCGCGACGCGGGCCTCGGCGGCCGCCTGGGCCTGCCGGGCGCCCTCCAGCTCGTCGCGCACCGCGTCCAGGCGGGACTTGGTGGCGGCCTGGGAGTCGAAGATCGTGGTGTTCCACTGCAGCCGCTGGCTGAGCTCGGCCGGCGTCTCCGACCCGAACACGACGGTGAGGTCGCGCAGGTCGGTCTGCTGCTGGTAGGACTCGCGCGCCGCCGAGCCGATCAGCCGCAGCTGGGCGTCCACCTCGGCCTGGGCCTTGATGACGCGCTGCTTGGCCGCCTCGAGTTCGGCGCGGGCCGTGGCGAGTTCCGACGCCAGCCGCGCGTCGTTCTCGCGGGCGGCGGACAATTGAACCTGCACGTCGGCCAACGCAGATTGCGCCGCCGCGAGCTGATTCTGTGAATCGATCAATTGATTCGTCGCGGATTGCACGGCCTGCGACGATTCCGACACATTGTTCTTGGCTTGTTCCTGGCTGTCCTGATTCGCCTTCACCTGGCCGCGGAGGGTGTTCAAATCCTCAGCGATGGCGTGGGGTGCCACCAGGCTGGTGGTCAGCGCCGCTGCAGCGCACGCGCTGGCCAGACGGATGCCCCACGTCCCCCAGGACCTTCCCTGACGGGCGGTCATGTCACTCACTCGTTCTCCCTACGGATCCGATTCGTGCGACCGCCTGAAAAGGCTCAGACCTTCAAGAACCTCCGGGTCGCAACCAACGTCGGGATCATAGAGAGAAGCACCGCGACGACCACAACCCCCAGCATGGCTATCGCCACATGATTCCAGCCGATCCACACGAATCCCTGAAGGGCAGGTTTAGCCTTTTCGACCACGGCGAACTGCTGGATGGCGGCCAGGGTGGCGCACGCCAGGGCGGCCCCGCCGAGGGCCACGGCGAGGCTCTCCAGCAGGCTCGGCAACATGATGTAGGTCCGGGACGCGCCCACCAGGCGCATGATGCCGATCTCCCGCCGGCGGGTGAACGCGGCCACCCGGATGGCGTTGCCGATCTGCAGTGCGGCCGCCAGGAGGAGCAACGCGGACGCCCCCACGGCCATCCAGCGGCCCCAGTTCAGCCATTCGAACAACGGCTCGAGGAATGCACGCAGGTCCTGCACGCTCTGCACCCCCGGCATGACCGACAGCTGGGCGGTGACTTCCTGATATTCCTCAGGATTCTTCAGCTTGATCCTGAACAGGTCCTGCATATCTGTGGCCTGCAGGGATCCGATGATCGGGGAGTCGGCGTAGGTGACCTTGAACTCCTCGAACACGTCCTCCTGGCTCTGGTAGTACACCGTCTGCACCTGCGGGTTGGACTCCAGGGCGGCGCGGATCGCGTCCCGCTCGGCGTCCGTGGTCGCCTGGCCCGGGACGCACGTGCCGCCCTGGGTGTCGGCGGTGCACAGGAAGGCGGTGAGCTCGATCTTGTCGTACCAGCGGCCCTTGATGAGGTCGACCTGCTGGGTCGCGAGCACCCGAGTCCGAACAGGGCCAGCGAGACCCACATCGTGACGAGGATCGCGACGTTCATGCTCGCGTTCCGCCGCAGGCCGGACAGGGTCTCTTTCAGTGTGTGACGCATGTGTTCTCTCCTGATCCGCTCCGGCTCACTGGTATCCGTAGACGCCCTGGGCCTGGTCGCGGATGAGTTCTCCGGCGTTGAGTTCGAGGACGCGGCGGCGCATCTGGTCGACGATGGTGGCGTCGTGCGTCGCCATCACCACCGTCGTGCCGTCGCGGTGGATGCGGTCGAGGATCTTCATGATCCCGACCGACGTGGCGGGGTCGAGGTTGCCGGTGGGCTCGTCCGCCAGCAGGATGCCGGGCCGGTTGACGAAGGCGCGCGCGATGGCGACGCGCTGCTGCTCGCCGCCCGACAGCTCCTCGGGGAGCCGGTCGCCCTTGTCCTCCAGGCCCACCAGTTCGAGGGTCTCGGGCACCAGACGGCGGATCTCGCGGCTGGGGCGTCCGATCACCTGCAGGGTGAAGGAGACGTTCTCGGTGACGGTCTTGCCGGGCAGCAGCCGGAAGTCCTGGAACACGATGCCGACGCCGCGGCGCAGCTTCGGGATGCGCCAGTTGGGCAGCTTCCCGACGTCGCGGCCGTTGACGACCACCTGCCCGCTGCTCGCGCGGTACTCGCGCAGCACCAGCCGCAGGAACGTCGACTTGCCCGAACCCGACGGCCCGACCAGGAAGACGAACTCGCCGTCCTCGATCGTGGTCGAGACGTGTTGCAGTGCCGGCCGCTTCTGGCCGGGGTACGTCTTGGAGACGTTATCGAACGTGATCACAGGCATCCGCTGGCCGGAGTCGACGATGGGGAAGGTTCCTGAGAAGCTCTCAGCCGGCCGCGACCCAGCCTAGGTCCACAAGGCTCCCCCGCCCCGGCGCCTCGCCGGGCGTGGCGGGCCTCAGTCCTCGGCGTTCTCCGCGCTCTTGCGCCAGCGGATGCCCGCGTCGATGAAGCCGTCGAGCTCGCCGTCGAAGACCGAGTCGGGGTTGCCGACCTCGTAGCCGGTGCGCAGATCCTTCACCATCTGGTACGGGTTCAGCACGTAGCTGCGCATCTGGTCGCCCCAGGACGCCTTGACGTCGCCGGCGAGTTCCTTCTTCTTCGCGTCCTCCTCCTGCTTCTTCAGCAGCAGCAGGCGCGACTGCAGGACGCGCATGGCGGCGGCGCGGTTCTGGATCTGGCTCTTCTCGTCCTGCATCGAGACCACCAGCCCGGTGGGCAGGTGCGTGATGCGGACGGCGGAGTCGGTGGTGTTGACCGACTGGCCGCCGGGGCCCGAGCTGCGGAAGACGTCCACGCGGATGTCGGCCTCCGGCACGTCGATGTGGTCGGTCGACTCGATCAGCGGGATCACCTCGACCGCCGCGAAGGACGTCTGACGGCGGCCCTGGTTGTCGAACGGGCTGATCCGGACCAGGCGGTGCGTGCCGCCCTCGACCGACAGCGTCCCGTACGCGAACGGCGCGCTCACCTCGAAGGTGACCGACTTCAGGCCGGCCTCCTCGGCGTAGCTGGTGTCGAGCACCTTCACCGCGTGCCCGTGTCGCTCGGCCCAGCGCAGGTACATGCGCAGCAGCATCTCGGCGAAGTCGGCGGCGTCCACGCCGCCGGCGCCGGCGCGGATCGAGACGACGGCGTCCCGCTCGTCGTACTCGCCACTCAGCAGCGTGCGGACCTCCAGCGCGGCGATGTCGCCGTGCAGCGAGGCCATCTCCTTCTGGGCCTCCGCCAGGGTGTCGGCGTCGTTCTCCTCCTGCGCCAACTCCACCAGCACGCCCAGGTCGTCCAGGCGCGAACGCAGCGAACCGACCCGGTCGAGTTCGGAGTTCAGCGCCGAGAGCCGCGACGTCACCTTCTGCGCGTTGTCGGGGTCGTCCCACAGGTCGGGGGCGGCGACCCTCTCGGACAGCTCGGCGATCTCCGCCCGCTTCTTCTCGGGGTCGACCACCACCTCGATGCTCGTCAGGGAGCGGTCGAGTTCGGAGATCTCGGATGCGAAGTCGGTGGCCACGAGGAGCAAGCCTACCGCCACGCCACCTGCGCTCCGAGTCGGGGCGGACGCCGGCCGCCGCCCCATGAGCGCGGCGTAAGGAAACCGACCGGTCCCGTATGGATTCCGTGAGGGCCCGGTCCGGACGCCGCGGGCGGGAGTTTGATCGTGGATGCCCGCCCGGGGCACCCGGCACCGCGCCGGGAACGAAGGAGATGGACCCACATGCTCGATGTGATCTACATCGCGGCCCTGTTCGCCCTGATCGGGGTCGTCGCGCTCGTCGCGAGGGGGGTGGAACGGCTGTGATGACGCTCACCATCGTGGCCGGTGTCCTCGGCCTCGCCGCCGTCGTCTACATGGGCTTCGCCCTCCTGCACCCGGAGAAGTTCTGATGGACTGGCTGTTCTACCTCGCGACCCTGGGCACGCTCATCGTGGTGCTCGGGCTGATCCACGTCCCGCTCGGCGACTACATGGCGTGGGTGTTCACCTCGCCGCGCGACACCCGCGCCGAGCGCGTCCTGTACCGCTTCATGGGGGTCGACCCGCGCAGCGGCCAGTCCTGGCGCGCCTACCTGCGCGGCGTCCTGCTGTTCTCGCTGTTGGGGATGCTGCTGCTGTACGCGCTGCAGCGCCTGCAGCCCTGGCTGCCGTTCTCGCTCGGCCTGCCGCCGGTGCCCGAGGGGATCGCGTTCAACACCGCGATCTCGTTCGTCACCAACACCAACTGGCAGTCCTACTCGCCCGAGTCGACGCTCGGCTACTCCGTGCAACTCGCGGGGCTGGCCGTGCAGAACTTCGTCTCCGCCGCGACCGGGATCGCCGTCGCCGTCGCGCTCATCCGCGGGCTGGCGGCGCGCGGCACCGGGACGTTGGGCAACTTCTGGGTGGACCTGACCCGCGCGACGCTGCGGATCCTGCTCCCCATCGCCGTCGCGGGCGCGCTGCTGCTGGTGCTGGGCGGGGTCATCCAGAACGTCCAGCCCTGGCAGGAGGTCACGACGGTCGCCGGCGGGGCGCAGTCGCTGCCCGGCGGGCCCGTGGCGTCCCAGGAGGTCATCAAGCTGCTGGGCACCAACGGCGGCGGCTTCTTCAACGCCAACTCCGCCCACCCCTTCGAGAACCCGACGCCGTGGACCAACCTGCTGGAGATCCTGCTGATCCTCGTGATCCCGTTCTCGCTGCCGCGCACCTTCGGCCGGATGGTCGGCGACACCCGCCAGGGCGTCGCGCTGCTGGCCGCGATGGCGACCCTGGCGCTCCTCACCACGACGGCCCTGACCGCCTTCGAACTCGCCGGACGCGGCACCGCGCCGCAACTCGCCGGCGCGGCCCTGGAGGGCAAGGAGGTGCGCTTCGGCGTCGTCGGCTCGTCGGTCTTCGCGTCTGTGACGACGCTGACCTCGACCGGCGCCGTCGACTCGATGCACGACTCCTACACCGCGCTGGGCGGCATGATGACGATGCTCAACATGATGCTCGGCGAGATCGCGCCCGGAGGCGTGGGGACAGGCCTGTACGGCCTGCTGGTGATCGCGATCATCGCGGTCTTCCTCGCCGGCCTGCTGGTGGGGCGCACGCCCGAGTACCTGGGCAAGAAGATCGGCCCGCTGCCCATGAAGCTCGCCAGCCTCGCCATCCTCGTGATGCCCGCCCTCGTGATGGTCGGCATCGCGTTGAGCTTCGGCGTCCCCGCGCTGCGCGCCGACGTCGAGGGGGCGCTCGCCAACCCGGGCCCGCACGGGTTGTCGGAGGTCATCTACGCCTTCACCTCGGCGGCCAACAACAACGGGTCGGCGTTCGCCGGGCTGACGGCCACCCACCCCTGGTTCACGGGCGCCCTCGGCGTCGCCATGCTCTGGGGCCGTTTCCTGCCCATCGCCCTGGTGCTCGCGCTGGCCGGCACGCTGTCCACGCAGAGCCCCACCGAACCCACCCCCGGAACCCTGCGCACCACCGGTCCGCTGTTCGTGGTCCTGGTGGTCGGGACGGCCGTCCTGGTCGCCGCGCTCGTGTTCTTCCCCATCCTCACCCTCGGTCCGCTCGCAGAAGGACTCGCCTGACATGTCCACGCTCACCGCAACCCCGCTGACCGCCCCACGGCGGCCGCATCCCTCCAACGGCTCCGGCCCGCTGTCGGCGCGCCAGGTGCTGGCCTCCCTGCCCGAGGCGCTGCGCAAGCTCGACCCGCGCGCCCAGTGGCGCAACCCGGTCATGTTCCTCGTGTGGGTCGGGGCGGCCCTGACCACCGTGTCCGCCCTGGCGCAGTCGGTGACCGGCGCGGTCGAGACGTCGGGCGGCTCGCCCGTACCGGCGCCGTTCGCGTGGTTCATCGCCGCATGGCTGTGGCTGACCGTCGTGTTCGCCAACGTCGCCGAGGCCGTCGCCGAGGGGCGCGGCAAGGCCCAGGCCGACAGCCTGCGCCGCACCCGCACCACCACCACCGCGCACCGCGTCGTCGACTTCCGCAGCGAGGACCCCGGCGCGGAGACCGCGCGGCTGGAGGACGTGGCGTCCTCGGAGCTGACGCTGGGCGACGTGGTCGTGGCCGAGGCCGGCGACCTGATCCCGGGCGACGGCGACATCATCTGGGGCATCGCCTCGGTCGACGAGTCGGCCATCACCGGCGAGTCCGCCCCCGTCATCCGCGAGTCGGGCGGCGACCGGTCCGCGGTCACGGGCGGGACCCGCGTCCTGTCGGACCGGATCGTGGTGAAGATCACCTCCAAGCCCGGCGAGACCTTCGTCGACAAGATGATCGCGCTCGTGGAGGGGGCGGCGCGGCAGCGCACCCCCAACGAGATCGCCCTGAACATCCTGCTGGCGTCGCTGACGATCGTGTTCCTGGTGGTCGTGCTCACCCTGAACCCGATCGCGTCCGCGGACGCCTCCCCCGCCAGCGTGACCGTGCTCGTCGCCCTGCTGGTGTGCCTCATCCCCACCACCATCGGCGCCCTGCTGTCTGCGATCGGCATCGCCGGCATGGACCGGCTCGTGCAGCGCAACGTGCTCGCGATGTCCGGGCGGGCCGTCGAGGCCGCCGGCGACGTCAGCACCCTGCTGCTCGACAAGACCGGGACCATCACCTACGGCAACCGGCGGGCCGTCGCGTTCCGGCCGCTGCACGGCGTCCCCGAGCAGGAACTGATGGAGGCCGCCGCGCTGTCGTCGCGGGCCGACCCCACCCCCGAGGGCGCCTCGATCGTCGAGCTCGCCGCCGCGTCGGGGGGCGTCCCAGAGCAGCCCGAGGGCAGCGTCGTGGTGCCGTTCACCGCGCAGACCCGGATGTCGGGCCTCGACCTGCCCGGCGGCGTCCAGCTCCGCAAGGGCGCCGGCTCGGCCGTCGTCGCCTGGGTCGAGTCCGAGGGCGCCGACGTCCCCCGCCGCACCCGCGCCGACCTGGACGAGCTCGTGGAGGGCATCTCGCGCTCCGGCGGCACCCCGCTGGTGGTCGCGCGCCGTGCCCCCGGCGAGCGGCCCGCGGTCCTGGGCGTGGTCCACCTCAAGGACATCGTCAAGGACGGCCTGGCGGAGCGGTTCGCGCAGTTGCGCCGGATGGGCATCCGCACCGTGATGGTCACCGGCGACAACCCGCTCACGGCGGAGGCGATCGCCGCCGAGGCGGGCGTCGACGACTTCCTCGCCGAGGCCACCCCCGAGGACAAGCTGGCCTACATCCGGCAGGAGCAGTCCGGCGGACGCCTCGTGGCGATGACCGGCGACGGCACCAACGACGCCCCCGCGCTGGCCCAGGCCGACGTCGGCGTCGCGATGAACTCGGGCACGTCCGCGGCCAAGGAGGCCGGCAACATGGTCGACCTGGACTCCGACCCGACCAAGCTCATCGACGTCGTCGCCATCGGCAAGCAGTTGCTCATCACGCGCGGCGCGCTGACCACCTTCTCCATCGCCAACGACCTGGCCAAGTACTTCGCGGTGATCCCCGCGATCTTCGTCGGGGCCTACCCGGGGCTCGCCGCCCTCAACATCATGGGGCTGCACTCCCCCGCCTCGGCGGTGCTGTCGGCGGTCATCTTCAACGCGCTGGTGATCATCGCCCTGGTGCCGCTGGCGCTGCGCGGGGTGAAGTACCGCGCGGGCGACGCCTCGCAGCTCCTGCGGCGCAACCTGCTCATCTATGGACTGGGAGGCGTCGTGGCCCCGTTCCTCGGGATCGGCCTGATCGACCTGCTCGTCCGCCTCATCCCCGGCTTCTGAGCCGACCCCCTCCCTTCGGACAAGGACACACGACATGAACTCCAGCACGCGCCGCACGTGGCGCACCGTCGGCGTGGCGGCCCGCAGCCTCCTCGCCCTCACCCTCCTCCTCGGCGTGGTCTACCCGCTGGTCGTCACCGGCCTGGCGCAGGTGCTGATGGCGCCGCAGGCGAACGGCTCGGCGCTGACCGGGCCCGACGGCCGGGTCGTCGGCTCGAGCCTGATCGGTCAGTCGTTCAGCGACGCCTCCGGCGCCCCGCTGCCGGGCTTCTTCCAGCCCCGGCCCTCCGCGGCCGGCGACGGCTACGACGCGTCGGCGTCCTCGGGAAGCAACGCCGGGCCCGAGAACCCGGACCTCGTCGCGGCCATCACCGAGCGGCGCGCCCAGGTGGCCGCCTTCAACGGCGTCCCCGAGGCGGCGGTGCCCGCCGACGCGGTCACCGCGAGCGGCTCGGGCCTCGACCCGCACATCAGCCCCGCCTACGCCGAACTGCAGGTCGCGCGCGTCGCGGCGGCCCGCTCGCTGCCCGAGGCCGAGGTTCGTGCCATGGTGGAGGCCAGCATGCAGGGCCGCGACGCGGGCTTCCTCGGGGAGCCCCGAGTCAACGTGGTGGTGCTGAACAACCTGCTGCAACGGGAGGGGTGACATGAGCGGTCGGGGGAAGCTGCGCGTCCTGCTGGGCGCGGCCCCCGGCGTGGGCAAGACCTACGACATGCTCGAGGAGGGACGCCGCCTGCGCGGCGAGGGCGTCGACGTCGTGATCGGCATCCTGGAGACCCACGGCCGCGCCGCCACCGCCGCGATGGCCGAGGGCCTGCCGGAGGTGCCGCGCCGCGTCGTCGAGCACCGCGGCGTCGGGCTGACCGAGCTGGACACCGTCGCCGTGCTGGAGCGCGATCCGGACGTGGTGCTGGTCGACGAGCTCGCCCACACCAACGCGCCCGGCGGGCGGCACGCCAAGCGGTGGCAGGACGTGGAGGAACTGCTCTCCGAGGGCATCGACGTCATCTCGACGGTGAACGTGCAGCACATCGCCTCCCTCAACGACGTGGTGGAGACCATCACCGGGGTGCGGCAGCTCGAGACCGTCCCGGACGAGTTCCTGCGCCGCGCCGACCAGATCGAGGTGATCGACCTGGCCCCCAGCGCCCTGCAGGGCCGGCTGGCCGAGGGCCTGATCTACCCGGCCGAGCGCATCGACGCGGCGCTGTCCAACTACTTCCGGCTCGGCAACCTGACCGCGCTGCGCGAGCTGGCGCTGCTCTGGCTGGCCGACGAGGTGGACGTCGCGTTGCAGCACTACCGCGACGAGCACGGGATCGACGCCACCTGGGAGGCCCGCGAGCGGGTCGTGGTCGCGCTCACCGGCGGCCCCGAGGGCGAGACGCTGCTGCGCCGCGCCGCCCGGATCGTGAGCCGCGCCGGCGGCGGGGGCGACCTGCTCGCCGTCCACGTCACGAGCCAGGACGGCCTCCGCTCGACCCACACCTCCGACCTCGCCGCCCAGCGGGCCCTCGTCGACACCCTGGGCGGCACCTACCACGCCCTCGTCGGCGAGGACGTGCCCTCGACGCTCGTCGCCTTCGCCCGCTCCATGAACGCCACCCAACTCGTCATGGGCGCCTCGCGCCGCGGCCGCTGGCAGGCGGCCCTGACCGGCCCGGGGATCGGCGCCACGGTGATCCGCGAGTCGGGCGACATCGACGTCCACATCGTCAACCACGCCGCGGCGGGCGACAGGATGCAGCTGCCGCCGCTCGGCGGCGCCCTCACCCCGCGGCGTCGGCTGCTGGGCTTCGGGCTGGCCCTGCTCGGCGGTCCCGCGCTCACCGCGCTGCTGCTGGCGGGTCGCAGCCCCGAGTCGATCACCAGCGACGTGCTGAGTTACCAGCTGCTCGTCGTGGTCGTCGCGCTGGTGGGCGGGCTGTGGCCGGCGCTGTTCGCGGCCGTGATGTCGGGCCTCACGCTGGACTTCTTCTTCATCCAGCCGCTGTTCACCATCACGATCGCCGACCCGCTGCACGTCCGGGCGCTCCTGCTCTACGTCGTGATCGCCGCGCTGGTGAGCTTCGTGGTCGACCGGGCCGCGCGCCGGTCCCGCGCCGCCCGGCGCTCGCAGGCCGAGTCGGAGCTCGTGCAGGCGGTGGCCGGCAGCGTCCTGCGTGGCCAGGACGCCGTCGCGGCCCTCACCGAGCGGGCCGCCGAGGCGTTCGGGCTGACCGGCGCGCGCGTGCTGCGGGGCGACCAGGTCGTGGCGCAGTCCGGCGCCTGGGACGACGCCGCGACGCCCACCGTCGTGCCGCTGGGCCAGGACGCCGCCCTGGCGTACGTGGGCGGGTCGATCAGCGCCGCCGACCAGCGCCCGTTCGACGTGATCACCCGCCAGCTCGCCGCGGCGCTGGAGCACCAGCAGCTGACCGAGACGGCCCGGACCATCGAGCCGATCGCGGCCTCGGACCGCGCCCGGGGGGCGCTGCTGTCCGCGCTCAGCCACGACCTGCGGCGTCCCCTGGCCGCGGCCACGGCGGCGGTCGGGGGCCTGCGGTCGGCGGGCTCGTCGCTGCGCCCGCAGGAGGCGTCCGAGCTGCTCCAGACCGCCGACGAGAGCCTGGCCGCCCTGTCGACGCTGGTCACCGACCTGCTCGACGTCAGCCGCGTCCAGGCGGGCGCCCTGTCGTTGGCGACCCGGCGCATCGACCCCGCCGAGGCGATCGCACCCGCCCTGGACGAGCTCGCGCTCGGGCCGGGCGCCCTCGAACTCGACCTGCGCCACGACGACGCGCTGGTCACCGCCGACCCCGTGCTGCTGCAGCGGGTCGTGGCGAACCTGCTCGCCAACGCGGTGCGGTTCTCCCCGCCCGGCACCAGGGTGCGCGTCGCGACCAGCACGTTCGGCGACCGGGTGGAGGTGCGCGTCATCGACCACGGGCCGGGCGTGGACGAGGACCGGCGCGAGGACATCTTCCTGCCGTTCCAGCGGCTGGGCGACACCGACAACACCACCGGCCTCGGGTTGGGGCTGGCGCTGTCGCGCGGCTTCGCCGAGGCCATGGGCGGCCAACTGCGCCCCGAGACCACCCCCGGCGGCGGCCTGACCATGGTGGTCTCCCTCCCCTTGGCCCGCCCCGACGACCAGCACGGCCCCGAGGAGGGACGCGATGAAGATCCTGATCGCTGACGACGATCCGCAGATGGTGCGCGCGCTGCGCATCACGCTCACCGCGACGGGGCACCAGGTCATCGCGGTGCCCGACGGCAAGCACGCGATCGCCGCGGCGATCGAGGAGCATCCGGACCTGTACCTGCTCGACCTCGGCATGCCCGAACTGGACGGCCTCGACGTGATCCACGCCGTCCGCGGCTGGTCGAGCGCCCCGATCCTCGTGATCTCGGGGCGCACCGGGTCGGCCGACAAGGTCGAGGCGCTGGACGCCGGCGCCGACGACTACGTCACCAAGCCGTTCTCGGTCGACGAACTGCTCGCCCGGATGCGGGCGGTCACCCGGCGCGGCGGCCAGGAGGACCCCGAGCCGGTCGTGCGCCTGGGCGACATCACGGTGGACCTGGCCTCGCGCTCGGTCGTGGACCACGCGGGCGGGCAGCGCCGGCAGGTGCGGCTGACGCCGACGGAGTGGCAGGTGCTGGACCTGCTGGTGCGCAACGCGGGCAAGCTGGTGACCCGGCAGACGATGCTGGCGCAGATCTGGGGCACCGACCACGTCGAGGACACCGGCTACCTGCGGCTCTACCTGTCCCAGCTGCGCAAGAAGCTCGAGGCCGAGCCGAGCGCTCCGCGCCACCTGCTGACCGAGCCGGGCATGGGGTACCGCCTCGTCCTGGACGAGGCGGGTCAGCCGGGCCCGGAGCCGGGCTCGACGTAGCCCGCCTCGAGGGCGAGCTCGCGCGTCCGCGTCATCAGGGCGTCCCACGCCGGCGAGACGTCGCTGCGGTAGGTGGTGACGAGCTGGTAGGCGACCGGATCGGTGTCCCAGCCCTCGGTGTCGGGCGGGGTCTGGGTGACCATCCACGCGACGGTGCGCCGCGCGATCTCCTCCAGGCGCGGGTCGTCGGGCTCCCAGCCGAACGCCTCGTCGGTGAGCAGGTAGAGGTCGCGGAACTCCGGGTCCTCCAGCATCGCGACCTGCGTCCCCAGCCACTGGTCGACCAGTTCCGGGTACAGCACGTGGATGAGCACCCAGTTGTCCCGCTCGCGCAGCAGCGTCGCCTCCGAGACCCCGATGGCCCGCAGCCCGGCGTGCAGCGCCGCCACCGACGCGGGCAGGAACGGTTCCCCCTGGGCCAGCGTCGCGAGCGCGCCGCGCGTCCGGCGCAGGTCGGCGATCCGGCGGCGCAGGTCGGCGTCCACCTCGGCCACGGCGGCGGCCACGTCTGCCTGCGAGGCGTGCAGCAGGTCCCGGACGCGGGCCAGCGGGACGCCGGCGTCGGTGAGCACCTTGATGCGCTGCAGGTCGATGACGTCCTGCGCGGTGTAGACGCGGTAGCCGGACGCGGTCCGCTCGGGCTCGGGCAGCAGCCCGCGCTGATGGTAGAGCCGGATGGCGCGCGGCGTGACCCCGACGTAGTCAGCCAGCCGGCCGATCGTCAGCATGGGCCTCCTCCCGCGCTCCGCTCCCGCCCCGAATGTAGTCGCGCAGCCCGGGCAGCGCGACGGACCAGGCGGCGAGCAGCACCCAGCCGCCGGCCAGGGCCCAGGCGCCGACGCCCAGGCTCGTGGCACCGAGGAGCGCGGCCATTGCGCCGAGCCCCAGCGGCGCCACCGCCATCTGCAGGGCGGCGTACGTGCCGAAGACCCGGCCGCGCAGGGCGTCGGGCACCTGCTCGGTCAGCACGACCGTGGTGATGGGCTGCATCAGTCCCGAGCCGATCCCGGCCGCGACCATACCGAGCGCGACCGGCCACACCCCGGCCAGCGTCCCGATGAGCAGGCCCCCGACCGTGTACAGCGCGTTGGCGGTCACCCAGGCGGCCCAGCGGCGTCCGTCGAAGAGCCAGCCGTACAGGCCGGAGCCCGCGATGGTGCCCACCGCGTAGGCCGACAGCGTGAGGCCGAGCAGCCCGGGGGCCGCCAGCGCCGTGAAGTGCGCGGGCAGGACGATGCTCAGCAGCGGCCCGACGATCACCATGGACGCCAGGCTCACGGTCAGCAGCGCCAACAGGGCGCTGTTGCGGCGGATGTGGGTCCAGCCGGCGAGCGGCGAGGGGTCGGCGTGCTCGGCCGGCGGCGTCGGGTCGAGCGGCATCACCGCGACCGCGAGGGCGGCGATCGCGGAGCAGGCCGCGGTGATCCACACGACGGTGATCGCGGGGAACACCGCCAGCAGCCAGCCCGCCAGCGCGGGCCCCGCCAGGAAGGACAGGCCGAACAGGGCCCCGCGCAGCGACGCGATCCGGTCCAGGCTCGTGCCGGAGGTCTGGGACACGTTGGCGAGCAGGGTCTCACGCGCGGTCATCCCGGGCACGTCGAACAGGGCGCCCAGGACGCCGAGGAGGATGAACCAGCCGACGTCGAGGCCCACGGCGGCGTCCACCAGCGCCAGCGAGGCGACCGCGACCGCGGACCCGATGTCGGCGATGACAGTCATCCGGCGGCGTCCGACCCGGTCGACCAGGTGGCCGCCCGCAAAGGCGGCGATCGCGGCGGGCAGCGCGCTGACGGCCGCGACCAGGCCGGCGACGGCCGGGTCGCCGGTGCGCTGGAGCACCAGCCACGGCAGCACGATCGAGATGGACGCGTTGCCGAACAACGACGTGCCGGTGGCGATCAGGTACAGGGGAAGGGTCGTCTTCGAGGTCACGTAACCAGTGTCGAACCTTGACCCTGGGTCAGGGTCAAGTCGTCTGGTGGCGTCGAGGAGGCGCTGCGGGCGCGCCAGACGCGTTGCCTCGGGTGGACCTGCCCGAGCAGGAGGAAGAACCCACGGCTGACCGCTCCGTCCCACCCCTCCTGATTGTCCTCGAAGCAGTCGTGGCACATCGTCGTGCGCTGAACCTCGCCGTCCCCCGTGTGGGTGTACCACAGCTCCGCCGGACAGGCCTCGCAGGTGTCGCACCGCGCGGCGGGCTCCCGCGGCAGGAACTGAGCCACCAGCGGCACCAGGGGCGGGCGTGGGGGGCGCGGCACGTCGGGGTTCCAGGACTGATCCACGGCGCGATCACGGCACTCCCGCGCCTCGCACACGTCGACGGTGACGCCGCCGATCTGACCCAGGCCGGCCGTCGCCGGTGCCTCGCAGACGCAGCAGCGACGTCCCGGCTCGGACGGCTCGAGGCGGGCGACCCACTGGGCACGTGCCCAGTGGTAGCGCACCGCGGGATGCTGCTGGCACGCCGGGTCATCGCACACCGCCTGGACGCCACCGTCCCGCTGCCGCATCTCCAGGTCGGCGGACCGGCCGCAGACCATGCAGAAGTAGCCGACCTCCGGCCGGCCGTAGGGGCCCTCCTTGTGGGAGGGGTCGAGCCACCACGACCGGGCGTGGGCGATGTACACGCAGTTGGCGGAGTGACACACGCCGCGGGCGACCCATTCGCCGGGCACCATGAGGAAGTACGCGGTCGGCTCCCCGCAGAGGAGGCAGGCGTCCAGGTGCGGCGGGAGCATGGACTCGGGGCGATCCAGGTGGTAACTGAGCGCCTCCCGCCCGTCGCGCGACGCCGGTCGCTGGGCGCCACCGCACGCCGGGTCGGCGCACCACATCCGGGGACGCGACGCCCCGGTGGTCCACTCGGCGCCGACGGCCTGGCCGCCGCAGCGGGAGCACAGCAGGCCGCGCTCGGGGAGATCGCCCTCTTCGGGGGGAGTGACCCAGAAGGCGGCGTCGGTCCACAGGTCCCCCACGGCGCGGCGGCACGCCGACGCGTCGCACACCCCCAGCGCCGACTCCCCCGGTCGGGGCATCACGACGGTGGCCGGCTCGCCGCACACCGTGCAGTTCTCCGCCGTCTCGGGCACCGACGGGGAGGGCGTGACACGCTCGCGCGTGGCCACGACAGGGCTCAGTGCCACGATGGGCGACGCCAGGTACGGGCGCAGCACGTCCATGGCGCGGCACGCCGGGCTGTCGCACACCAGCGGGAAGTACACGTCGAAGGGCCGCCTCAGCGCGAGCGTGGCGGGTGCGGCGCAGAACGTGCAGAAGTGCTCGCCCACCAGGGCGTCCTCCGCCTGCACCCAGGGCACGGAATCCCACAGTTCCTCGTCGTAGGGCCAGCCGATGGGGACCAGCGCGGTGGCCCGCGCCCAGAGGTCGCCGAAGCGCTCAGGATCCTGGCAGGCGGGCCGCTGGCACAGCGCCGGGTGATGCGTGCCGCTGGGCTGCCGCAGCGCGATGGTGGCCGGTTCGCCGCACACCTCGCACGTGAACGCCCCCTCGAGCACCGCCGTCAGATCCATCCGCGGACGCTGCGGCGGCGCGGGCGTGGGGGACGCGGTGCTCGGACGCTGCGGCGCCGGCTCCTCGGCGTCCGGTTCGGGCCGCGCGGAGTCCGCGTGCACGAGCGCGAGCACCAGCCCGAACATCAGCACCGCCAGGATCGCGACCCCCAAGAACTCCACTGTTCCCCCTCCGGTCGCAGCCTATCGGCCGGGTACGACAGGACGCGGGGATGGGGGGTGGCCGTCGGCGTGCGGCGCGGCAGCCGGGTGGTGGCGTGGGCGCAGAGGGACTCGAACCCCCGACCGCCTGCTTGTAAGGCAGGAGCTCTAACCAACTGAGCTATGCGCCCCTTCGAGAGGGGAAGGCCTGCGGCCAAGCGCCCGGGATCTGGCACCACCGCGACGGCGGACGTGCGCTGCCCGCCCTGCCCCGGCGAATCGAACGTCGACCGGCCGCGCGCCGAACCGTACCAGAACTTTACCGGGCGTGGTCGTCCCGGCCGTGTCTGCGCGTGACGGGAGTCGCAGGTGACGCGGCGACCGGCGGCGGTTCGCTCCGGGACGTCCGGATCGCCGCTCTCCGGGAGTCGGCCGGCGTGGCCCCGGGACGTTCCCCGTGCGGCTCAGGCCTGATTCGGATGAAGCCGGATCCCCACGGCGCCCGCCAGTCGAAGCAGCGGCGCGGCCAACAATTGGGCGGGCCGGTGGCCCAAGGCCCGCAGGACCCGCACGGGACCCAGCGACTCCCGGATCGCCGCCCGGCCGCGGGTGGCGACCGAGCGCTGGTAGGCCGCCAACGCGGGGCCGAGATCGGCACCGCGCCGGCCCTCGCGCACAGCCGCCGCCAGTTCCACCGCATCGCGGATCGCGGTGGAGGCGCCCTGGCCGCCGGTGGGTGGCATGGCGTGCACCGCGTCCCCCAGCGCGGCGACGGGGCCGGGTGGCCACCCGCCGAGGTCGCCGCCCGGGTCGGTCGCCCACAGCCGGAACGCGGCCGTGCGCGCCGGGTCGGAACGGGCGACCTGCTCGTTCAGCCAGGGAGACCAGGAGCGCAGCAGCCGCAGCGCGGCGCGCCGGAGCTGTTCGGGAGGCATGCCGGGTGCAGGCCCGGCCGCTTCGCTGCGGCTGATCGTGCCCCAGATCAGCCCGGGACGCGCCCCCTGCGCCGCAGCGGGGCCACGGGACAGGGACAGGAACACCCCCAGACCTTCGGCGCCGAACGCCAGCGCGGGCCCCGAGAACAGGAACGCGGGCGGCACCCCATCCAGCGGCGCCCAGCCGGCGACGCCCACGAGGCCCAGGTCACGCGCGGGGGTGCGACCCGGGAGCGACCGGGCGGCGACCGAGTCGGCCCCGTCCGCGGCGACCACGAGGTCCGCGTCCAACTCGGATCCGTCGGCCAGCGTCACCCGCGCGATGCTGCGGTGTTGCGTGACCGACACCACCCGGCACCCGAACCGGATGCGGGCCCCGAGATCGCGGGCCAGCAGCGCCCGTAACTGCGGACGGTGGGCGAGGATGCGGTCCTCGTGGGGCGGAAGCGGCGCGACGATCAGCGGGCGAAGTCGGGCGTCGGCGATGGTGAACTGCTCGTAGGCGTCGCCGGTGTCGGCCGTCGCGCGCACCTCCTCCAGGAGGGAGCGCGTCAACGCCGTCCCCAGCGCACGGCACGCCGCGTCGTCGATGCTGATCCGGTAGCCGCCCGTGTCGGACGCCGAAGCGTCGCGATCCAGGACGAGCACGTCGGCATGCTCGCCCAGGGCGTGCGCCAGGACCAGACCGCCCATGCCCCCGCCGCAGATGACCACTCTCATGTCGCGTCCTCCGCTCCGGCGAGGTTCTGGACCTGGATCAGCGGCGTCCGACCTTCGGGCGCACGATCCGCTGCGCCTGCCACTGGGGCGAGACGGACGCCGGGTTGGCCAGCACGAGTCCCGCGGCGAGCGTCGCCTCGGCGACGTCGGTCGGATCCACGTAGCCGTCCTTGCCCACCTTGGGCGTCAACAGCCAGATGTGCCCCTGCTGCGAGAGGTCACGCAGAGCGTCCACGAGGCCATCGGCGACGTCGCCGTCCTCGTCGCGCCACCACAACACCACCGAATCCACGGCCTCGAGCGGGTCCTCGATCATGTCCGCGTCGATGGCGTCCATGATCTGTTCGCGGAGATTCTCATCCGCGTCGGCGTCCCATCCGAGTTCTTGGACGACCTGCCCGGGCTCGAAGCCCATCGCGGTCATCGCGGGCACGCCACCCTTGGTCTCGGGTTCGGCGCCCACCTGGGATTCCCCTTCCTTCGTGCGAGTCACAGTTCCATCTTAGGGTGTTTCGACGCGCAAACGCGCGCGGGGCGCCACGAACCGTGGCTCCACCGCGCGCGTCGCGCCTCGTGGATGGGGCTCAGGACTCCCCACCAGCGTTGCCGGAGGCACCGGCGGTGACCTCCAGCAGCTTGTACTTCTCGGCGGCCTGGCCGGGCCACGCCTTGTCGATCTCGTCGTTCTTGGCCAGCATCTGCAGCGCCCGCACCACCATCGAGGGGCCGTCGATGTGGAAGAAGCGCCGCGCCGCGGCCCGGGTGTCGGAGAAGCCGAAGCCGTCCGCGCCGAGGGAGGCGAAGTCGCCGGGGACCCACTGCGCGATCTGATCCTGGTTCTGCTTCATGTAGTCCGACGTCGCAATGACCGGGCCGGGGGCGTCGGCGAGCTTCTGCACGATCCAGGAGTCGGCGACCTCCTCGTCCGGGTGCAGGAAGCGGCTCTCGTCCACGGCCATGGCGTCGCGGCGCAGCTCGGTCCACGAGGTGACCGACCAGACATCGGCGATCACGCCCCAGTCGTCGTGCAGCAACTGCTGGGCCTCCAGGGCCCACGTGACGCCCACGCCCGAGGCCAGCAGCTGGACGTGCTTGGCGTCGTCGGCCATGCCCTCGCTGCTGCCCTTCGAGATCAGGTGCATGCCGCGCTTGATCCCCTCGACGTCGACGTCCTCGGGCTCACGCGGCTGCACCATGGGCTCGTTGTAGACGGTGAGGTAGTAGATGACGTCCTCGGGGTTCTCGCCGTACATGCGCTGCAGGCCGTCCTGCATGATGTGCGCGATCTCGTAGCCGTAGGCCGGGTCGTACTGCACGATCGCCGGGTTGGTGGCCGCCAGCACCGGGCTGTGCCCGTCCATGTGCTGGGTGCCCTCGCCGGTGAGCGTGGTGCGGCCGGCCGTGGCGCCGATCAGGAAGCCGCGGCTGAGCTGATCCGCAGCCGCCCAGATGGCGTCGCCGGTGCGCTGGAAGCCGAACATCGAGTAGAAGATGTAGACCGGCACCATCGGGATCCCGTGGGTCGCGTAGCTGGACCCCACCGCGGTGAACGACGCCACCGAGCCGGCCTCGTTGATGCCGGTGTGGATGATCTGGCCGTCCTTGGCCTCGCGGTAGGACAGCATCAGGTCGTGGTCCACCGGCGTGTAGTTCTGGCCGTGCGGGTTGTAGATCTTGATGGTCGGGAACAGCGAGTCCATGCCGAACGTGCGCGCCTCGTCGGGGATGATCGGCACCACGTGGGCGCCGAACTCCTTGTCGCGCAGCAGGTCCTTCAGCAGACGCACCCACGCCATGGTCGTGGCGACCTGCTGGTTGCCCGAGCCCTTCTTGACCGAGGCGTACGCCTTGTCGTCGGGCAGCTTGAGAGCCTGGGGCTTGTTGCGCCGCTCGGGGATCGGGCCGCCCAGCTTGCGGCGGTGCTCCAGCGCGTACGCGATGCGCGGGTCGGACTCGTCGGGCCGGATGTACGGCGGCAGGTAGGGGTTCTCCTCGAGCTGGGCGTCCGTGACGGGCATGTCGAGCCGATCGCGGAACTGCTTCAGGTCGTCCAGCGCCATCTTCTTCATCTGGTGCGTGGCGTTGCGGCCGGCGAAGTGCTGGCCCAGGAAGTAGCCCTTGATGGTGTGCGCGAGGATGACGGTCGGCGCGCCGGTGAACTTCGTCGCCGCGTCGTAGGCCGCATAGACCTTCTTGTAGTCGTGGCCGCCGCGGGTCAGGTTCCAGATCCGCTCGTCGTCCCAGTCCTCGACCATCTTCGCGGTGCGCGGGTCGCGGGCGAAGAAGTGGTCGCGGACGTAGCCGCCGTCGTTGGCCTTGAACGTCTGGTAGTCGCCGTCGGAGGTGCTGTTCATCACGTTGAGCAGCGCGCCGTCCTTGTCGGCGGCCAGCAACGGATCCCAGCCGCCGCCCCACACGACCTTGATGACGTTCCAGCCGGCGCCGCGGAAGAACGACTCCAGTTCCTGCATGATCTTGCCGTTGCCGCGGACGGGGCCGTCCAGGCGCTGCAGGTTGCAGTTGACGACGAACGTGAGGTTGTCGAGCTCCTCGTACGAGGCCACCTGCAGGGCGCCGCGGCTCTCGACCTCGTCCATCTCGCCGTCACCCAGGAACGCCCATACCCGCTGCTGGCTGGTGTCCTTCAGGCCGCGGTTGTGGAGGTACTTGTTGAACTGGGCCTGCCAGATCGCGTTGATCGGGCCGATGCCCATCGACACGGTCGGGAACTCCCAGAAGTCGGGCATCTGGCGGGGATGCGGGTAGCTGGGCAGCGCCCGGATCTTCCCGTCGACGATGTGGCTCTTCTCCTGGCGGAAGCCGTCCATGTCGGCCTCCTGCAGGCGCCCCTCCAGGAAGGCGCGGGCGTACATGCCGGGGCTGGCGTGGCCCTGGAAGAACACCTGGTCGCCGCCGCCGGGGTGATCCTTGCCGCGGAAGAAGTGGTTCATGCCGACCTCGTACAGCGTCGCCGAGGACGCGAAGGTCGAGATGTGGCCGCCGACGCCGACACCCGGACGCTGGGCCCGGTGGACCATCACGGCCGCGTTCCAGCGCAGCAGGCGACGGAACTTGCGCTCCAGATCGTTGTCGCCCGGGTACCACGGCTCGGCCTCGGCCGGGATGGTGTTGACGTAGTCGGTGGCGGTCAGCGACGGGACGCCGAGGTGACGCTCACGGCTGCGCTCGAGCAGCTTGAGCATGATGTAACGCGCCCGGTTGCGGCCCTGCTCGTCGATCATGTCGTCGAGGGATTCCAGCCACTCCGCCGTCTCCTCCGAGTCGATGTCGGGCAGGTTCGTGGGCAGGCCGTTGAGGATGGGGCCCGCGTTGTCGCGAGATGCCACGGATGGTGTCCTTTCTACAGCGGACGTCGGCGTGTGGGTGTCACCGCCGGGACTCGTCGTCCACCCTATCTCTCAAATCCGAGAGAATCACCGCCGCGAGGCCCGCTCCGCCAGCCACTCGGCCACCCGTTCCGACTTCCAACACGTGACGATCCGTTCGGGCGCGATCCCCGCCTCGGACGCCCGGGCGGCCCCGTACTCGCTGAAGCCGAGTTGCCCCGGGGCGTGCGCGTCGGTGTCGATGCTGAACAGGCAGCCCATGTCGGCGGCCAACGCCAGCAGGTCGTCGGGGGGTCGCGCCGCTCGGGCCGGGAGTTGATCTCCACGGCGACGCCGAAGTGCCGGCACGCCTCGAACACGACCTCGGCATCGAACGCGCTCTGCGCGCGGGTGCCGCGGTCGCCGGCCACGAGCCGCCCCGTGCAGTGCCCGAGGATGTCGGTGCGCGGCCGGGCGATCGCGGCGACCATGCGGTTGGTCATGGCGGCGGCGTCCATCGCGAGCTTGCTGTGGACGCTGGCCACGACGACGTCCAGCCGGCCCAGGGTGTCCTCGTCGCCGTCCAGCGCGCCGTCGTCGAGGATGTCCACCTCGGCGCCCGCGAACACCGTGAAGCCGGGGAGCGCCTCGTTCAGCGCCCCGATCTCGGCCAACTGGGCGAGCCGCCGCTCCCGGTCCAGCCCGTTGGCGATCCGCAGCCGCGGGCTGTGGTCGGTGATCGCCAGGTACTCCCGCCCGAGCCGCAGCGCCTCCAGCGCCATCTCCTCCAGGGGGCTGGAGCCGTCCGACCACTCGGTGTGGGTGTGCAGGTCGCCCCGCAGCGCCGCCATCACCGGGTTGGGCGGCGCGAGCGGCCCGTCGGCGGCCTGCAGGTCGGCCAGATAGTCCGGGACGCGTCCGTCGTGGGCCTGGGCGATGACCCGGTTCGTGGTCTCCCCGATCCCGGCCAGCGTCCCCCAGCCGCGGCGGGCGTCCAGGTCAGCGCGGACGTCGGCGTCCAGCGCGGCCAGGGTGTCGGCGGCCCGGCGGAACGTCTGCGCCCGCCGCGTCTGGCCGCCGTGCCGCTCCAGCAGGCGCGCGATCTCGCGCAGGTCCACCACGGGGTCTCGTCGGCTCACCCGCCCATGCTGGCACGCGCGTCCCGCCGGCGCCCGCATCGCCGGTAGTGTCGGCCGCGAAGGGGAGGCAGCGATGCGCGAACAGGTGGCGGAGTGGATGCCGACCGGCCGGGCCCGCGCCGCGATGGCGCGGCGGCTCGCCGGCGCCGCGGCGACGATGACGACCGTCGCGCTGTCCGACATCACCGCGCGCTACCCCTGGTTCGGCGACCTGGACGCCAACAACCGGGCCTCGGTGACGCTGGTGGTGCGCGCCGGCGTCGACGGCTTCGTGGACTGGTTCCGCGGCGGCGCCGGTGACGTCGAGCAGCCCAACATCTTCGCGGCCGCCCCACGGTCGCTGATGCGGCGGCTGACGCTGCAGCAGACCGTCGACCTCATCCGCACCACGGTGGAGACCGTCGAGGCGCAGATCCACACCCAGCTCCCCCGCTCCGATCGCCCCACCCTGACGATGGCGGTGCTGCAGTACAGCCGCGAGATCGCCTTCGACGCCGCGGAGGTGTACGCCCGCGCCGCCGAGACGCGCGGCGCCTGGGACGCCCGGCTGGAGGCGCTCGTCATGGACGCCGTCGTCCGCGGCGACGCCGACGAGTCCGTGGTCTCCCGCGCCTCCACGCTGGGGTGGCACTCCCCCGCGGCCTGACGGTCGTGCTGGGCGACCTGCCCCAGGACGACGCCTCGCTGCGCGACCTGCGCACCGCCGCCGCCCGCCGCGACCTGGACGTGCTGGCCGCCGGGCAGGGGCCGCGGCTGGTCGTGCTCCTGGGGGGCGACTTCTCCACCGAGGACGAGGCGCTCGCCCACGCGGCCGAACTGGCGCCCTTCTTCGGGGACGGACCGGTTGTGGTGGGCCCCGTGGTCCCCGACCTCGTCGAGGCGGTGGTCAGCGCCCGCGCCGCCACGTCGGGACGCCGCGCCGCGGCCGCCTGGGTCGACGCGCCCCGCCCCGTCTCCGCCCGGGCGCTGCTGCCCGAGCGCGCCCTGGCCGGCGACGGCCACGCGCGCCGCGAGCTCGCCCACGACATCTACCTGCCCCTGGCGCAGCACTCCGGCGACCTGGTGCAGACCCTGGACGCCTACTGGGCGACCGGCACGTCGGTGGAGGCGACCGCACGCCGTTTGTTCATCCACGCCAATACGGTCCGCTACCGGCTCGGCCGGATCGAGGACCTCACGGGCTACGCACCCTCGGATCCCCGCGGCGGTTACGTGCTTCGGCTCGCGGGCACCCTGGGTCGGCTCCTGACCGCCCCGTAGCCCGACTGGAGGATTCCCACAATCGGGCCCGACAAACACTGTGGGCCCTCCGGCGACGCGGCGCGGCGCCGCCCGGGAGGATTGAACCCGTGCTCACCATCGTCGCGCCCGGTCAGGGCGCCCAGACCCCCGGCTTCCTCGCCCCGTGGCTCGAGGACGCCGACACCGCCGCGCTGCTCGCCCGCCTCTCCGAGGCCGCCGGGCTCGACCTGGCGCACTACGGCACCGACGCGGACGCCGAGACCATCAAGGACACCGCCGTCGCGCAGCCGCTGCTGGTCGCGGCCGGCCTGATCGCCGCCGACCGCCTCACCGGCGGCGACCCGGTCCCGTTCGCCGGCGCCGACGTCGCCGCGGGGCACAGCGTCGGCGAGGTGACCGCGGCCGCGGGCGTCGGCGTCCTGTCGCCGGTCGACGCCATGGTGCTGGTGCGCGAGCGCGCCCAGGGCATGGCGGAGGCGTCCGCCGCGCGGGCCACCACGATGGCGGCCGTCCTGCGGGGCGAGCCCGAGGTCGTCCTGGCCGCGATCGAGGCGGTCGGCGCCACCGCGGCCAACAACAACGGAGCCGGCCAGATCGTCGCCGCCGGCACCGCCGAGCAGATCGCCGCCCTCAAGGCGGCCCCGCCGGCCGGCGCGCGCGTCATCCCGCTCGCGGTCGCGGGCGCGTTCCACACCGAACACATGGAGCCCGGCCGCGTCCGGGTCGCCGCCGCGGCGGCGGGCCTCACCGCCGCCGACCCGGTCGTCACGATCCTCAGCAACGCCGACGGCACCGCCGTCGCCGCCGGCGCCGACTACCTGGCGCGGCTGGTCTCCCAGGTCACCTCGCCCGTGCGCTGGGACCTGTGCATGGCGACGCTCGCCGACCTGGGCGTGACCGGCATCCTCGAACTGCCCCCGGCCGGCACCCTGACGGGCATCGCCAAGCGCAACCTGTCCGGCGTCGAACTGTTCAACCTCAACACACCCGATCAACTCGACGACGCCCGTGCCTTCGTGGCCCGACACGCGTCCGCGACCAGCCAGGAGGCCTGAGAGTGCCCATCACCGCCAGCAAGGGGTCCCCGTACGCCCGCATCGAGGGCATCGGCGCAGCGATCCCCAGCCGGGTCGTCGACAACGAGGAGATGTGCACCTACATCGACTCCTCCGACGAGTGGATCCAGCAGCGCACCGGCATCGTCGAGCGCCGCTGGGTCGCCGAGGGCGAGACCGTCGAGACGCTCTCCCTGGACGCCGCCCGCCAGGCCATCGAGCGCGCCGGCCTCACCGCCGCCGACATCGACGCGGTCATCATCTCCACGGTGAGCCACCTGGTACAGACGCCGTCGCTGGCCGCCGTCGTCGCCGCCAAGCTGGGCTGCTCGGACGCCGCCGCGTTCGACATCTCCGCCGCGTGCGCCGGGTTCTGCTACGGCGTCGGCATGGCCGAGTCGCTGGTCCGCTCGGGCGCCGCCACGCACGTGCTGGCGATCGGCGCCGAGACGCTGTCGGAGATGACCGACCTGTCCGACCGCTCCACCGCCTTCCTGTTCGCCGACGGCGCGGGCGCCGCGGTCGTCGGCCCCTCCGACGTGCCGACCATGGGCCCGCTGGTCTGGGGCTCGGACGGCGACCAGGCCGAGGTCATCGAGATGGACCGGAGCTGGCCCGAGGCGGTCGCCACCGGCGAAACCTCCCACATCACGATGGACGGCCGCCCGGTGTTCCGCTGGGCCACCACGTTCATCGCCGACGCCGCCTCCCGGACGCTGGCCGCCGCCGGCCTGGCGCCCGAGGATCTGGACCTGTTCGTGCCGCACCAGGCGAACAACCGCATCACCGACGCGATGCTGCGGACGCTGAAGCTGCCCGACACCGTGAAGGTGGCGCGCACCATCGTCAACTTCGGCAACAACTCGGCCGCCTCGATCGGCATCGCCCTGAACTCGATGATCGAGTCGGGCGAGGCCCGCAGCGGCGACACCTGCCTGATGATCGGGTTCGGCGCCGGACTGGTCTACGCCGGTCAGGTCATCACGATCCCCTGATCCCCTCGTTTTCCCGGCCCGCCAGGTCGGGTGTCAGTCCACCACAACCAAGGAGAAGAAACATGGCTACCACCGAAGAGATCCGTTCGCAGCTCGCCGAGCTCGTCAACGAGGTCGCCGGCGTCCCGGTCGAGGACGTCCAGCTCGACAAGTCCTTCGTGGACGACCTCGACGTCGACAGCCTCGCGATGGTCGAGATCATCGTCGGCTGCGAGGAGAAGTTCGGCGTCACCATCCCCGACGAGGAGAGCAAGAACCTCAAGACCGTCGGCGACGCCGTGGCCTACATCGAGCAGCACAGCTGATCCGGCCGGGCGCCCGCGCGTCGGGCGCCCGCCGTCGGCCCCTCCACCAGCCCCGTTAGGAACATCGATGAAGCAGATCGTCATCACCGGCATGGGTGCCACGACGCCGTTGGGCGGCGACCTGGCCAGCACCTGGGACGCCATGCTGGCCGGCCGGTCGGGTGTCCGCGCGCTCACCGAGGAGTGGGCCGAGGACCTCTCGGTCCGGATCGCCGGGCACGTCGCCGTCGACCCGAGCGAGAAGATCGACCGCGTCAAGGCCCGCCGCCTGGACCGCAACACCCAGCTCGCGCTGATCGCGGCCGAGGAGGCCTGGCTGGACGCGGGTCTCGGGCTGGGCGAGGCCAACGAGATCGACCCTGAGACCCTCGCGGTGTGCCTCGGCACCGGCATCGGCGGCCTCCACACGCTGCTGGGCAACTGGGACGTCTACCGGGACAAGGGCCCGCGGCGGGTGAGCCCCTTCACCATCCCGATGCTGATGGCGAACGCGTCGGCGGCGAACGTCGGCCTGATGGTGAACGCGGCCGCGGCCGTCCACGCCCCCGTGTCTGCGTGCGCGTCCTCGAACGAGGCCATCGCACTGGCGGTGGACCAGATCCGGCTCGGCCGCGCGGACATCATCGTCGCGGGGGGAACCGAGGCGACCATCCACCCGCTGCCCATGGCGGCGTTCGGGCAGATGCAGGCGCTGTCGAAGCGCAACGACGACCCCGAGACCGCCTCGCGGCCGTGGGACAAGGGCCGCGACGGCTTCGTGCTGAGCGAGGGCTCCGCGATCCTGATCCTGGAGTCCCTGGAGCACGCCCGGGCGCGCGGCGCGAAGATCTACGGCACCATCGCCGGGGCGGGCGTCTCCGACGACAACCACGACATCGTGCAGCCGGAGCCGTCGGGCAACGGCCAGTCCTCCGCCATGCTGAAGGCGCTGCGGGAGAGCGGGCTGTCGGCCTCCGACATCAGGCACGTGAACGCGCACGGCACGTCCACGCCGCAGGGCGACGTGACCGAGGCACACTCGATCCGGCGCGCGCTCGGCTCGGCCACCGACGACGTGATCGTCACCTCGACCAAGTCCATGACCGGCCACCTGCTGGGGCCGCGGGCGCGCTCGAGACCGTCGCGACGGTGCTGGCGCTGCGGGACCGCACCGTGCCGCCGACCATCAACCTGGTGGACCCGGAGGACGACCTGGGGATCGACATCGCGGCCAACGCGACCCGGAGCCTGCCCGAGGGCGACCTGGCGGCGCTGAACAACAGCTTCGGCTTCGGCGGCCACAACGTCGCCGTGGCCGTGACCAACGCCAACGCCACCGCGTGACGACGACCACCCGCGTCTGACGACGCGACGAGGCCCGGCGAGCGCTGCTCGCCGGGGCCTTCGTCGTCTCAGCCGACCTCGTGCAGCCAGCGCAGGCTCTCGCCCTCGCCCGCCTGCCGGAAGACGTCCAGTTCCTCGTCCCAGGGGGCGCCGAGCAGGTCGTCCAGGGCCACGCGGAGGGCGTCTGCGTCCGACCCGGCCATGAGCATGGCCCGCCGGATCCGGTCCTCGTCGACGAGCACGTCGCCGTTCAGCGTCGTGAGCGCGTGGAACACCCCCAGCGTGGGTGTGTAGGCGTAGCGCTCGGGCTCGGACTCGGGGCTGCCCTCCTGGGACGCCTCGAACCGGAGCCGCGGCCACCGCTTGAGCGCGCTCGTCAGCGCAGCGGCGGTGCCGGGCGCACCGGCGAAGACGTACTCGCTGCGGTAGCTGCCCCGCTCGGCGGGCTGGGGGCGCCAGTCGAGGGTCACGGGCGCGCCGATGACCCCGCCGATGGCCCATTCGATGTGCGGGCACAGCGGCGAGGGTGCGGACATGATCGCGAGCATCCCGCGGGTCCTGGTCACGGCGCTCCTCCTTCGGCTTCGGTGCTGCCTTCCCCTGCATCACCTGGCCACGGAGCCTGCGCTCGCCTTCATTGTGCCGGACCTGTCAAGTCGGCGTGCCGGAACCCCTCCAAGCCCGACGCAGCGCGCTTCGGCCGCCTCCCCGCGCCCGCGCGGCGGTTACCACCACCGGCGATCGTCTCGCGCCCACGGCGGCCGCGCGGCTCAGTCGGCGTGGGCCTGGGCGAGCAGTTCGGAGGCGTGCGCCCGGGCGGCGCGGGTGCCCTCAAGGCCGGCCATCATCCGGGCGAGCTCGTCGACGCGCGCCTCCCCCGCGACCTCGGCGACGCCCGAGGTGGTCACCTGGCCGTCGTCAGCCTTGTGGACGACGAAGTGCCGGTCGGCGAACGCCGCCACCTGGGCGAGGTGGGTCACCACGATCACCTGGCTGGAGCGGGCCAGCCGGGCGAGCCGGCGCCCGATCTCGAGCGCGACCGCCCCGCCCACCCCGGCGTCCACCTCGTCGAAGACGAACGTGTGCCCCGCCGAGTCGGCCGCGAGCACGACCTCGAGCGCCAGCCGGACGCGGGACAGTTCGCCGCCGGAGGCCACCTTCGCCAGCGGGGCGGGCGCCGAGCCGGGGTTCGCCGCGAAGAGCAGGGTCACCTGGTCGGCGCCGTGCGGGCCGAGGTCGGGCAGCGGCTGCACGTCGAAGCTCAGCCGGGCGTGCGGCATGGCAAGGGCGGCCAACTCGGCCTCCACCAGAGCCGCGAGCCGCGCCGCCGACTCCCGCCTGCGGACGCCCACGGCGGAGGCCAGCCGTTCCAGCTCGGCGCGCTGCTCGGCGACGGCGGCGGCGAGCTCGGCGATCCGGTCGTCCGATCCCTGCAGCCGTCCGACCTCCTCGGCCGAGCCTTGCGCCCATGCGAGCACGTCGGCCATGGTCGCGCCGTACTTGCGGCTGAGCCCCTGCAGCGCGGCGAGCCGGCCGGCGATCCACTCCAGGCGCGCCGGGTCGGCCTCCAGCCCGGCCAGGTAGGAGGAGACGTCGCCCGCGGCGTCGGTGAGCAGGAAGGACGCCTCGGCGATCCGCTGCTCGAGCGCCGCCGCCTCCGGGTCGTCCTCGGCGACCGCCCCGAGCGCCTTGCGCGCCTGCGCGACGAGCCCGAGCGCGGTCGGGGCGTCGTCGAACGCGTCGTCGTCGCCCGCCAGCGCGGTGACGGCCGTCCGGGCCGCGACCCGCAGGTCGTCGACCGACTGCAGCGCCCGCGCCTCGGCCTGCAGTGCGGTGTCCTCGTCGATCTGGGGGTCGACCTTCTCGATCTCGGCCAGCCCGAACTCCAGCACGGCGAGCTCGCGGGCCCGCTCCTGCGCCCGGGCCCGCAGCTGGGTGAGTTCGTCGTGGTCGGCCCGGTGCCGCGCCCACAGGGCGCGGTAGGCGTCCAACTCGGCCGCCGCCCCAGGGCCGCCGAACGCGTCCAGCACCTCGCGCTGGCGGTCGGCGGTGCCCAGGCGCAACTGCTCGCTCTGGCCGTGGATCGTGATCCGCTCCCCCACCACGTCGAGCAGACCGGGCACGGTCACCTGCGCGCCGCCGACCAACGCCCGGGAGCGCGAAGGGGTGAGGACGCGCGCGATGAGCACCTCGCCGTCCTCGACGGCGCCGCCCTGGTCGGCGACCTGGTCGGCCATGGCGTCGTCGGCGCTGAGGCGGCCCTCCACCAGCGCGCGCTGGTCCCCGTGGCGGATGAGCCGGCTCTCGGCCTTCTCGCCGGTGAGCAGCCCCAGGCCCGTCACGATCATGGTCTTGCCCGCGCCGGTCTCCCCCGTGACGGCGGTGAAGCCCGGGCCGAGCTCGATGGCGGCGTCCGAGATGACGCCCAGGCCGGCGATGCGCAGGTCGGTCAGCATCAGCGCGGCCCCGCGCCGTCGCCCCGCTCCCGTTCGGCGTTGCCGCGCCAGCCGTGGATGGGCAGATCGAACTTGCGGACCAGCCGCTGCACGAACGGCTGCTCGGAGGTGCGGGCCAGCTTGAGGGTGTGGTCGCTGCGCCGCACGGTGACATGGTTGAACGGCGCCACGGCGACGCTGCGGCGGCCGTCGCACCACAGGACGCCGCCGGTCGGCGGGTTCTCCAGCATCGTGACGTCGACGACCGAGCGCGGGCTGAGGACCAGCGGGCGCGCGAACAGGGCGTGGGCCAGCAGCGGGACGACGAGCAGCGCGTCGAGGTCCGGCCACAGCACCGGCCCCTGGGCGGAGAAGGCGTACGCCGTCGACCCGGTCGGCGTGGCCACCAGGACGCCGTCGGTGCCCCACCGGGACAGCGGGTGCCCGTCGATGTCGACGACGACCTCGATCATGCGCTCCCGGGAGGCCTTCTCCAGCGACACCTCGTTGATGGCGAAGCTCGACCAGATCACCTCGCCGTCCCGGGCGGCGCGCAACTCGACCGCGAGGCAGAGCCGCTCCTCGACGCGGTAGTCGCGGTGGACGACCCGGTCGACCAACGTGTGCGCCTGGCTGGGCTCGAGCTCGGCGAGGAAGCCCACGTGACCGAGGTTGACCCCCAGCACGGGGAAGCCCAGCGGGACGGCCCACTCGGCGGCGCGCAGGATGGTGCCGTCGCCGCCGAAGACCACGACGAGCTCGACGTCGGTGTCGGGGCGGTCGGTGAAGGGGCGCACCTCGGCGTCCGCGACCCGATCGGCCAGCACCGGGAACAAGCTCTGGCGCACCCAGCACACGAACCCGTGGGGGCGGAGTCGCTCGATGAAGTCGCAGGCGGCCTCGACGGCCTCGGGACGCTGGTCATGGACGCCCAGGGCGATGTGTCGTGGACTCACCGCGCCAGCCTAACGCGCGTCGCCGACGGGCTCGGCGAGGAGCCTGAGGAAGAACTCGCGGTTGCCGTTCTCCCCGGGCAGCGGGCTGGTCCCGCGCCAGGTTTCGCGCCAGCCGGCCGCCTGCGCGGCGGCGGCGACGGCGTCCACCAGTCCGGGCGCCAGGGCCGGATCGGCCAGGACGCCGCGGGAGTCCAGGCCGCCGCGTCCCACCTCGAACTGCGGCTTGACCATGAGCAGCGCCTCGCCGCCGGGCCGCGTGATGGCGCGCAGCGGCCCGACGAGCAGCCGCAACGAGATGAACGACACGTCGGCGACCACGAGGTCGACGGGCACGCCGCCGACGTCGGCCAGGGTGAGGTCGCGCAGGTTGAGGCCGTCGCGGGCGGTCACGCGCGGGTCCGCCCGCAGGGACGCGACGAGCTGGCCGTGCCCGACGTCGATGGCGTGGACGTGCGCCGCGCCGTGCTCGAGCAGGACCTGCGTGAAGCCGCCCGTGGACGCCCCGGCGTCCAGGACGCGGCGGCCGGCGACCTGCGTCCCGGTCGCCGCGAGGGCGCCGAGCAGCTTGTGGGCGGCGCGGGAGACCCACGGGTCGCGGGCGGCGGTGACGGCGTCGGCGTCCGCGACGGCCGCGGACGCCTTGCGGGCGACCGCCCCGTTGACGTGGACCCGGCCGGCGTCGATGAGGTCGCGGGCCTGGCCGCGGGAGCGGGCCAGCCCGCGCGCGACGAGGGCCGCGTCGAGCCTCACGGCTGCGGCCGGGGACCCTGCGCGGCCGGGTTCAGGGCGCGCTGGACGGCCTCCACGGCGGCCGCGTAGGCGTCGTGGTGCTGGTGGACGTCCTCGCCCAGGTCCAGGTCGGCGAGCGCCCGGTCGATCTCCGCGTGGCCCGTGGTCGGGGGCGGCGCGGCGGCGCGTGCGGCCGCGTCGCGGTCGTCGGGCTCCTCGACGCTTCGATGCTCCTCCACGGTGGGCAGCCTAGTCGTCGTCGCCGAGCCCGCGCGCGGTGAGCGCCTCGCCGGTGCGCCGGGCGTACGCGACGGCGGAGATGGCCACGGGCGTCAGCGACGTGGCCAGGCCGCGCTCGAGGCCGCGCGCGCGGACGGCGTCCCGGGTCTCGCCGAAGGACGACGCGATGTACGGGACGGAGCGCAGGAGCACTGCGACGGCGAGGCCGAACCGTTCGGGTCGGGCGCCCAGCCGGCGGAAGGGCCGCGCCGCCGCGACCAGGGCGTCGATCAGGACGGGCAGCGGGGTCGTGAACAGGATGAGGCGGCCCGCGTACAGCGCCAGCAGCGTCGTCCCGGCGACCGCGACGCCGGTCTCCGGGTGCCCCGTCAGGGCGTGGTAGGCCGCCAGCGCGGCCAGCAGGGCGGCGAGGGGCCAGGGGACGCCGAGGGCCAGCCGGAGCGGAACCCGCGCGCTCGCCAGGAGCAGCCCGGCGATCAGCAGCAGCGCGCCGAGCAGCCAGGGGCGGCCGAACACGAGCGCGGGGACGATGAGGGCCAGGAACACCAGGTACTTCCAGCCGACCCCCAGCCGGTGCCAGATCGTGGTGCCGGGCAGGTGGACCCCCAGCAGGGTGCGCGCCATCCTCACCGCTGGGACCCCTCGTAGTAGGCGATCGCCTCGGCCGGAGCGCCGTCGTGGGCGATCCGGCCGCCCTCGACGACCAGCACGCGGTCGGCGCGGCGCGCCAGGTCCAGATCGTGGGTGGAGACGATCACCTGCTGCGGCAGGGCGTCCAGGGTCGCGTACAGGCGCAGGCGGTTGCGCAGGTCCAGCAGCGTGGTGGGCTCGTCGGCGACGAGGACGCCGGGCTTCACGGCCAGCACGGCGGTGAGCGCCACGAGCTGCCGCTCGCCGCCGGACAGGTCGTAGATGCTCTGGTCGGCGACGCGGGCGAGGCCGCGTTCCTCGAGGAGGTCCAGCGCGCGGGCGCGGCGCGCCTTCCGGTCGGGGATGCTGCGGCGCAGCGACAGCTCGACGTCCTCGACCGGGGTCGGCATGACGAGCTGGCTGAGCGGGTCGGTGAACACGAAGCCCACGTGGCGGCGGACCGCGCGGCCGTCGGTGGCGGGGTCGAGCCCGTCCACCTCGACGCGGCCGTCCGAGGGCAGGATCAGCCCGTTGAGCAGCCGCAGCAGCGTCGACTTGCCGGAGCCGTTGGCGCCCACGAACGCGATGCGCCGCTCGGGCAGCGCCAGGCTGACCCGGTCGATCAGGGTCTTGGCGACCCAGGCGTGCGCGTGGCCGGCCGCGGTGGGGACGTCGACCCGGACGCTGACGTCCTCGAGCCGGATCATCCGATGCGGCTGGCTGCCCGCCGGTCGTCCCGCGCGGCGGCGGGCCGCGCGAACAGGTCGGGGAAGGCGCGGTGCACCGCGACCGCGACGAGGGCCGCGACGACGGTCTTGATGATGTCGCCGGGGATGTAGGCCAGGTCGGCCAGGGCGGCGGTGCCGAGCGGCAGGTGGCCGTTGATGCTCATGCCGAGGATGCCCAGCGGGTGCGTGACGAGCAGGGCGCCGACCAGGCCGGCCGCGACGAGCAGCAGCCAGCGGCGTCCGGCGGTGCCGTAGCGGCGCACGAACAGGCGCGCGAGGTAGCCGATCACCAGCGCGGCGATCGGGAACGACAGCAGGTAGCCGGCCGAGGGCCGCACCAGGACGCCGAGGCCGGCCGCCCCGCCCGCGAACACCGGGAGCCCGACGAAGCCGAGCAGGAGGTACAGGCTGGTGGCGGCGAAGCCGCGCCAGGGGCCGAGGATCATGGCGGTGAGCGCGACCGCGAGGGTCTGGAGCGTGATGGGCACCAGCACGGGGCCGACCGGGATCGCGGGGGCCAGCGTGAACGCGGCGATGAGGCCGGCGAACACGGCGACGAGCGCGAGATCCGTCAGCGAAGAAGGCTTGCGGCCGGGCATGGTGTGTTCCCTCGGTCGGCGGTGGTTTCCTCGGGTCACTCTACGGCAGCCCGGCGCCGACGCGGACCGTTCCCAGGGTCACGCGGCCGCGCCGGTCGTCCCGGTGCGGGCGGCGCCGCGCGGCTGCGCTCAGGGCAGCAGCGTGAACTCGGCCCAGGCGTCGTCGGCGCCGCGAGCGGCACCGCTCCACAGCAGGGTCGCCAGCGCCCAGGCGGCGTCCAACTGGCCCTCGGTGGAGGCCATGTCGCCCTCGATGCGGGCCTGTCCCCCGGCGTCCACGCTCACGGTCGCGCCGCCGCACCGGGTGACGCCGTCGGCGGTGGTCGCGACGCGGCGCGGCTCGAACAGCGACAGCACGTTCCAGCCGATGGCGGTCGGGCGGCCGTTGGAGGGTGCGAAACACAGGTCCCGGACGCCGCTGGCGCCGGTGAAGACCATGAAGGAGTCGATGCCGACGGCGTGCGCGCCCATGATGTCGGTGTCGATCCGGTCGCCGACGAACACGGGGTTCTGCGCGCCGGAACGGCGGATCGCCTCGGCCATCAGGGGCCGGTGCGGCTTGCCGACGACGGCCTGCGGGTCGTGGTCGACGGCGGCCCGCAGCGACGCGACCTGCGTCCCGGCGCCGGGGACGATCCCGTCGCGTTCGGGCCGGGTCGAGTCCGTGTTCGTGACGAACCACTGCGCGCCGCGCTGCAGCGAGAACGCGCCCTGGTCCAGGCGCGGCCACGTCATGGCCGGGTCGTAGCCCTGGACGACCGCCGCGGGCTCGGCGCGGAAGCCGTCCACGGTGACCATGCCGGCCTCGCGGACGTGGTCGGCGAGGTTGTCGGTGCCCAGCACGAGCACCCGGGATCCCTGCGGCAGCCGCTCGCGCAGCAGCGCGCCCATCGCCTGGGCGCTGGACACCACGTCGGGCTCGGACGCGTCGAAGCCGAGCCGGCTGAGGTGGTCCGACACCGTCCGGGTGCTGCGCGCCGCGTTGTTGGTGACGTACATCGTGCGCAGGCCGCGCTCGTGCAGGCGGCCCACGCCCTCGACCGCGCCGGGGATCGCCTCAGGTCCGCGGTACAGCACCCCGTCCAGGTCGAAGAAGGCACCGTCGTAGCCCTCGATGAACTCGGTCACGCCGGCTCGCTCTCCTCGGGATCGTCGTCGTCGGAGTCGGGCCCCTCGGGGTCGTCCTCGTCGTCGGAGTCGTCCTCGTCGAAGTCGTCCTCATCCGAGTCGTCCTCGTCGTCGAACTCACCCTCGTCGTCGGAGTCGTCCTCATCCGAGTCGTCCTCGTCGTCGAACTCACCCTCGTCGTCGGAGCCGTCCTCGTCGGCGGAGTCGGCCGGCTGTGCCTCGTCGTCGGACGGGTCGTACAGGGCGTCCTCGTCGACGTGCAGGATGAGACCCTGGAGGGCCGCGATGCGGTCGACCGCGTCGGTTGCCCCCTCCTCGTCGAGCGCTGCGGCGGCGGCGAACCAGCGCTCGGCGCCGTCGGCGTCCCCGGTGCGCTCGAGCATGTCGGCGTAGCCGTAGCGGAGGCTCGCCCGTGCGGCGCGCGACCCGCGGCCGGCGGAGGCCTCGATCTCGTGCTTGAGGAGGCGAAGCGCCTCGGCCTGCTGACCCAGGTCGAACCGGGCGCCGGCCTCGACGAGGCGGAGCTCGACGCGCTGGGCGAAGTCCGGCTGCTCGGCCAGCCCCTCCTTGATGAGCTTCAGCGCCTTGTCCGCGTGGCCGAGGGCCCGCTCGCAGTCGGCCATCACCGCGACGAACTCGTTGCCGCCGTTCATCCGCCGCAGCGCCCGCAGTTCGTGGAGGGCCACCTGGTACTCCCCCGCCGCGTAGGCCGCCTCGGCGGTCGCCTCGCGGGTGACCGACAGGCGAGCCGCCCGGCGCCGAGCCGCCTCCGCGTGGGCGTAGGCCAGCTGAGGATCGGTGCCGATCAGTTCGCCGGCCTTGAGCAGATGAGCGCCGACGATCTGGGCGCCCTCGGGGCTGAGGCCCCGCAGTTCGGCGCGGACGGCGCGCGGGAGATCGCGCAGGTCGACGTCCTCGGGGGTGTCGGGCTCGTCGGGCTTGCGGGCCAGCCCCGGTCGCGGGACGTACGGCTCGCGGTCCTCGTCACGACGGTCGGGACGCGGCCCGCGGCCCTCGCCGCGCCGTTCGTCCTGGCCCCGGAACCCGCGGTCGTCCCGCCCCTGGAAACGGCGGTCCCCGCCTTCGCGGTTCCCCGGGGGACGGCCACCGGAGCGGCGGTCGTCGCCACCCCGGTTCCCGAAGGAACGTTCGCCGTCGCCGTCGCGCCGCTGGTAAGGGCGACGGTCGTCCCGCTCGCCCTGGAACGGGCGGCCGCCCGAGCGGCGGTCGTCGCCACTGCGGTTCCCGAAGGAACGCTTGTCGTCGCCGTCGCGACGCTGGTGGGGACGACGGTCGTCCCGCTCGCCCTGGAACGGGCGTCCGCCTCGGCGATCGTCGTCCCGATCACCGAAGGAACGCTTGTCGTCGTCGCGCCGCTGGTAGGGGCGACGGTCGTCGCGATCACCCTGGAACGGACGGCCACCCGAGCGACGGTCCCCACCCTGGAACGGGCGTCCGCCGGAGCGGCGATCGTCGCCCCCCTGTTCCCGAAGGAGCGCTTGTCGTCACCGTCGCGCCGCTGATAGGGGCGACGGTCATCGCCACCACGGTTGCCGCCGAAGGAACGTTCGCCGTCACCCTCGCGCCGCTGGTACGGGCGACGGTCGTCCCGATCACCCTGGAACGGGCGGCCGCCCGAGCGGCGGTCGTCGCCACCCCGGTTCCCGAAGGAACGCTCGCCGTCACGGCCGAACGAACGCGCTCGGTCGCCCCCGCCGCGGCCCTGGAAGGACCCACCCGAGCGCTGATCGTCCCGGTCACGTCCCTGGAACGAGCGTCGCTCCCCCTGGCCATCACGGCCCTGGAACGAGCGACGGTCGCCGAAGTCCCGGCCAGAGGACGGCCGTCCGGCCCCACCGCGACGGTCGTCGCCGTCACGTCCGAAGGAACGTCCGCCCTGGCCCCGGTCGTCGCGCCGCCCCTGAAACGGACGGTCACCGCGTCGCTCGTCGGAGAAGCCACCGGAGCGCCGCTCACCGCCACCGCGGCCTTGGTACCCGCCGGAGCGGCCGCGGCCCTCATCGTCACGGCCGTAGCCTCCCGAGCGCCCACGGCCCTGGAAACCCTCGTCGCGTCGGTCGTCGCGCTTGAAGCCCTCGCGCGGGGTGTAGCCCTCCGAGCGCCCGCCGCCGCGACGGTCGTCGTCGCGGCGCGGCCCGGTACCCCGACCCGCCGGCCGTGCGCCGCCGGGGCGGGAACCCGACCGGTTGCCGGATGACCCGCGATCATCGTCACGGCCCCAGGAGCCGCGCGGCCGATCGTCGTTGCGTCGGGGTCCGCCCTGGCCGTCGCGCGCTCCGCGGCCCTGATAGCCGCCGTCGCGATCATTGTTACGACGCGGACCTCCGCCGCTGCCGCGCTGGCCGTATCCGCCGCGCTGGCCGTCCGAGCGCCCGCGCTCAGGACCCCGTCGGTCGCCGCTCCCCCGCGGTCGGAGGGGCGTCGTCGGTCGTTGTCTTCGTTCACCGTCCCAGTCTGCCGTTATCCCTCCCGGGGAGCAAAGAACCAGCAACTGCGGTCCCTCACGGACCACGTGGGCCACGGGCTGGCCTTTCCACAACGGCTCCCAGAGACGAGGAGGTGATCTCGCGCAGCACTGTCGGATGTCCACCTCGCTCAGAATCCGTCTGACAGAACCAGTCCGGGGGTGCCGGCGCCCCAACTACCAAGTGGAAGTGCCCCGCCACCCGTCGAGGACGGACACGGGTCAACAGCGGGCCCCAGGAAATGTGCGTCCCAGCACTCCTTCTGTATGACCGTGCCTCAGCGCCCGGGCTGACCCGGCGATCCAGGATGGGAAAGAGGAGCAGTCGCCCCCGCCGGCGGGGTCGAACTCGTGCCGCGGCTCCCGTCAGATGCTCGCCGTTCCCCACGACCCCCGTCGCAGCTGAGCCAAACCCCGAAACTGCGCTGGTACCGCACCATGACGGTTCGACGGCGCCCTGGAACGCGAACGAGCGTTCCCGATGGTTCGGGAACGCTCGCAAGAGTTGGTGTGGACGTCACCGGGCCTGGGAAGACGTTCAACAACGGGATACCCATTGATCCGTCGTTGGGTGGCGGTGGATATGGGTGTGCCCCCAAAACCATTGCTGGTTTTGGGGCACTGCCACCCGTTGATCCTCAAACCCTGAGGTTTGGGGGGTGTGTTCGGCGGCGTCCTACTCTCCCACACACTCCCGTGTGCAGTACCATCGGCGCTGTGAGGCTTAGCTTCCGGGTTCGGAATGGGACCGGGCGTTTCCCTCACGCTATGACCACCGAAACAATCTTGAGTTGTCTTCCCACACCCGCGGGTGTGGGGGATCGTTCTGAACCTCAACGCCTGGGTCGAAGCCTCGGGTTGTTGTTTCAGATATCGTATAGTGGACGCGTAGTCATCGTAGATTTTTGCCCGTCTACACCGTTTGTTTGGTGGTGTGACAAGCCCTCGGCCTATTAGTACCAGTCAGCTCCACACATTGCTGTGCTTCCACGTCTGGCCTATCAACCCCATGGTCTGTAGGGGGCCTTACCCACTCAAGGTGGTGAGAGTCCTCATCTTGAAGCGTGCTTCCCGCTTAGATGCTTTCAGCGGTTATCATTTCCCAACGTAGCCAACCAGCCGTGCTCTTGGCAGAACAACTGGCACACCAGAGGTTGGTCCGTCCCGGTCCTCTCGTACTAAGGACAGCCCTTCTCAAGACTCTAACGCGCGCAGCGGATAGGGACCGAACTGTCTCACGACGTTCTAAACCCAGCTCGCGTGCCGCTTTAATGGGCGAACAGCCCAACCCTTGGGACCGACTCCAGCCCCAGGATGCGACGAGCCGACATCGAGGTGCCAAACCATGCCGTCGCTATGGACGCTCGGGCAAGATCAGCCTGTTATCCCCGGGGTACCTTTTATCCGTTGAGTGACGGCGCTTCCACACGCCACCGTCAGATCACTAGTCCCGACTTTCGTCCCTGCTCGACCTGTCGGTCTCACAGTCAAGCTCCCTTGTGCACTTACACTCAACACCTGATTGCCAACCAGGCTGAGGGAACCTTTGGGCGCCTCCGTTACCTTTTGGGAGGCGACCGCCCCAGTCAAACTACCCATCAGGCACTGTCCCTGAACCAGATCATGGTCCGAGGTTAGATAACCAGAACGACCAGAGTGGTATTTCAACAATGACTCCACCCGAACTAGCGTCCGAGCTTCACAGTCTCCCACCTATCCTACACAAGTCGTACCGATCACCAATACCAAACTATAGTAAAGGTCCCGGGGTCTTTCCGTCCTGCTGCGCGTAACGAGCATCTTTACTCGTAATGCAATTTCGCCGAGTTCGTGGTGGAGACAGCGCCCAAATCGTTACTCCATTCGTGCAGGTCGGAACTTACCCGACAAGGAATTTCGCTACCTTAGGATGGTTATAGTTACCACCGCCGTTTACTGGGGCTTAAGTTCACCGCTTCGCCTTACGACTAACAGTTCCCCTTAACCTTCCAGCACCGGGCAGGAGTCAGTCCGTATACATCGTCTTACAACTTCGCACGGACCTGTGTTTTTAGTAAACAGTCGCTTGGGCCTGGTCTCTGCGACCCTCACCGCTTTCCACCGCAAGGATGGTCACGGATCAGGTCCCCCTTATCCCGAAGTTACGGGGGTATTTTGCCGAGTTCCTTCACCACGATTATCTCGATCGCCTTGGTATTCTCTACCTATCCACCAGTGTCGGTTTGGGGTACGGGCGGCTTAACAACTCGCTCACGAAGCTTTTCTAGGCAGCATAGGATCACCCACACCAACATCCGTAGATGCCAGTGCCATCAAGTCTCAGACATGAATCGTGCGGATTTGCCTACACGACGTCCTACACTCTTAGCCCACGACTACCATCGCGTGGGATGGGCTACCTTCCTGCGTCCCTCCGCAGCTTGTCTACTAACAGTTCAGGTCACAGACTCAACCAACCACGACCGGCAAAGCCGGCCGACGATTGATCTTGCGTGCTTAGTATCACTGTGCTCGACACGGGCGTTGTTACGCCGGTACCAGAATATCAACTGGTTGTCCATCGACTACGCCTGTCGGCCTCGCCTTAGGTCCCGACTTACCCAGGGCAGATTAGCTTGACCCTGGAACCCTTGGATATTCGGCGGACGGGTTTCTCACCCGTCTTTCGCTACTCATGCCTGCATTCTCACTCGTGTGCGCTCCACGGCTGGGTCACCCCGCCGCTTCACCGCACACACGACGCTCCCCTACCCATCCGCACACCTGGACCACAAGGGCCAAGTACACATGCGAATGTCACAGCTTCGGCGGACTGCTTGAGCCCCGCTACATTGTCGGCGCAGAATCACTTGACCAGTGAGCTATTACGCACTCTTTCAAGGGTGGCTGCTTCCAAGCCAACCTCCTGGTTGTCTTCGCAACTCCACATCCTTTTCCACTTAGCAGTCCCTTAGGGGCCTTAGCTGGTGATCTGGGCTGTTTCCCTCTCGACTATGAAGCTTATCCCCCACAGTCTCACTGCCGTCCTCTCACTTACCGGCATTCGGAGTTTGGCTGATTTCGGTAAGCTTGTGGGCCCCCTAGACCATCCAGTGCTCTACCTCCGGTAAGAAACAGACGACGCTGCACCTAAATGCATTTCGGGGAGAACCAGCTATCACGAAGTTTGATTGGCCTTTCACCCCTATCCACAGCTCATCCCCTCGGTTTTCAACCCAAGTGGGTTCGGGCCTCCACGACGTCTTACCGTCGCTTCACCCTGGCCATGGATAGATCACTTCGCTTCGGGTCTAGAGCATGCGACTAAATCGCCCTATTCGGACTCGCTTTCGCTACGGCTTCCCCACACGGGTTAACCTCGCCACATACCACTAACTCGCAGGCTCATTCTTCAAAAGGCACGCCGTCACCCCACAAGAGGGCTCCGACGGATTGTAGGCGACCGGTTTCAGGTACTATTTCACTCCCCTCCCGGGGTACTTTTCACCTTTCCCTCACGGTACTTGTCCGCTATCGGTCATCAAGGAGTATTTAGGCTTAACGGGTGGTCCCGCCAGATTCACACAGAATTTCAGGAGTTCCGTGTTACTTGGGAATACACTCACGAGGGTTGCACATACGTTTACACGACTATCACGCACTATGGTCGGTCTTCCCAAACCGTTCAACTTCGCACAACCTTTATCACTCGTCGATCGATCAGCAGCCCGATCCGAATGCTCCCACAACCCCCAGCATGCAACGCCTGCCAGCTATCACACACGCCAGGTTTGGCCTCTTCCGCTTTCGCTCGCCACTACTCACGGAATCACTTTTGTTTTCTCTTCCTATGGGTACTGAGATGTTTCACTTCCCCACGTTCCCTCCAACACCCCTATACATTCAGGGTGAGGTCGCCGGACATAACTCCGGTATCTTCGAGGTTTCCCTATTCGGACATCCACGGATCAAAGCTCGTTTACCAGCTCCCCGTGGCTTATCGCAGGTTACAACGTCCTTCATCGGCTCTTGATGCCAAGGCATCCACCGATCGCCCTTAGTAGCTTGTCACCAAACAAAACGATCAACAACAAAAATCTACTTAAAGATGCTCGCGTCCACTATACAATTCTCAAACAACAACCCCGTCACCACCATCACCACCAACAACCGCCGGCGACGACCATGAGACAGAAAAACCCAGAAACCCCCACCCGGACACACAAAAACAGTGCCCAGGGCCGGAAATTTCAGAACCCAACAACGTGCACACCCAAGACCAGCCTCCCCCACACCCACGTTCCACACCCCCAAAAGGGAGTAGTACTAGCCGGCGAGGACTCAACAAGCCTCAGACTCGATCAATGCTTCCACAAAATATCGCCTGGCATCCTGCGCACCACGAACGGGCACGAACAAGACAACAACCCCCCACCCCAGAAGGTGGTGGAGTGTACAGGCTCCCTAGAAAGGAGGTGATCCAGCCGCACCTTCCGGTACGGCTACCTTGTTACGACTTAGTCCTAATTACCGATCCCACCTTCGACGGCTCCCCCACAACGGTTAGGCCACCGGCTTCGGGTGTTACCGACTTTCATGACTTGACGGGCGGTGTGTACAAGGCCCGGGAACGTATTCACCGCAGCAATGCTGATCTGCGATTACTAGCGACTCCGACTTCATGGGGTCGAGTTGCAGACCCCAATCCGAACTGAGACTGGCTTTACGTGATTCGCTCACCCTCACGGGATCGCAACACTTTGTACCAGCCATTGTAGCATGCGTGAAGCCCTGGACATAAGGGGCATGATGACTTGACGTCATCCCCACCTTCCTCCGAGTTGACCCCGGCAGTCTCCCATGAGTTCCCGGCATAACCCGCTGGCAACATAGGACGAGGGTTGCGCTCGTTGCGGGACTTAACCCAACATCTCACGACACGAGCTGACGACAGCCATGCACCACCTGTAAACCGGCCAAAAAGGCACACCCATCTCTGAATGCTTCCGGCATATGTCAAACCCAGGTAAGGTTCTTCGCGTTGCATCGAATTAATCCGCATGCTCCGCCGCTTGTGCGGGCCCCCGTCAATTCCTTTGAGTTTTAGCCTTGCGGCCGTACTCCCCAGGCGGGGCACTTAATGCGTTAGCTACGGCACGGAGAACGTGGAATGTCCCCCACACCTAGTGCCCACCGTTTACGGCGTGGACTACCAGGGTATCTAAGCCTGTTTGCTCCCCACGCTTTCGCTCCTCAGCGTCAGGAAAGGTCCAGAGAACCGCCTTCGCCACTGGTGTTCCTCCTGATATCTGCGCATTCCACCGCTCCACCAGGAATTCCGTTCTCCCCTACCTTCCTCAAGTCTGCCCGTATCGAAAGCAAGCACAGAGTTAAGCCCTGTGTTTTCACTTCCGACGCAACAAACCACCTACGAGCTCTTTACGCCCAATAAATCCGGACAACGCTCGCACCCTACGTATCACCGCGGCTGCTGGCACGTAGTTAGCCGGTGCTTCTTCTCCAGGTACCGTCAAATTCGCCCCTGGTGAAAGCGGTTTACAACCCGAAGGCCGTCATCCCGCACGCGGCGTTGCTGCATCAGGCTTTCGCCCATTGTGCAATATTCCCCACTGCTGCCTCCCGTAGGAGTCTGGGCCGTATCTCAGTCCCAGTGTGGCCGGTCGCCCTCTCAGGCCGGCTACCCGTCACCGCCTTGGTAGGCCATTACCCCACCAACAAGCTGATAGGCCGCGAGTCCATCCCCCACCAAAAAATCTTTCCAACAACCACCATGAGGTGAAAGCTGAATATCCGGTATTAGCTGAAGTTTCCCACAGTTATCCCGAAGTGGAGGGCAGGTTACTCACGTGTTACTCACCCGTTCGCCACTAATCACCCAACCGAAGAAGGGATCATCGTTCGACTTGCATGTGTTAAGCACGCCGCCAGCGTTCGTCCTGAGCCAGGATCAAACTCTCCATCGAAAAACGATGAGAGATGAAACCCAACCCTAAAAAAGGTTGTTACATCAATCTCAAAAGAAAACCAACCACAAAAGGTTGGTCAACGAGGACACACAAACCATGAAGGTTGTGTGCAACAAATATGAACCAAAACCACAACCCAGAAGGGTCGATCGTCTGGCCACTGGCATTGACCTAAGCACGCTGTTGAGTTCTCAAACTTCCGACACACACACCCAGTTCCAGCGCCCTTTCAGGGCTCCTGAACCTCGGTGAGGCACTCGACCTAACTTACCAGCCCGTGAATCCCGGTGCAAATCCGGTGTTTCTCGATCCCGGCACATCCCACGTTCGGCGACCCCCCGTGGAGGGCTCACTGTCGGTGTGGATGACCCTCGGAGATCCTTCGGACCGAAGTCCTCGGTGCCCCGAGTGCTTGAGGAACATTACACGAACCAGGACGCCAACACCAATCGGGCGGCGGCCCTCCTCATCCAAACGCCGTTGGGAGCGGGCAACGGTGTTGCCGAGCCTCTTGACGGCCCGGACGGGGCGTGCCTGAGCCTTGGTGGTGAGCGCTTGCACGGGCGTCGCAGCCGGCACCGATGCCCGAGTAGCCGGAGCCACGGGCCGACGTCCGGATATGCGTCAGGGGAGGCTCCCGTGGAACCTCCCCTGGCGTGGGTGTGGGCGATCGGCCGTGCGGCGACGCCTCAGCGCTGGAACTCCAGCGCCCCGACGGTCTTCTTGCCGCGGCGGACGATCGCGTACCGGCCTCCGAGCAGGTCGTCGGGGCTGAGCACCGCGTCGGGGTCGGTGACCTTGACGTTGTTCACGTACGCCCCGCCCTCGTCGATCGCCCGGCGGCCGGCCGACTTCGACGGCACCACGCCGGCGGTCACGAGCGCGTCGACCACGCTGGGCAGGCTCTCCCCCGCCGGGACGGTGGCCGCTCCCAGCTCCTTGGCGACCGCGGCGAGCGTGCGGTCGTCCAGCTCCGCGAGTTCGCTGCGTCCGAACAACGCCGCCGCCGCCGCCTCGGCCGACTCCCGCTCGGGGCGTCCGTGCACGAGGTCGGTGATGTCGTCGGCCAGCGCGCGCTGCGCCACGCGCAGGAAGGGCTTCTCCTCCTGCTGCCGGGCGATCTCGTCGATCTCGTCGCGGGGGCGCTCGCTGAACACCTTGAGGTAGGAGACCACCATGGCGTCCTCGGCGTTCAGGAAGTACTGGTGGAAGGCATAGGGCGAGGTCATCTCCGGGTCGAGCCAGACCGTCCCGGACTCGGTCTTGCCGAACTTGGTCCCGTCGGCCTTGGTCAGCAGCGGCGTCCCGATGCCGTGAGCCTTGCCGCCCTCGGACCGGCGGATCAGGTCGATGCCCGCCGTGATGTTGCCCCACTGGTCCGACCCGCCGGTCTGCATGGTGACCCCGTGGGTGCGGTAGAGCTCGCGGAAGTCCAGCGACTGCAGCAGCACATAGCTGAACTCGGTGTAGCTGATGCCGGAGTCGAGGCGGGACTTCACGACCTCGCGGTCGAGCATCCGGTTCACCGAGAAGTGCTTGCCGACGTCGCGCAGGAAGTCGAGCGCGCTGATGCGCCCCGTCCAGTCCAGGTTGTTCACCAGCCGGGCACCGCGCTGGCCGTCCAGGTCGATGAGGCCGCCGACCTGCGCGCGGATCCGCTCGACCCAACCCTCAACCACCGAGGCGTCGTTCATCACGCGCTCGCCGGCCTGCTTCGGGTCACCGATGAGGCCGGTGGAGCCGCCGACCAGCAGGAACGGCTGGTGGCCGGCGCGCTGCAGCGCACGCATCAGCATCAACTGGACCAGGTTGCCCATGTGGATGGACGGCGCGGTCGGATCGAAGCCCACATAGGCGCTGACGGGTCCCTCGTCGAGGTGGGCGCCCAGGGCGTCCAGGTCCGTCGAATGGGCGATGAGCCCCCGCCATTGCAGTTCGTCGATCAGTGCGTTCACGGGGCCCGAGCCTATCGGAGCCCGTGCGCGCCCGCCCGGAACGGTGTCCCGTCAGCCGCCGATCCGCGCGCGGTGGTCGGCCAGCGCCGCGGCCGCCTCGTCCAGTTGCTCGGCGACCCGGACGCGGGCGGTGCCGCCGCGGCCGTCGCGCGCGTCGATCGAGCCGGCGACGGTCAGGACCCCCAGCACGTCGGGCGTCAGGGACCCGTCGATCGCGCCCAGGTCGTCCGGCGTCAGGTCGGTGAGCTCGATGCCGCGGTCCTCGCAGTACTGGACGGCCTTGCCGGCGATCTCGTGCGCCGAGGCGAACGGGACGCGCTGCCGCACGAGCCAGTCGGCGACGTCGGTGGCGAGCGAGAACCCCTGCGGGGCGCGCTCCGCCATCCGCTCCGGCTGGAACTGCAGCGTGGCGACCATGCCGGCGACGGCGGGCAGCAGGATGCGGAGCTGGTCAAGCCCGTCGAAGATCGGCTCCTTGTCCTCCTGCAGGTCCCGGTTGTAGGCCAGCGGCAGCCCCTTCAGCGTCGCGAGCAGGCCCGTCAGGTTGCCGATGAGGCGTCCGGCCTTGCCGCGGGCCAGTTCGGCCACGTCGGGGTTCTTCTTCTGCGGCATGATCGAGGAGCCGGTCGACCACGCGTCGTCGAGCTTGGCGAAGCCGAACTCGACCGTGGACCACAGGATGACCTCCTCGCTGATGCGGGACAGGTCCACCCCGATCATCGCCAGCACGAAGGCCGCCTCCGCGACGAGGTCGCGCGCGGCGGTGCCGTCGATCGAGTTCGGCACCGAGCCGGCGAAGCCGAGTTCGGCGGCGACGAACTCCGGGTCCAGCCCCAGCGAGGTGCCCGCCAGCGCCGCCGACCCGTAGGGCGACTGGGCCAGCCGCGCGTCCAGGTCGCGGAGGCGGTCCAGGTCGCGCAGCAGCGGCCAGGCGTGGGCGAGCAGGTGGTGGCTCAGCAGCACCGGCTGGGCGGACTGCAGGTGGGTGCGCCCGGGCATCGGGACGCCGAGGTGGGTGCGCGCCTGCCCGGCCAGAGCCTCGATCACGTCGGCCACGCCGGCGGCCACCACGAGCAGTTCCTCGCGCAGGTAGGCGCGGATCAGCGTCGCGATCTGATCGTTGCGCGAGCGGCCGGCGCGCAGGCGTCCCCCGAGCTCGTGCCCGGCGCGCTCCATCAGGCCGCGCTCCAGCGCCCCGTGGACGTCCTCGTCGGTGTCGGCCGCCACGAAGGCGCCGGACGCGACGTCGGCGTCCAGCCGGTCGAGGGCGGCCAGCATGTCGGCCAACTCGGCGTCGGTGAGGAGGGCGGCGCGGTGCAGCGCCTTGGCGTGGGCCCGCGAGCCGGCGATGTCGAGGTGCGCCAGTCGCCAGTCGAACTGCGTGGACTTCGACAGCGCGAACATCGCCTCGGCGGGTCCCCCGTCGAACCGTCCGCCCCACAGCCGTCCCTGACCGGCCTCGCTCATACGTCGCTCCCCTTCTGGCCCGCGCCGAACGCGAGCAGGTCCTCGGCCAGCGCCGCCCCGCCCAGCGGGTCGCGGCTCACCAGCAGTATCGAATCGTCCCCGGCGATGGTACCGAGCACCGCGTCCAGTCCGGCGCGGTCGATGGCCGAGGCCAGGAACTGCGCCGCGCCCGGAGGCGTCTTGAGCACGACGAGGTTCGCCGACGCCTCCGCGCTCAGCATGAGTTCGGACGCCAGCCGCGCCAGCCGCGCCTGCGCCCGGCCGACGTCGGCTGCCTCGACGTCGCGCACCGCGTAGATCAGCTCGCCGGACGCCGAGCGCAGCCGCACCGCCCCGACGTCGACCAGGTCGCGCGACAGCGTGCCCTGGCTGACGCCGAAGCCCTCGCCCGCCAGCAGATCGGCCAGCTCGGTCTGGGACCGGATCGCCCGCCGCGTCAGCAGTTCCACGATCCTGCCCTGCCGGGCGGCCTTCGTCCCGGGCACCGCGCGATCGCTCACGCGACGAGCGCGGGCAGCGCGTCGACGAAGGTCTGCAGCTCGTCGGGGGTGACGATCAGCGGCGGCGCGAGCCGCAGCACGCCGGGACGCGGCGCATTGATGATGAACCCGGCCTCCAGGGCGCGGGCGGCGACGCGCGCGCTGATCTCCTCGGTCAGGACGACGCCGCGCAGCAGCCCCCGCCCCCGGACATGGTCGATCTGCGGCAGGCCCAGGCCCTCGATCGCCGCGGCGAGCCACTCTCCGGTCCGGGTGGCGTGCGCCAGCAGATCCTCGGACTCGATGATGTCGAGAACCGTCAGCGCCGCTCGGGCGGCCAGCGGGTTGCCGCCGAACGTCGTGCCGTGCTGCCCGGGCTTCATCAGCTCCGCGGCCCGACCCACGGCGATGCAGGCCCCGACCGGGAACCCGCCGCCGAGCCCCTTGGCCAGCGTGACCAGGTCGCCCTGGACACCCTGGGCCGCGGACGCGAGCCAGGCGCCGGTGCGCCCGACGCCCGTCTGCACCTCGTCGAACCACAACAGCGCGCCATGGGCGTCGCACAGCTCGCGGGCCAGGGCCAGGTAGCCCTCGGGCGCCTCGACGACGCCGTTCTCGCCCTGCAGCGGCTCCATCACGACCGCGGCCGTCCGGTCGTCCACCGCGGCGCGCAGCGCGTCGGCGTCGCCGTAGGGCACCCACACGACCGGGCCGCCCGGCAGCGGCTCGAACGGCGCCCGGTACTTCTCGGTGGAGGTCAGCGACAGCGCGCCGAGCGTCCGGCCGTGGAAGGAGCCCTCCATCGCCACGATCCGGCTGCGGCCGGTGAGCCGGGTGACCTTCAGGGCGGCCTCGTTCGCCTCGCTGCCGGAGTTCGCGAGGAACGTGCGGGCCGGGAGCGAACCGCCGACCAGGGCGTCCAGCCGCTCGGCGAGTTCGATCTGCGGCGCGGTCGTGAAGAGGTTCGAGACGTGCATGAGCGTCCCGGCCTGCTCGGCGATCGCCGCCACCAGGCGCGGGTGGCAGTGGCCCAGCGCGTTGACCGCGATGCCGCCCAGCAGGTCGAGGTAGCGGGTTCCGTCAACGTCCCAGACCCAGGGGCCCTCGCCGCGCTCGAGGACGCGCGGCGGCGTCCCGAAGGTGTTCATCAGGGCCGTCTCGTAGCGGCCGAGCATCGCCTGGCCGGTCATGCGGGCACCACCATGGTTCCGACTCCTTCGTCCGTGAAGATCTCCAGCAGCAGCGAGTGCGGGCGGCGGCCGTCCACGATCGTGGCCAGCGGGACGCCGCCCTCCACCGCGGCCAGGCACGCCTCCATCTTGGGGATCATGCCGCTGGAGAGGTTCGGCAGGATCGCCCGGAGTTCGGTGGTGTTGATCGAGGCGATGATCTCGTCGGTGCTGGGCCAGTTGCTGAACAGGCCCTCCACGTCGGTCAGGACCAGCAGCCGCTCGGCGTGCAGTCCGGCGGCCAGGGCGGCGGCCGCCGTGTCGGCGTTGATGTTGAGCACCGCGCCCGAGGCGTCGGGGGCGACCGAGGCGACCACGGGGATGCGGCCGGCCTCGATCAGGTCCGCCACGGCGGCGCTGTTGACGTCGACGACCTCGCCGACGCTTCCCAGGTCGACGGGCTGGCCGTCCACGACGGTGCCGCGACGCTGGGCGGTGAACAGCCCGGCGTCCTCACCGGACATGCCCACGGCCAGCGGCCCGTGCGCGTTCAGCAGGCCGACCAGCTCGCGGCCCACCTGCCCCACCAGCACCATCCGGACGACCTCCATCGCCTCCGGGGTGGTGACCCGCAGGCCGCCCTTGAACTCGGAGGGGATGTCGAGGCGCTGCAGCATCGCGTTGATCTGCGGCCCGCCGCCGTGCACGACCACGGGCCGGACGCCGCAGCGGCGCAGGAACACGACGTCCTCGACGAAGGCCCGCTTGAGGGCGTCGCTGGTCATCGCGTTGCCGCCGTACTTGATGACGATGGTCTTGCCCGCGTACTTCTCCAGCCAGGGCAGCGCCTCGATGAGCGTGCCCGCCTTGGTGTAGATCTCGCTCTGCAGTTGGGCGGTGCGCGTCGTGATGGGGGTCATGAGGAGTACTCCGCGTTCTCTTTGACGTAGTCGTAGGTGAGGTCGTTGGTCCACACGGTCGCCTGCTCCGGGCCGGCGGCCAGGTCGATCTCGACCACGACCTCCCGCGGCGTCAGGTCCACCAGCGAGCGGTCCTCCCCCAGGCCGCCGCGGTCGAACACCTTCACACCGTTGAACGAGACGCTGACCTGCTCGGGGTCGAACGTCGCGCGCGAGGTGCCCGCCGAGGCCAGGACGCGCCCCCAGTTGGGGTCGTTGCCGAAGATCGCGGTCTTGAACAGGTTCGAGCGGGTCACGGCGCGGGCGACGTCGAGCGCGTCGTCCTCGGTCGCCGCGTTCACCACCGTCACCGCGATGTCGTGGCTGGCGCCCTCGGCGTCCGCGAGCAGTTGGCGGGCCAGCGACGCGCACACGTGCGTGAGCGCGGCGGTGAACTCCTCGGCGTCCGGGGCGACGCCGGAGGCCCCGCTGGCGAGCAGGATCACGGTGTCGTTGGTGGACATGCAGCCGTCGGAGTCGGTGCGGTCGAAGGTGACGCGGGTCGCGGCCCGCAGCGCGGCGTCCGCCTGCTCGGCGGTCAGGTCGGCGTCGGTGGTCAGCACCACCAGCATGGTCGCCAGCGCGGGCGCCAGCATCCCGGCGCCCTTCGCCATCCCGCCGACGCTCCAGCCCGCCTCGGACGCCGCGGCGGCCTGCTTGCTCACCGTGTCGGTCGTCATGATCGCCTCGGCGGCCGCGGTCGCGCCGGCCTCCGACAGTTCGGCCGCGGCGGCCTTGACGCCGGAGACCACGGCGTCCATGGGGAGCCGGACGCCGATGAGCCCGGTCGAGCAGACCGCGATCCGGTCGGGGCTGCTGTCGAGGACCGAGGCCGTCACCGTCGCCGTGTCGCGGGCGTCGGCCAGCCCGTCGGCGCCGGTGCACGCGTTCGCGCCCCCGGAGTTGAGGACGACCGCGTCGAGTTCGCCGCCGGCCAGCGCGTCGATCGACCAGACCACCGGGGCGGCCTTGAACCGGTTGGACGTGAACACGCCGGCGGCGACCCGGGAGGGTCCGACGTTGCGGACCAGCGCGAGGTCGCGGCGTCCGGAGGCCTTGATGCCGGCGGCGACGCCGGCGGCCTGGAATCCGCGGGCTGCGGTGACGCTCACGGGGCGACTCCCATCGTGGTGAGGCCCTGGGTCTCGGGGAGGCCCAGGGCGATGTTCATGGACTGGATGGCGCCGCCGGCGGTGCCCTTGGCGAGGTTGTCGAGCGCGGCGACGACCACGAGCCGGTTCGCGGCCTCGTCGACCGCCACCTGGACGTGGACGTAGTTGCTGCCCAGCACGGACTGGGTCTGCGGCCACAGCCCCTCGGGCAGCAGGGTGACGAAGGGCTCGTCGGCCCAGGCGGACGCGTAGGCGTCCCGGACCTGCTGCACCGTCGTGGGGCCCGACAGCGGCGCGGAGACGGTGGCCAGGATCCCCCGGCTCATCGGCACGAGCACCGGCGTGAAGGACAGGGTCGGCGCGGCGGCGCCGAGCTTGCGCAGGTTCTGCAGGATCTCCGGGACGTGCCGGTGGACGCCCCCCACGCCGTAGGCGGACGCCGACCCCATCAGCTCCGCGCCGAGCAGGTGCGGCTTGAGCGACTTGCCCGCGCCCGAGGGGCCGGTCGGCGCGACGGCGACCACGTCGTGGCCGTCGACGATGCCGGCGGAGACGGCGGGCGCCAGCGCGAGCGTGATCGTGGTCGGGAAGCAGCCCGGCACGGCGATGCGGCGGCTCCCGGCCAACCGCTCGCGCTGCCCGGGCAGCTCGGGCAGGCCGTAGGGCCACGTGCCCGCGTGCTCGGTGCCGTAGAAGGCGGCCCAGTCCTGCGCGGACTCGAGCCGGAAGTCGGCGCCGGAGTCGATGACCAGGACGTCCTCGCCCAGCGAGGCGGCCACCTCGGCCGACGCCCCGTGCGGGAGGGCCAGGAAGACCACGTCGTGACCGGCGAGGTTGGCGGGCGTGGTGTCGAGGACGTCGCGGTCCAGCAGGGTCGTCAGGTGCTGGTGGTGCTGGCCGAGCTTGGTGCCGGCCGAGGTCTTGGCGGTCAACGCGCCGATCTCCACGTCGTCCCGGGTGGCCAGGAGGCGCAGCAGCTCACCGCCCGCGTAGCCGGTGCAGCCCGCGACTGCGATCTTGATCGTCATAGCATGAGTATGCAGTCATCGGAATAAAAATGCCACCCGGGTTGTCGCCCGCGCGGGGACCTCGCCGTCGTCCGCGCCGCGGTTCGCCGCCCATGACGCCGAATGGTTGCGTCGGCACGGCCCGTAACGCGAGGATCGCGCACCATGACGCCGCCCGGCCGCAGGATCCCGGGAATCCGTCCGGTTACCGGGTCAGTCCAGGCCCAGCTCGGCCCGCAGCCGCCGCACCCAGGCGGGCTCGTCGCCGTAGCGCTGCGGCGGGATCAGCCGACCGGCCGCGCTGTCCTCCACGAGTTGGGCCAGGCGGCGCTCCCGCGTCTGGGGACGCTTGGCCCCGGCCAGCCAGCTCGTCACGAGCCGTCGGTAGGACGCCGGGGCGCGGTCCCACCAGGCGCGGGCGGCCGGGACGGCGTCCAGCGCGGCGGCGTCCGCCTCGGTGAGCTCGCCGGGTGGCACCTCGAAGCTGTAGACGCCCGTGCGTCCGGCCTGGCGGGCCTCGAACGCGGCGAGCCCGGCGGGCGTCATCCGCCCCTCCGCGATCAGTCGCTCCACGTGCGCGACGTTCACCAGGCTCCAGTTGCTGCCCGGACGCCGCGGCGTCCAGCGCTGGCGGCGGCTGTCGTCGTCGATCCGCTGCGACAGCGAGTCGATCCAGCCGAAGCACAGGGCCTCGGGCACCGCCTGATCCCAGGTGAGACCGCGTGGCCGCACGTGCGCCTTGGAGAGCCCCATCCACAGCTCCGGCGCGGTGTCGTGGTGCTCCTCCAGCCAGGCGCGGAACTCCTCGGGGCCGTCGAAGAACACGGCTGGACGCTCGGGGGTACCGCCGTCGCGAGGGGACATGGTGGTCATCCTGCCACGGCGGTTGCAGTAAAGTATTCAACGGTGTGCCGGGAAGTCTGGTCGGCGAAGTCCCCGACCGACGACTCCGAGAGGCCGCTCATGGCATCCCCCCGCCGCCCCTTCTTCAGCCGCTCCAGCTACGCCGAGACGCTGCGCGTCGGCGAGATCCTCCGCCGCGAGACGACCGGCGGGATGCTGCTGATCGCGGCGGCCGTCATCGCCCTCATCTGGGCGAACTCGCCCGCCGCCGGCAGCTACTTCGGGCTGCGCGACCTGACGGTGGGGCCCGAGGCGCTCCACCTGAACCTCAGCCTGGGCGCGTGGGCCGCCGACGGACTGCTGGCCGTGTTCTTCTTCCTGGTCGGGCTCGAACTCAAGAACGAACTCGTCGCCGGCGACCTGCGCGACCCCTCCAAGGCGATGGTCCCTGTCGTGGCGGCCGCCGCCGGCGTCGCGGTGCCGGCGCTGCTGTTCACGCTGGTCAACCTCGGCTCCCCCGAGGGCCTGCAGGGCTGGGCGATCCCGGCGGCCACCGACATCGCGTTCGCGGTGGCGGTGCTCGCCATCATCGGCACACACCTGCCCAGCGCGCTGCGGCTCTTCCTGCTCACCCTGGCCGTCGTGGACGACCTGATCGCCATCCTCATCATCGCCGTGTTCTACTCCGGCGACATCGACTTCCTCGCGCTGGCGCTGTTCGTGGTGCCCGCAGCGGTGTACGCGTTCTGCGTCCAGCGGTTCCCGGCGTTCTTCGAGCGGCACGCCTGGGCCGCCTGGGTGTTCCTGCTGCCGCTGGGCCTCGCCGCCTGGGGCCTGCTGCACGCCTCGGGGATCCACGCCACCATCGCGGGCGTGGTGCTGGGCCTGGTGGTCCCGGCCCGCGTCGCGCGCGGCGCCACCCGCGGCCTCACGACCGTGTTCGAGCACCGCTACCGCCCGCTGTCCACCGGCATCGCCGTGCCCGTGTTCGCCTTCTTCTCCGCCGGCGTCGCCGTCGGCGGCTGGGACGGGCTCGTCTCGGCAGCCACCTCCCCGGTGGCCCTGGGCATCATCGTCGGGCTCGTTCTGGGCAAGCCGCTGGGGATCGTGTCGGCCACGTGGGCCCTCACGCGTTTCACCCGCGCGACCCTGGACGACGCCGTGCGCTGGATCGACCTGATCGGCGTCGGGTTGCTGGCCGGGATCGGGTTCACCGTCTCGCTGCTGGTCGGCGAGCTCAGCTTCGGGCTGGGCAGTCCGCTCAACGACGCCGCCAAGGTCGGCGTCCTGCTGGCCTCGCTGCTGGCCGCGCTCGCGGCGTCCGCCGTGCTGATCCCGCGCAACCGGCGCTACGCCGCCATCGCGCGCGCCGACGCCGTGGACGCCGACGCCGACGGCATCCCGGACGTCTACGAGGACAACGACTGACCCTCGTCCCGGCCGGCGACCGCGGTGCGCTGTGCGATACGGACGCCGGACCCGGTCGGCGGCCGACGCCTACACTGCAGCGACGCGAACCCCCGACACGCGACCCAGAAGGAGCCCCCCATGGCGACCGACCAGGACCCCACCGCCGCGCTCGCCGCGCTCGTGGAGCGCGAGCGGGCCGGCGACCTGCCGCCACTGCTGCACTTCTGGGGCCACTCGGCGCGCGCCGGGGCCGTCACGCAGGCGTGCCTGAGCCAGTGGTTCGTCGCCCCGTTCGAGGTGGAGGGCGTGACCTACCCCAGCGCCGAGCACTTCATGATGGCCGCCAAGGCGCGCCTGTTCGGCGACGAGGACGCTCTCGCCGCGATCCTGGCCGCCGCGACGCCGGCGGACGCCAAGGCGCTCGGCCGGCGGGTGCGCGGCTTCGACCCGGCCGCCTGGGACGCCGCCGGCTACCCGGCCGTGGTCACCGCGAACGTGGCCAAGTTCGGGCAGAACCGCGAACTCGGGGCGTTCCTGCTCGGTACCGGGGACGCCGTCCTGGTGGAGGCGAGCCCCGTGGACGCCGTGTGGGGCATCGGGCTGGCGGCCGACGCCCCCGACGCCGCCACCCCGAGCCGCTGGCGCGGCCGCAACCTGCTCGGGTTCGCGCTGATGGCCGCTCGCGACCGGCTCCGCGCCGAGCGCGCCACGCCGTAGACTCCTCGCCCATGGAAACCCCCGACCTGTTGGCCCTGGCGACCGGGACCGTCCCCGGCTGGAAGTACCACCACCGCGTCGTCGACCTCGGCGTCCTGCAGTTGCCCACCGGCGTCCTGGAGGCCAGCGACCCGTTCACCAGCCTCGGCTCGGGCGTCCGCGTCCAGCTGCCGCCGGGTGCCTATCCGGTGAAGGTGACGATCGCGGACGTCTCCGACGAGCCCGACGGCGGTGAGGACGTGAACTCCTACCTCAGCGTGGTGATCGCCGACGGCGAGGTGGCCCGCGTGCGCCCGCTCATGCGCGACGACGTGGCCGCCGGCGTCGAGCCCACCGGCGGGAAGGACGCCTGGGTCGGAGTGGACGCGGGCACGGTGGCGTTCGTCGACGTCGGCGCCCTGATGAACGGCATGCCCGCGGGCGTCGACTGGTACGAGACGTACTTCGAGAGCGACGATCCCGGCGAGCAGGACTGGTTCACCCGCCTGGACGACGGCGAGGGCTCCGCCCTGATCGTGCTGCCGCTGGCGACCGCCGGCGAGAACATCGCGCTCGCCAGCTCCGGCTACGGCGACGGCGGCTACTCCCTGCTGGCCAGCTACGACACGGACGGGCGCCTGCTGGGCGTCCACCTCGACCTGGAGGTCGAGGAGCGGCGCGAGCCCGATGCGTCCGACGACGAGGACGACCCCGACGACCAGCCCACCGACCACTCCGCGCACGAGTCCGGCCCCTCGGGCGAGGGCCGGGGCGAGACCGACGACCGCCCCTGGTGGAAGCGGATCTTCGGCTGACCCCTGTCCGGGTGCGGGTTCGCGTCCGGCGATCGTCCGCCCACGCCCCGCCACCGCCCCGCCCCGGCTGGAAGGTGAGCCCTAGTCCTGCCGGCTGAGGTCGGTGACGTGCAGCACCAGGTCGCCGGCCTCGTCGCACTCATCCAGGTCGACCCAGGCGTGCAAGGCCCAGTCCCGGTTCCCGTCGGGGTCGGCGATGATCTGGCGCACCTGCCAGGTGCGGCCCTTCTCCTCCACGGCGAAGAACACCGGCCCGCGGGCGTCCGCGTCGGTGAGCATCTCGTCGTGCTCGTCCCAGTAGTCGCCCAGCGCCTCGTCCCAGCGGGTGCGGGTCATCACGACCGGCTGCGCCGTCTCCAGGGACGCCAGCGTGTCCAGGTCGTCGTCGGCCATCAGCTCGACGCGCCGCCACATCGCGTTGCGCACCAGGACGCGGAACGCGCGGGCGTTGCCAGTGACCGGGCGCGACGGCTCGGGGCGGCGTCCGGCTCGAGCGCGTCGGTGTCGGACAGCGCCGCGAGCCGGTTCCACTCGTCGATCAGCGAGGAGTCGACCAGGCGGGTGACCTCGCCCAGCCAAGCGATCAGGTCGGCGAGTTCCTCGGTGCGGGACGCCTCGGGCACGGTCTGGCGCAGCGCGCGGTAGGCGTCCGAGAGGTAGCGCAGCAGCAGGCCCTCGCTGCGTTGCACCTTGTAATGCGCCACGAACTCGCCGAACCGCATGCCGCGGGCGTACATGTCGCGGACCACCGACTTGGGCTTGACCGGGGTCTCTGAGAGCCACGGGTGCAGCGCGGCGTAGATCTGGTGCGTCCGGGTGAGGACGTCGGCCAGCGGGCGGGGCCAGGTGATCTCGTCGAGGGCGTCCATGCGCTCCTCGTACTCCATGCCGTCGGCCTTCATCTCCTGTACCGCCTCGCCGCGGGCGGCGAACTGCTGCTGCAGCAGGATGACCATCGGGTCCTCCAGCGTCGCCTCGATGACGCTGACGACGTCGAGGGCGTACTCCGGCGCCTCCGGGTCCAGGGTCTCGATGACGGCCAGGGCGAACGCCGACAGGGGCTGGTTGAGGGCGAAGTCGCGCTGCAGGTCCACGGCGAGGGCGTGCCGGCGTCCGCCCGGGGTGGGCTCGGGCAGCCGCTCGACGACGCCCGCGCGCAGCAGCGAGCGCCCGAGCTGAGCCGCCCGCCGGACGAGCCGGCGGCGCGTGGCGGCGTCCGGGTTGATCGAGTCGATCAGGCGGACGACCGCCGCTCCGGTGTCCTCGTCGCGCTGCAGCAGGTTGAGCAGCAGCCCGTGGCTGATCGTGAGGCGCGGGTGGAGTTCCTCGGGCTCGGACTCGATGAGCTTGGCGAAGGTGCCCTCGCCGTAGTTCACGAACCCCTCGGGCGCCTTCTTGCGCCGCACCGAGCGCAGCTTCTTGGGGTCGTCGGCGAACTTGGCGACGATGCGTGCGTTCTCGACCTCGTGGTCGGGGGCCTGCGCGACGACGTAGCCGACGGTGTCGAAGCCGGCGCGCCCGGCGCGTCCGGCGATCTGGTGGAACTCGCGGCTGCGCAGCACGCGCTGCCGGCGTCCGTCGAACTTGGTCAGGGCGCTGAACAGCACCGTCCGGATCGGCACGTTGATCCCGACGCCGAGCGTGTCGGTGCCGCAGATGACGGCCAGCAGGCCGCGCTGGGCCAGGCGCTCGACCAGGCGGCGGTACCGCGGCAGCATCCCCGCGTGGTGGACGCCGATGCCGGCCCGCAGCAGCTTGGCCAGGCTCGTGCCGAACCCGCTGGCGAACCCGAAGCCCCGCAGTTCCTCGGCGAGTTCCTCCCGGTGCGCCGAGCCGGCGACCCCCTGGCTGAGCAGGGCCTGGGCGCGCTCGACGGCGGCCGCCTGCGTGCCGTGCACGACGTAGACGGGCGCCTGGTGCGTCGCCACCAGGTTCCCGATGGTTTCGTGGATCGGCTCCAGGGACCAGGAGAACGTCAGCGGGACGGGGCGGGTGGCGCCGCCGATGACCGCGGTGTCGCGTCCGGTGGTGGCGGTCAGCCGGTCCGCGAGCCTGCTCACGTCGCCCAGCGTCGCGGACATGATGATGAACTGCGCCTGCGGCAGTTCGACGAGCGGGACGTGCCAGGCCCAGCCGCGGTCGGGGTCGGCGATGAAGTGGAACTCGTCCATGATCACCTGCCCGACGTCGGCGTCCCGGCCCTCCCGCAGCGCGATGTTGGCGAGGATCTCGGCGGTGCAGCAAACGATCGGCGCCTCGGGGTTCACCGACGCGTCGCCGGTGACCATGCCGACGGCCTCGGCGCCGAAGGCGTCCACGAGGGCGAAGAACTTCTCGCTGACCAGCGCCTTGATCGGGGCGGTGTAGTAGCTGCGCTCCCCGGCCGCGAGCGCCGCGAAGTGGGCCCCGGTCGCGATGAGCGACTTGCCCGAGCCCGTCGGCGTCGTGACGACGAGGTTGGCCCCGGTGAGGATCTCGAGCAGCGCCTCGTCCTGGTGCGGGTACAACTCCAGGCCGCCGCGGCCGGCCCAGGCGGTGAAGCCGTCGTACAGGGCGTCGGGGTCCGTGCGCTCGGCACCGGTCGGGAAGAAAGGGATCAGCGTCATGTCCGCCCCATCGTCTCACGCGGGCGCCGGGCCGCCGGGAACGACGACGCGGGGCGTCCGGCTGGCTAGAGTTCCGGCGTCCTCGAATCCAGGAGTCGTCGCCATGTCCGGGTCCCCCGCGCGCCAACACGTCCTCGTCGTCGCGTGGGACGGGGTCCGCGACGACGAACGCCGGGCGGCCGCCACGCCGCACCTGGACGCGCTCGCCGCCCGCGGCTTCCTGAGCACCGTCCGCGTGGACGCCCGTAACCCCACCATCTCCGGGCCGGTCTGGTCGACGGTCGCGACCGGGGTGTACAGCGACGCCCACGGCGTCCGCGACAACGACTTCCGCGGCCACCGCTACCGCGAGCATCCCGACTTCATCACCCGGCTGCTGGCGGCGCGTCCGGAGACGACGGCCTTCGCCGCCGGCCAGTGGCCGCCGCTGTTCACCGCGACCGACGGTGGGCCGCTGTTCCCCCGGAGCGCGTACCGGCCGGCGCCCGGCGTCCTGATCGAGGACGGCCCCACGCTGCTCGCCCTCGACGAGGCCACCACCGGACGCTGCGCCGCCGAACTGCTGACCCGCGACCACGCGCTGGTGTTCGCCTACCTCGTGCTGCCCGACATGGTCGGCCACGACCAGGGCGTCACCCCGCTCTACCGCGCGGCCATCGAGACCTGCGACGACCAGCTCGGGGTGCTGCTGGCGGCCATCGCGGCGCGTCCGGGGCGCGCTCAGGAGGAATGGACGGTGATCGTGCTGACCGACCACGGCCACCGCGACGAGGGCCATCACGGGGGCGACTCCGACGAGGAGCGGCTGGCGTGGATCGCGGCGTCCGGCCCGGGGATCACCGCGGCGTCCGGGCGAGGCGTGGACCACGCCGACGTCGCCGCCCACGTGCTGGCAGTGCTGGGCGTCGACGTGCCCGCCGGGGCGATGCTCGGCGTACCGTTCGGCACGCGTCCGGCGCCGTGAGCGCCCGGTCGCCCGGGTCTTCGCGCTGGAGGCGGAAGCGCGGCTGACTGGGTTCGCCGGAGTCCTGAACGGCGACGGGACATCGTCGCGGGGCGATCCGTCCGCTGGTGTCCGGGCTGATGGGCACCCAGCACGTCGTCGATGCGTGGCTCTGGACGCCGGGTCTGGACGGCAGACGCCTGGTCGTGACGCCTGGTGTGACGCTTTGTCGTGACGCTTTGTCGTAACGCCTTGTCGATGGCATCCCTCCCAGACGCCCCCTCTTGCGTCAGTCGCCCCCGCAGGAACGGGGGCAACTGACCCGACCGGGGGCGACTCGTCACAAACGGGGGCGGCCCGTCACAACCGCGGGCGGCTCGTCGCAAAATGGGGCGACTCGTCACAAACGCGGGCGGCTCGTCGCAAAAAGGGGCGCCTCGTCACAGCAGCGGGCGCCTCGTCACAGCAGCGGGCGGCTCGTCGCAGAAGCGGGTTCAACGCGACGAGGTACGGCCAACACACCGGATCTCGCTTCCAGTCGCCCCCTCTAGTGTCAGACGCCCCCGCAGGAACGGGGGCAACTGACCCGACCGGGGGCGACTCGTCACAAACGGGGGCGGCCCGTCACAAACGGGGGCGCCTCGTCGCAACCGCGGGCGGCTCGTCGCAGAAGGGGGCGACTCATCACAAGCGGGGGCGGCTCGTCGCAAAGGGGGCGCCTCGTCACAGCAGCGGGCGGCTCGTCGCAGAAGCGGGTTCAACGCGACGAGGTACGGCCAACACAGCCGGACCTCACTTCCAGTCGCCCCCTCTAGTGTCAGACGCCCCCGCAGGAACGGGGGCAACTGACCCGACCGGGGGCGACTCGTCACAAACGGGGGCGACTCGTCACAAAGGGGGCGCCTCGCCGCAGCAGCGGGCGGCTCGCCGCAGAAGCGGGTTCAACGCGACGAGGTACGGCCATCACAGCCGGACCTCGCTTCCAGTCGCCCCCTCTAGTGCCAGACGCCCCCGCAGGAACGGGGGCAACTGACCCGACCGGGGGCGACTCGTCACAAACGGGGGCGACTCGTCGCAACCGCGGGCGGCTCGTCGCAAGAAGGGGCGGCACGTCGCAGAAGGGGGCGGCTCGTCGCAAAAAGGGGCGGCTCGTCGCAAAAAGGGGCGGCTCGTCGCAAAAAGGGGCGGCTCGTCGCAAAAAGGGGCGGCTCGTCGCAAAAAGGGGCGGCTCGTCGCAAACGCGGGCGAACCGTCACAAACGGGGCCCCTCGTCACAAATGGGGGCGGCTCCGACCAGGGCGCCACACCCCGAGGGCGACTGGTCACCCAGCGGGCGACGCGCGGACGAGCGGGCTGCCCGTCCGAACGAGCGCCAGCGCCCTGGGCCGGCGCGGCGGCGTCCCGAGCAGGGACGCCGCCACGGGGCTACACCGCGCGCTGCTGGGCGCCCACCTGCTGGGTCGCGTGGGAGACCGCGGCGTCGCGGGCCGCGTTGACCTCGTCGGCGGTGAGCGTCCGGTCGGGGGCGCGGAACCGGAGAGCGAACGCCACGGACTTGTGGCCCTCGGGCACCGGCGCGCCGCGGTAGATGTCGAACAGCCGCACCGACTCCAGCAGGTCGCCGGCGCCGGCGACCAGCGCCGCTTCGAGGTCGGCGGCCGTCACGGACTCGTCCACGACGAGGGCGACATCCTCCTTGGCGACGGGGTGCGCCGAGACCGGAGGCAGCGATCCGGGGGCGCCGACGTGGGCCAGCAGGGCGTCCAGGTCGAGCTCCAGCGCCGCGGTCCGCGGCGGCAGGGAGAAGGCCTTGATGACCGCGGGGTGCAGTTCGCCCGCGTGCCCGATCACCGAGCCGTCCACGACGAGGGCCGCGCAGCGACCGGGGTGCCACGGGGCCGTGGCGTCGGCCCGGCGCTCCAGCCGGACGCCGACCGTGCGGGCCGTCAGTTCGGCCAGCCCGAGCGCCTGCTGCCAGCCCGCGGCCTGCGCCGCGCCGTCCCAGCCGGCCGGACGCCAGGCGCCCGCGACGACGGCGCCCAGGTGCCGCGGCTGCCGCGGCAGCGTCGCCTCGATCCCGGCGAGTTCCTCGGCGGTGGGACGCCCCGCGACGCCGGGCTCCGGCGTGGGCTCCTCACCGGCGTTGAAGAACACCCGGCCGGTCTCGACGAGCGCGAGGTCGTCGGCGCCACGGGAGGCGTTGCGCTGCAGCGCCCCGATCAGGCCCGGCAGCAGCGTCGTGCGCAGCAGCGGCGCGGTGTCGGCCAGCGGGTTGACCAGCCGCACGGCGGCGCGGCGCGGGTCGTCGGCGGGGACGCCCAGGGCGTCCAGGTCGGCCTCGGAGGCCCACGGGAACGTGAGCACCTCGACGAACCCGGCGGCGGCCAGCGCGCGGCCCAGCGCGCGGCGCGCGGACTGCTCGCGGGTCAGGCCGCGGCCGACCGGGGCCGGCGGCACGACCGAGGGCAGGTGGTCGTAGCCGACCTTGATGCCGACCTCCTCGACGTAGTCGTAGGGGTCGACGAGGTCGTAGCGCCACGTCGGCGGCGCTAGGGTGAGCGTGTCGCCGTCGCGGGCCACCGCGACGCCGGACGCCGTGAGCACCTCGACCGCCCGCTCGACCGGGACCGGCATCCCGAGCACCCGCTCGGGCAGGCGGCCGTCGATCGTCTGGCCGGGCATGGACGCGACGGCGCCGACGACGGTCTCGGCGACCAGCGTCCCGCCGCCGAGCTCGACGAGCAGGTCGGCGACGCGGCGGGCGGCGCTGTAGGCCGCGCCCGGGTCGACCCAGCGCTCGAAGCGCCGGGAGGCCTCGCTGCCGAGCTTGTGCCGGCGCGAGGTACGGGCGATGGCGACGGGGTCGAAATGCGCCGCCTCGATCACGATGCGGGTGGTGGTGTCGCGCAGTTCGGTGTCCTCGCCCCCCATGACGCCGGCCAGCCCGATGGGGCCGCGGTCGTCGGCGATCACCAGATCGGCGGCGTCCAGGGCGCGGTCCACGTCGTCGAGCGTGACGAGGCGCTCGCCGGGGGCGGCGTTCCGCACGACGATGGCGCCGCGCAGCGCGTCGGCGTCGTAGCAGTGGTTGGGCTGCCCGGTCTCGAGCATCACGTAGTTCGACACGTCGACGCTCAGCGACAGCGCGCGCATCCCCGCGGCGGCCAGCCGCTGCCGCAGCCAGTCCGGCGACGGTGCCGACGGGTCGAACCCCTCGACGGTCAGCGCGACGAACAGGTCGGCCCCCGCGGTCTCGAGGCGCACCGGGTACCCGCCCTCGTGGGCGGCCGGCGTCTCGAGCGCGACGACGTCGGTGTAGGCGACGCCGAGGGACTGCGCGGCCTCGCGGGCCAGGCCGCGGACGCTGAGGCAGTAGCCCATGTCGGAGGTGATCGGCATCTCCAGGACGTCGTCGACGACGCCCATCGCGTCCAGAGCGGGCGCACCGATGACCCACGGCTCCCCCGCCGCGTCGGCCTCACCGAGCACGATGATGCCGTCGTGATCGGATCCCAGCCCCAGCTCGTCCTCGGCGCAGATCATGCCGTCGGAGACGTGGCCGTAGGTTTTGCGCGACGCGATGCCGAAGCCGCCGGGCAGCTCGCTGCCGGGCAGCGCCACCACGACCAGGTCCTCGGGGCGAAGTTGTGGGCGCCGCACACGATGCCGCGCGGCCAGTACTGTCCGCCGTCGGCGACGACGGGCTCGGTGACCCCACCCTTGACCAGCGGCGCGGGCGCGTCGGCGGGCGCGTGCGCCGCTCCGGCGTCCACGTGGCACCAGCGGATGGTCTTGCCGTTCTTCTGCGGCTCGTCGGTGAAGCCCAGCACGCGCCCGATCACGACGGGGCCGGTGACGTCGCCGCCGATGGTCTCGACCGACTCCACCTCCAGCCCGGAACGGACCAGCGCCTCGCCCAGCTCGCGTCCGCTCAGCCCGGCGGGCAGCGCGGCGTACTCGGCGATCCAGCTCTTCGTCGCCCTCATCGGGCCTCTCCCTTCAGCGCCCGGCTGAACCGGACGTCGCCTTCGACCATGTCGCGCATGTCGGTGGCGTTGTTGCGGAACATCAGCGTGCGTTCGATCCCCATGCCGAAGGCGAAGCCCGAGTAGACATCCGCGTCGATGCCCGCGGCGCGCAGGACGCGCGGGTTGACCACGCCGCAGCCGCCCCACTCGATCCAGCCCTCGCTGCGGCAGGTGCGGCACGGGTTGTCGGGGTCGCCCACCGAGGCGCCGTGGCAGACGAAGCACTCCAGGTCCATCTCGGCGCTGGGCTCGGTGAACGGGAAGTAGTTGGGCCGGAACCGCATCGTCACGTCTCCGAACATCGACCTCGCCAGGTGCTCCAGCGTGCCCTTGAGGTGGGCCATCGTGATGCCCTTGTCGACGGCCAGCCCCTCGATCTGGTGGAACACCGGCACGTGGGTGGCGTCGAACTCGTCGGCGCGGTACACCTTGCCCGGGCACACCACGTACAGCGGCGGCTCGCGGTCGAGCATCGACCGGATCTGCACCGGGGACGTGTGGGTCCGCAGGACGCGGTGGCTGCCGGCCGGCGCCAGGAAGATGGTGTCGGACTCGCCGCGCGCCGGGTGGTCGGCGCCGATGTTGAGCGCGTCGAAGTTGAGCCACTCGGCCTCGGCCTCGGGCCCCTCGGCGACCTCCCAGCCCATCGCGACGAACACGTCAGCCATCAGGTCCATCAGGCCGGTGATCGGGTGGATCGCCCCCTCGGGCGCCAGCGCGACGGGCAGCGTCACGTCGACGGCCTCCGACGCCAGCGCGGCCTCCAGTTCGGACGCCTCGAGCTCGGCCTGCCGGGCGGCGAGCGCCTGGTTGAGCTGCCCGCGGGCGCGTCCGATGCGCTGCCCGGCGTCCTTGCGCGCGGCGGGCGGCAGGGCGCCGATCTCGCGGTTGGCCAGGGCGACCGGCGACTTCTCGCCCGTGTGCGCCAGGCGCGCCGCCTTCAGCTCCCCCGTCGTGCTGGCGGCGGCGAACGCCGCCAGCGCCTGCGCCACGGTCGCGTCCAGCGCGTCGGCGCTGAGCGCCGCGACCTGCTTGGGGTCGTAGTTGTCGTTCGGCCCGGACATGGGCCCTCCTTGTCGAGTCAGTTCGCGGCGGCGCGCTGCGCCGTGGCGGAGGTGTAGAGGCAGATCGCCGCGGCGGTGGCGAGGTTGAGCGACTCCGCCGACCCGTAGAGCGGGACGGCGACGCTGCGGTCGGCCAGCGCCAGGTGCTCGGTCGGCAGGCCCCACGCCTCGTTGCCCATCACCCAGGCGGTGGGGCGCGCGAGGTCGTCACCCACGTCGAGCAGCGTTGTGTCGGCCTCGCCGTCGGTCGCCAGCACCGTCAGGCCGGCCGCGCGGCAGGCGTCCAGGGCTGCGGTCAGCTCGACGCCGGTCACGATCGGCAGGTGGAACATGCTGCCCACGCTCGCGCGCACGACCTTGGGGTTGTGCAGGTCGACCGAGTCGGTCGACATGATCACGGCGTCGGCGCCGAACGCGTCGGCGCACCGGATCACCGTGCCGGCGTTGCCCGGGTCGCGGATCTGGGCGCACACGACCACGAGCCGCACGGGACGGCCGTCCTCACGCGGCGCGAGCGCCTGCTCCAGCGGGACGCCGACGGCGTTCGCGACAGCGGTCACGCCCTGGGGCGAGACGGTGTCCGACATGGTGGCGAGGTTCTGCTCGCTGACCGCGTACACCGGCACGCCGGTCTCGCGGGCCAGGGCGATGAGGTCGAGGTTGTCGTGGGCGTTCGCCCACCGGACGAACAGCCACTGCACGACGCCGGGGCGCTCAAGCGCCTCCCGGACGCCCTGGCGCCCCTCCACCAGGAACCGCCCGCTCGCGCGGCGCTCCTTGGCGCGCAGCAGCGCCCGCGCCTCCCGGAGGACGGCCTTGCTCGGCTCGTCCAGTTCCAGGCGTTCCTCGCTCATCGTTCTTCCCTTTCACCCAACGTCAACACCTTGCCACAGCGGACGGCACGCGAACGCGGCAGCACCCAGCCATGGCCGGGGCTGCCGCGCAGCGTCGAGATGTGCCCTGATCAGGCAGCCGCAGGCTGGTTCGCCTTGGCGAGCTCGACGAGAGTGGCGAAGGCCTTCTCGTCCGTCACGGCCAGGTCCGCCAGGATCTTGCGGTCGACCTCAACGCCAGCGGCCTTGAGGCCCGAGATGAATCGGTTGTACGTCATGCCGTTCGCGCGCGCAGCGGCGTTGATCCGCTGGATCCACAGCGAGCGGAAGTCGCCCTTCTTGTCCTTGCGGTGCGCGTAGCTGTACGTCGCGCTGTGGAGCATCTGCTCCTTGGCCTTGCGGTAGAGGCGCGAACGCTGCCCCCGGTAGCCGGACGCCTTGTCCAGCACCTCACGGCGCTTCTTCGCCGCATTCACTGCGCGCTTGACGCGAGCCATGATCGAATCTCCTTCTTAAATGCTTAGGTGGTGTGCCGGCTCACTTGCCGAGCAGCTTGCGCACGGCCTTGACGTCCGCGGGGCTCACGACGACGTCGCCGTCCAACCGGCGGGTGCGCTTGGTGGGCTTGTGCTCGTTGAGGTGCATCTTGCCCGCCTGGCGGCGCATGATCTTGCCGCTGCCGGTGACCCGGAACCGCTTCTTGGCACCGGAGTGCGTCTTCATCTTCGGCATGGTCGCCGCTCTCTTTCTTCTCGTGAACTCGCGTTCATGGGCCGAAGCCCGGTTCTGGGACGATCCCTTACAGGTCGATGTCGGGATCGAGGTTGTCGGCCGGCCCGCGCTTCTTCTTCGGCTCGGACTTGGCCTGGTGCGCGGCGCGCATGTCGGCCTGGACCTGCGCCTCGGCGTCCGCGTCGGCCTGCCGCTTGGCGGCCTTGTCGGCCTTCTCGGCCTTCTCCCACTCGCGGGCCTCGGCCTTCTTGCGGGTCGGGGCCAGCACCATGAGCATGTTGCGGCCGTCCTGGCGGGGCTGGGACTCGATGGTGCCGTCCTCGGCGACGTCCTCGGCCAGCTTCTTGAGCAGGTTGAAGCCCAACTCCGGGCGGCTCTGCTCGCGGCCGCGGAACATGATGGTGATCTTCACCTTGTCGCCGCCGCGGAGGAAGCGGACCACGTGGCCCTTCTTCGTCTCGTAGTCGTGGGCGTCGATCTTCGGGCGGAGCTTCATCTCCTTGATGACCGTGTTCACCTGGTTGCGGCGGCTCTCGCGCGCCTTCTGTGCGGACTCGTACTTGAACTTGCCGTAGTCCATGAGCTTGCAGACCGGCGGCCGGGCCATCGGGGCCACCTCGACCAGGTCGAGATCCGCCTCGCGCGCCAGGCGCAGGGCGTCGTCGATGCGGACGATGCCCACCTGCTCGCCGTTGGGGCCGACGAGGCGGACTTCGTTCACATGAATGCGCTCGTTGATGCGCGGTTCAGTGCTGATGGGTTCCTCCATAAGTGTGAAACGGGTGTTCGATACACGAAAAAGGCCCCCGCGCGACGCGGAGGCCCAAGCCGACGGCGCTCACCCGGACCTGGATCCGGGGCACCTGGAACCTGCCGACACGAGGTCGATCAGGTGGGAGACTTGGAGACTCCGCTTGTCGAGGACGCACCCTTCCGGGTGGTCGAACCTCTCCATACTATCGGATCCGCCCGTCGATCCCCAACCCGGCGTCCCCGCCGCGCCTCATGCGGACGCGTCGGTCCCGGACACCAGGTCGCGCAACCGGTCGGCGACCTCGTCGGAGATGACGGCGTCCGCGGCGCGCAGGTGCGACACGGCACCCCGCGAGGCGACCAGCGCCGAGTACAGCGGCGGGCAGGTCGGGCAGCCCTCCAGATGCGTCTCCAGCGCGCGCGCCGCGTCGTGGTCCAGGTGAGCGTCGAGGTAGTCCGAGACCAGCGCGCGAGCGTCCCAGCAGTCCATTGGTACGCCCTTCGTCGCGCGTCGTCGTGCATCGGCACCGGCCAGGGCGTCCACCAGCATCATCCGGCCCCGCCGGATCCGCTGCTTGGCCGCCGGCAGGCTCACCCCCTGGACCTCGGCGACCTCCGCGCCGGTCAGGCCTTCCATGTCGTGCAGGACGACGGCGCTGCGGTAGCGGACCGGGAGACGCGTCAGCGAGTCGCGCAGGGCCCCCGCCTCGCCGGCCCGGAGCGCGACGACGGCGGCGTCCACCGTGTAGTCGGACTCGCGCCACCGGCTCTCCACGGCGTCCCACAGGTCACCGCCGGGCACCTCGCGCTGCCGACGCAGGTGATCGACGAACGCGTGGTGCAGGATCCGGTGCAGCCACGTGCCCAGCGCGGCGTCGCCGCGGAAGGTGTGCCCGTGCTCGAGCGCCTTGAGCAGCGTGGTCTGCACCAGGTCGTCGGCGGTGACCGGGTCGGTGATCGCGCGGGCGTACCGGAGCAGCGCCGGGATGCGGTCCGCCAGGTCGTCGCCGAGCCCGACCGGGCCGCCGTCCTCCTGCACGCTCATCGCATCAGCTCTCGCTCGGCTGCCGCGGCACCGGGCAGGTGCTGACGCCCAGCACCCGGTACAGCGGGCACCAACCCACGGCCGCGGTCACCAGCAGCACGGCGCCGACCACGTACAGCAGCACCGCCGGGACGCCGCCGGCGAGGATCCCGCCGACGATCGCGACCACGCCCAGCGCCGCACGGATGCCTCGGTCGATCGGCCCTTCGTTCCGCCTCATGTCGCTCTCCTTCCGCCGGGGGACGTTCCGTCCGACACCTCATGGACGTCGGATCCCCCGGCAGGGATACAACCTCAGGACCCGGCGGTCTCCGCGTCCGGGTCCCGGAACATCCAGCCGAAGCCGCCGTCGGGGAGCTCCACGAGGCGGCGCCCCTGGGCCAACTCGTCGATCAGGCCGCGCTCGATGACCAATGGGTGCGGGCCGGGCAGGTCGATGAGGACGGCCATGGAGCCGGTCTGGATCGCGGTGGCCGCCACGTCGTCGAGCGTGCAGGGGACGGGGCGGGCCTTCGGGTTCCAGGAGGTCAGCGCGTCCAGCCCCGTGAAGACGGGGACCGCGGTGTCGCCGGCGGCCGAGCGCACCAGGACGGCCGCCATCTCGGCGTGCCGGTCGGGGTCGGGGGCGTCGCCGCCCTCGTCCCCCTCGGCGACGATCGGCAGCAGCAGCCGCGCGGTGCACAACGCGGCGACCGCGCGCGGATAGTTCTGCTCGCCGTCGTAGGCGCGGGCCAGGATCGCGCGCAGGGCGGGATCCGGCTCGCCACGGTCTCCGGCGAAGGCTGCGTTCGGCTGTCCCAGCGTCCTCATGGCCTCCACGCTCGCACACGTGCGGCGCCGGGCCCAAACGGACCCCGTACGCTTGCGGGCATGGACCCGAACCTCACCCATCTGATCATCGCCGGGGTGGCCACCGTCGCGTGCGTCATCGTCACCGCGGTGATCTGGAAACGCGCCCAGGTGAAGACCGTCTTCTGGTGGATCGGGTTGACCCTGCTGCCGATGGCGATCTACCTCGCCGGGCTCGGCGGCGCGGCGGAGGGCGCGGCCCGCACCCTGTACTCCTGGTGGAACGGGCTCGACTTCACCCCGATGGAGTGGGTCGGCCTCGTGCTGGCCGGCCTCGGCACCCTGTTGCTGCTCGGCAGCCGGCTGATCCCGTCCGAGTCCGCCAAGGACCGGCGCGAGCTCGCCAAGTCCGAGCGCAAGGCGGCGCGCACCGCCCGGAGCGGCTCCACGGGCGGCGCCCTCGAGCCGCGGCCCGCGGCACCCGCAGCCCCTGCGGCGCCACCCGCCCCCGCGCAGAAGGGCGGCGCGCCGGCGCAGGACTCGGAGTTCGACGAGATCAGCGAGCTGCTGCGCAAGCGCGGCATCAACTGAGCGCGGCCCCTCCGCTCCCCCACCCCGGGCAGTCCCTGCCCAATTCATCCCCGGACGGGGTATCCTGCGGCCATGGCAACGGCGCCGTGCCCGGAACCCCAGGGTTCCGCGGAGCCCCGCGTCTCGACGCGGGACGGAATGCACGTCGATCCCGCGCTCCGCGCCGCGATCGATGACGAAGATCCGCTAGCCCCCGACGGACCCGACGGTATTCGGCGCGCCCGCGCGACGACGGTCGTCCCGCCCGGGCCGGCCAACCCGCCGCCGCACGACGGCGTGCCGTTCCCCGGCGACGCGCGGACGAGCCGCGCGAGCATCCCGAGCTTCCACACCCCGATCGTGCCGCGCCCGCGGATCGACGCCCTCCTCGACGAGGTGGTGCGCCACCCGGTCACGCTGGTCCTGGGCGGTTCGGGCACCGGGAAGACCGTGGCTCTGGCGGAGTGGGCGCGGGCCGGAACACCCCACGGCCCCGTGTGCTGGGTGTCGCTGACCGGGCGCGACGCGACGCCGGCGCGCCTCGTCCGGCTCGTGCGCGAGGCCGCCGCCGCCACGCTCGGCGACTCGGTGATCCCCGCGGGTGAGTCGGCCGACGCGCTCGGCGACCTGCTCGAGGCCATGGCCGGACGCGGCGCGGTCCTCGTCCTGGACGACTGCGACCTCGCCTGCAACGACGAGGCGGCCGACGAACTGGAGAACGTGCTGCGACGCCCGCCGCTCGGCCTGCACCTGGTGCTGCTGGCGCGCCGGCGTCCCCCGTTGTCGCTGCACCGGCTGCGGGTGGCCGGCGAACTGGGCGAGGTGCACGTCACCGACCTGACCTTCACCGTGGACGAGGCCGACGACCTGTTCCGCTCGCGCGGGTTCACGCTGCCCCCGGTCGAGGTGCAGCGCCTCACCGAGGCCACCGGCGGCTGGCCGGCGGCCCTGGCGCTGAGCGCGCTGTCGCTGGGGCGCGCCCGCGACCCGCTGCAGGCGGCCTCCCGGTTCACCGGACGCGACCCACTCGTCCGCTCCTACGTCGTGGCCGAACTCGACGGGCTGGAGCCGCGACAGCGCGACACCCTGCTGTTCACCAGCGTCGTGGACGCCGTCAACGCCCCGCTCGCGGCCGCGCTCACCGCGGACCCCGGCGTCGCGGACACGCTCGGCGCGATGACGCAGGCGAACTACTACGTGGCCGACGAGCGCGGCTGGTGGCATCCCCAACCGCTCGTGCTGGAGGCCCTGCGCGCCCACCTGGTGCGCACCGCGCCCCTGCGGGCCAGCGAACTGTCACGGCGCGCGGCCGCCTGGTTCGAGGAGCAGGGCGACCTGGAGCGCGCGGTCGACAGCGCGGTCGCCTCGCAGGACTGGGACCTGGTCGCCGGGCTGGTCCTCGACGCGGTGGCGGCCAACGTGCTGCAGGTGCGCGGGCTCCCGATCCCGCTGCGGCTCTCCGACGTCCCGGCACCCGTGGTCCTGGGACGGGCGCAACTCCAGCTGGCGCTGGCGCACGAGGCCGCGCAACACCGCGACCACGCGACCGCCTCGGCCCGGCTGCGCTGGGCCTCGACGCTCATCCCGGCCATGCCCGACCGCGAACGTGCGGTCGCGGTCGTGTGCCACGCGGCGATCCAGGCCGGCGTCGCACGGTGCCGCGGGGACGCCCCCGCGCTGGTGGAGGCGTCCGAGCGGGCCCTGTTCGAGGCGAGCCGCCTCGAGGCGGGCGTGCTCGCCCGCGTCGGCGACCTCGGCGCGGTCCGCCGCCTGCTCTCGGTGGGCGAGCTCTGGTCCGGCGACGCTCAGACCGCGCTGGACCTGCTGGAGTCCCTCACCGGATCGGCGGCGAGCGGCGGCACCGAGGCCGCGCGTCCGGACGCGTTCTGGAACGGCCTGCGCGCACTCGCGCTCACCGAGATGGGCCGGCTGCGGCGGGCCAGGCGGCACGCCGAGGACGCCGTCGCCGAGGGCCGGCGCGCCCGCCCCGGACAGGCGGCGATGGGCTGGCTGGCGCTCGCCCGGATCGCGCTGCTGCAGGGCGACCCTGCGCTCGCCGCGACCGCCGTCACCCAGGGCCAGATGTCCAACCGCGAGGAGGATCCGTTCGTCTCGATCGCCTTCCGGCTCGCCGAGGCCGATCGCCGCCTCGAGACCGACGAGGTCGCCCGCGCCGAGGCCATCCTGCGCGAGGTCGAGCGCCGGCTCGCCCGCGGCACCAAGCCCGCGCTGAGCCGGCTGCACACCGCGCTGCGCGTCGAGGCGGAGCTGGCGCGCCGATCGGTCGACCGGGCCCAGGACCTGCTCGACCGCGCGCGCGAGCAGGGCCGCCTGCCCGCCGACCTGCTGCTCGTGGCGTCGCGCACCGCTCGGGCGCGGCGCCGCCCCGGCGAGGTCGAGGACCTGGTCGCCCCGCTGCTGGGTCGCGACGACTCCGTGGCCGGCGAGGCGTGGGTGGAGCTCGCGCTGGCCGCGGACGCGTCCGGCGAGGAGCACCGCTCGCTGATGGCCTTCGCCCGCGCCCTCGACCTGGCCGCGACCGAGGGCCTGATGCGTCCCTTCCTGCGGCACGACCCGCGCGTCGGCGTCCTGCTGGCCCACCACGCGGCCGTCGTGGGGACGCACCCCGACCTGGTCGAGTGGCTGATGGACGCCCGCGCGGAGGACCCCGAGCCGCCCGTGCCGGCGCAGGTCGAGGCGGTGACCCAGCGCGAGCGGGTCGTGCTCGCGTACCTGGCCACGATGCGCTCCAACGACGAGATCGCCGACGAACTCGGCATCTCGGTCAACACGGTGAAGCAGCACCTGAAGTCCATCCATCGCAAGCTCGGCGTCACGTCGAGACGCGACGCGGTGCGGATGGCGAGGCGGCTCAACCTCGTCCCCCGCGGCCAGCCCGGCTCCTGATCGGCGCCACCCCCACCGGGTGATGTGCACCGGCGAGGGGCGACACAGGCTGGCTGCGGACCGCCGCCGGGCGGCCGGGAAGGAAGCGAATGTCCGAGTTGATCATCATCGGCTACGACGAGGAGACGGTGGCGGGGCGCGCGTACGAGCGCGTGCTGGAGTTGCAGCGCGACTTCATCCTCGACCTGTCGGGAGTGGCCCTCATCCGGGTGGACGTCGACGGCAAGAAGCACGTCGACACCCCCTCGCGGATCGTGGGTGGCTCCGTGGCGTCCGGCGCCCTGTGGGGGATGCTGTTCGGCCTGCTGTTCCTCAGCCCCGCCATCGGCATGCTGCTCGGAGGGGCCTGGGGGGCGCTCGTCGGACGCCTGGGCCAGTCCGGGATCGACCGCTCGTTCAAGGAGCGCGTCGACGGGATGCTGGAGCCCGGGCACGCGGCGGTCGTGATCCTCGCCCGCAAGGTCACCGACGACAAGTTCGCGGCCGGTATGAGCGAGTTCGGCGGCACCGTACTGCAGACCTCGCTGTCGGAGGAGGACGAGCTCGCGCTCGTCGACGAGCTGGCCTGAGGCCGCTCAGGCGCCCGGGGCCTCGGCCAGCGTCACCCACGCCGTGCCCCGGGCGCCCTGGCGCAGGATCGTGAGCTCGACCGGATCGCCCACGGCCGCGGTGGCCAGGAGCCTGCCCTTGGTGAACGAGGTGGCCGGCCCGCCCCCGATCGCCACGATCGCGTCGCCCGGCGCGACGCCGGCCTTCGCGCCCGGCCCACCGGCGGTGACCCCCTGGACGAACAACCCGCCCTCGACGCCGGGCGGCAGCACCTCGGCGGGGATCTCCCGCAGCGTCAGACCCAGCCACGGGTGCGTGGCGCGCCCGTGCTGGACCAATTCGTCGGTGATGCGACGCACGGTGCCGGCGGGCACCGCGAAGCCGATGCCGACGTTGCCCCCGCCCGCCGTGCCCGAGGCGTCCGGCACCGTCGCGATGACGGTGTTGATCCCGACGAGGCGGCCGGCGCAGTCCACCAGCGGCCCGCCCGAGTTCCCCGGGTTGATCGACGCGTCGGTCTGGATCGTCCCGGCCAGCACCGTGGTGCCCCCGGACGCCGTCGGCGCGCTGATGTCGCGGTCCAGGGCGCTGACGATGCCGCTGGTGACCGTGCCGGACAGGCCCAAGGGGGCGCCCAGGGCCACGACCTGCTGGCCCACGCTCAACGCCGTCGGCTCGCCGAGTGCGACCGTGGGCAGGTCGGTGGCCTCGACGCGCAGCACCGCCAGGTCCGTCTTGGCGTCCGTGCCGACCAGGGTGGCCTCCTCGGTCTCGCCCGAGGACAGCACGACGCTGAGGCGGCCGCCCCGGCGGCGGCCGCGGCGATCACGTGGTCGTTGGTGACGATGGTGCCGTCCCGGGTCAGGATCGCGCCGCTCCCCGAGCCGTTGCCGACGGCGCCGTCCACCAGGACGGTCACCACCCCCGGCAGCACCGAGCGCGCCACCCCGGCCACGTCGCAGGTGTCGGGGGCGACCGCCCGGCCCAGCCCGTAGACCGCTCCCCCGCCCACGCCGCCCGCGACGAGCGCGGTCCCCACCAGCAGCGCGCCCACCCGGCGCCCCGCGCGGGGCTCCCGGGGCGACGCACCTGCCGCGGGCACCGCCGACGGCGCCGCCGGGCCCGGGCGGGGCTCAGGCGGCGCCGTCGCGCCGGCGTCGTGCGCCGTCATCGCGGCGCCCCGGGTGCCGGCATCACGGCATCGAGGTCGGGTAGCCCGGGCCCAGCGGAATGCCGAGCACGAACCACACGATGAACAGGACCGTCCACACGAGGAAGATCGCGATCGAGTAGGGCATCATCAACGCCACGACCGTGCCGATGCCCGCCTTCTTCTGGTACCGCTGCGCCACCGTCGCGATGAACGGCAGGTAGACCATCAGCGGCGTCAGCGCGTTCACCGGGGAGTCGGCGACGCGGTAGGCCGCGAGCAGGGTCTGGGGCGCCACCCCGAGCCGCATGAACAGCGGCACGAAGATGGGGGCGAAGATCGCCCACTTGGGCAGGGCACCCGGCATGATGAAGTCGAGCAGGGTGATGACCACGATGAAGCCCAGCAGCAGCGGCACCGGCCCGATGTCGGCCCGGCCGAGCATCTCCGCCAGCGAACCCGCCAGCACCGCCGGCATGTTCGTCCAGTTGAAGTAGGCGATGAACTGGGCGATCATCAGCAGCATCAGGACCATGCCGGCCAGGCCGGAGAACGTCTTGGTGATGGCGGCGATCACGTCGCCGCTGCCCTTCATCGTCCCGGCGCCGGCGCCGTAGGCGACGCCCGCGACCCCGAACAGCATGGTGATGATGAACAGCAGGCTGTCCATGAACGGCGTGTTCCCGATGATCGCGCCGGACTCCGGATCGCGCAGCGGCGCCCCGGGCAGCAGTGTCGCCAACGCCACGACGACCGTGACCACGAGGAACGCGATCAGGGCGAAACGCGACCCGCGGCGGTCGGCCTCGGGCGCGACCTCGAGCGTCTCCTGATGCCCGAACGACCCCTCCTCGGGTTCCCAGGGGCCCAGGCGGGGCTCCACGATCCGCTCGGTCACCACCGCGGCGACGAACGCCAGGATGAACGACATCGCGATCATGAAGTAGTAGTTGGCGACGATCGTGATCGGCTCGCCCCCGCCAGCGCGATCGCCTCGTTCGCGACCTCGGTGATCATGGCGTCCACGGGCGTGGGCGACAGGTTGACCATGAAGATGACCGCCACGCCCGCGTAGCCGCTCGCCAGGCCGGCGAGCGGGTGCCGGCCGACGCTGGCGAAGGCCGCGGCGGCGAGCGGGATGAGGATCAGGTAGCCGGCGTCGGACGCGACCGACGAGAGGACGCCGACCAGGATGAGCAGGAAGCTCAGCGCCCAGCGCGGGGCCGAGCCCACCAGCTTGCGGATCAGCGAGCCGAGCAGCCCCGACTCCTCAGCGATGCCGGCGCCGAGCATCGCGATGAACATCACCGCGATGACGCCGAACCCCGCGAAGTTGTCGACGAACGAGGAGAAGATGAACCGGAGCCCGTCGACCGACAGCAGGCTGCGGATCTCGACCGTCTGCTCGACGATCGTCCAGTCCTCGCCGTAGGCGGGCGGGACCACGACGCCCGGCTGCGTGGTGTCCTCGAAGTGGTCGAGCTGGACCACCCCGTCCACGACCGGCACCGTGATCTTCTCCGTGATGCCCACCCCGGCCAGGTTCAACAGCCAGGACAGGACGATGACGAGCAGGACCAGGTAGGCGAACATGAGGGCGGGGGCGGGCACCTTGTTGCCGATCTTCTCGATCGCGCCCAGGAACCCCCCGCCCGGCTCCTCGGAGACCTCGACCTCCGGGGAGGCTTCCGCCATCAGAGCACCCCCGCATCGAACCGCATCGCCAGGTCGACGAGCAGGCGCGCGCCGAACCCGGTCGTGCCCTGGTTGTGCCAGCGCTGCGCGCGCTCGGACTGGGCGGTCCCCGCGATGTCCAGGTGCGCCCACGGGCGGTCCTTGACGAAGGTCTCCAGGAACAGCGCGGCGGTGATGGCGCCCGCGTTGGGGCCGCCCATGTTGCGGATGTCGGCGATCGGCGAGTCGAGCTCGGCCCGGTACCGGCGGTCCAACGGCAGCTCCCACACGGGCTCGTCGACCCGGTCGGCGGCGGCCTTCACCATCGTGATCAGCCCGTCGTTGTTGCCCAGCACGGCCGCGATCTCCATCCCCAGGGCGCGCATCGCGGCCCCGGTCAGGGTCGCGATGTTGACCACGGCGTCCACCGGCTCCTCGGTGGCCAGGACCAGCGCGTCCGCCATCACCAGGCGCCCCTCCGCGTCGGTGTTGGTGACCTCGACGGTCCGGCCGTCGCGCATGACGATGATGTCGCCCAGGCGCATCGCCTTGCCGCCGGGCATGTTGTCGGTGCACATCAGGTAGCCGGTGACGGCCGTGGTGCAGCCCAGATCGCGCAGCGCCGTCATGGCGCCCAGGATGGCGGCGGCGCCGGTCATGTCGTTCTTCATCGTGGCGTGCACCGCGTCCGCCGGCTTGAGCGCCAGGCCGCCGGAGTCGTACATGATGCCCTTGCCGACCAGGGCGACGTGCCCGGTGGGCTTGGCCGGCTCGTAGCGCAGCTTGATCATCACGGGCGGTTCGTGGCTGCCCAGGTTGACCCCCAGCAGGCCGCCGAGGCGCATCTCGACGAGTTGCTCCTCGTCGAAGACCTCGACGGTCAGCCCGGCGCGCTCGCCGTACTCCTGGGCGACCTCGCCCAGGCGGGTCGCGGTCAGGATGCCGCCCGGCGTCCCGGCCAGGTCGCGGGCCAGCTCGGCCGCGGCGAGGGTGACGTGGCCGCGGGTGAGGCCGTCCTGCAGGGCGTCGTGGCGCGCCGCGTCGGCGATGAGCGTGAGGTTCGTCAGCGCGGTGGTCTCGGCGTCGCTCCCGATCCGGTGCACGTAGCGGGCCAGCGCCGCGCCCTCGAGCAGCGCCGCGGAGACCTCCTCATCCGGCAGCCCGGTCTCCGGGACGACGATCGCGAGTTCGCCGACCCGCATGACGGCGCGCGCCGCGGCGGCCGCGGCGTCGCGCAGCGCGGCCGTGGAGACCTCCGCGCGCGGCCCGGCGCCGACCGCGATGAGCAGCGGGCCCTCGCTGGTCGGGAGGGTCAGGGCCGAGCCGGTCGCGCCGCTGAAGCCCAGCAGTTCGGACCGCTCCGGCCCGATGCCCGTGATGGCCGGCAGCTCCTCGCCGGCGAAGACCAGGTGGGCCACCGCCTCCGCGCCGCCGGGGACGGCGTCCCCGATCGCGGTGGCCAGGCTGCGGGCGGGAAGGGTGAAGCGTGGGTACGGAGCTGGGTGCGCCATTGGTTTCCATTCGATAGGTCGCCCGGACCCCATGCCCGGGCATGCGTGTAGTGGCTTGTCACGATGCTAAAAGTCGCGGCCGTCGCGAACATCACCCAACGGGGGTGATGTGCCGGGGGTGGGCCGGGAAGCACGCTGGAAGACCGTGGACGGGCGGCCGTCCTGGGCGAGAGCGGAGGACGCAACGGCATGAGCACCATCCCGGACGACCCCGGAGGTGGATGGTGACACCGGCCGTCCTCACGCTGCTGGTCCTGGCCGCCACGGTCGCCGTCTTCATCTGGGACCGGTTCCCCGTCATGCTGGTGGCCCTCGCGGTCCCCGTCGCCCTGTGGGCGACGGGCGTGCTGAGCCTGCCCGAGGCGTTCACCGGCTTCGGCGACCCGACCGTCATCTTCATCGCGGCGCTGTTCGTGGTGAGCGAGGCTCTGGACGAGACGGGCGTCACGACCTGGGTCGGCGACCTGGCGATGCGCCTGGCGGGCGAGAGCCGGGTCCGGCTCGTGCTCATCATCCTGGCGATGGTCGCCGTGCTGACCGCCGTGATCACCCCGAACGGATCGGTCGCCGCCCTCACCCCGGTGGTGGTCGTGCTGGCCACCCGGGCCGGCCGCTCCCCCTCTGAACTCCTCATGCCCCTGGCGTTCGGCGCCCACGCGGGCTCGCTGCTGCTGCTGACCGGCTCCCCGGTGAACCTCGTCGTGGCCGACTACGCCGCCCAGCTCGGGCTGCCCGCCATCGGGCTGTTCACGCTGACCCTGACCGGCGTCGCCATGGTGCTCGGCACGGTCGTCATCGTCCTGCTGCTGGGACCCCGCCTCATCCCCCGCCGGGACGCCGCCCGCGCGCTGCGCGACCTGGGCGACCACGCGGCCGTCCTGTCGGAGCACTACGACCTCCCGAAGGACGGGGCGGTGCGGCTGGGGCCCGCCGACGGCGTCCTGGAGGCGCTGATCCCGCCCCGCTCGCGCTTCATCGGGGACCACGTCTTCCCCGGGATGCCGACCGAGAGCGGCCGGCTGGTCGTCACCGCGGTGCAGCACGCCGGCCGCGCGGTCACGACCGGGCACGACCTGCACGTCGGCGACACCGTGCTGTTCACCGGCAGCTGGGAGGCGGTCGACGCCGCCGCGTTGGACCCCGACATCGTCGCGGTGGACGCCCCGGAGCCGCTGCGCCGACAGGCCGTCCCGCTCGGGCGGGGCGCGCGCAGGACGCTGGTGATCCTCGCCGTCATGGTCGTGCTGCTGGCGACCAACGTGGTGCCGGCGGCCGTCGCGGGCCTGCTCGCGGCGCTGGCGATCATCGCCACGGGCGTGCTGAGCGTCCGCCAGGTCTACGCGGGGATCGGCTGGACCACCGTCATCCTCGTCGGCGGTCTGATGTCGCTGTCGGCCGCGATGGTGGGCAGCGGGGCCGCCGACCAGCTCGCCGACGCTCTCGTCGGGATCGTGGGTCCGTTGGGGCCGCACGCGCTGCTGCTGGGGCTCTTCATCGTGACCGCGGTGCTGGGCCAGCTCATCAGCAACATGGCCACGGCGTTCATCGTGCTGCCGATCGGCGCGGCGGCCGCCGCCGACATGGGCGTCTCGGCCACGCCGGTGCTCATCGCCATCGCGGTGTTCGCCGCGGCGGCGCTGCTGACCCCGGTCGCCACGCCGGCCAACCTCGTGGTCATGGAGGCCGCCGGCTACCGGTTCGGCGACTACTGGCGGCTCGGCCTGGTCCTCCTGGCCCTCTACGGGCTCGTCGGCATCGGCCTGGTGCCGCTCATCTGGCCGTTCTAGGGGGCGTCCGGATCCGGGCGGGCGCGCCGGACCGGTCCGGGGTGGCCGCCGGCCGGCGGTCCGTCAGCGGGGGATGTGGCGGGCGGCGATCGCCCGGAGCTCCTCGACCTTGTCGTCGGCCATCTCACCGTCGGAGCGCATGATGCCGAGCAGCGGCCGGTCGGTGGTGTCGTTGAGCTCGACGAAGGCCCAGTGGTCGCCGTCGCGGTAGCGGATCGACTCGATCTCGTCCCACCCGATCCGGTAGCTGCGCAGCCCGTTGCGTCCCGACAGCCCCGAGGCGTCCGCGCGCACCCAGCCGGAGGCCACCGTCCACACGACGCCCAGCATGAACACCAGGAAGAACGCCAGCGTCAGGATCTGCGGCAGGGTGAACATCGCCCGGATCGTGGCGGGCAGCATGAACCAGCCCAGCAGGGCCGCGCCGCCCATGACGATCGTCCACAGCACCGCCTGCCGCCGCAGCAGGTGCGGGTGCGCCTCGAACTGCTCGGGGACGCCCGCGGTCGGCTTCTCGGCGGCGCTCACAGCCGGCACGCCGCGATGTCGGTGACGAGGATGCCCTCCGCGCCGGCGTCCCACAGGTCGTCCATGATGCTCGGCGCCTGCTTGGCGGGGATCATGGCGCGCACCGCGAGCCAGCCCTCGCGGGCCAGGTGGGACACCGTCGGGCTGTCGATGCCGGGCGTGATCGCGATCGCGGCGTCGAGCTTGGCGGCGTCGATGTTGTAGTCGACCATCTTGTAGTTGCGGGCGGTCATCACGCCGGTCAGGCGGCGCAGCAGCAGGTCCAGTCCAGCCGGCTTGTCGACGCCCGCACCCTGGATGAGGATCGCCTCGGACGTCAGGATCGGGTCCCCGAAGACCTCGAGGCCGGCGCGCTTGAGGGTGCTGCCCGTCTCGACCACGTCCGCGATCGCGTCGGCGACGCCCAGCCGCACGGCGCTCTCCACAGCGCCGTCGAGCTTGATGAGGCGCGCCTCGACCCCGCGCTCGGCCAGGTAGCCGCCCAGCAGCCCCGGGTAGGAGGTCGCGATCCGCTTGCCGTCCAAAGACGCGACCGTCCAGCCGGACGCCCCGGGCGCGGCGAAGCGGAAGCGCGTCCCGCCGAAGCCGAGCGCCAGCACCTCCTCGGCGTCCGCGCCGGAGTCGAGCAGCATGTCGCGGCCGGTGAAGCCCAGGTCGAGCGTCTTCTCCCCCACGTACACCGCGATGTCGCGCGGGCGCAGGTAGTAGAACTCGACGCCGTTGGCCTCGTCGAGCAGGACGAGGTCCTTGGTGTCGACGCGCTGGGCGTACCCGGCCTCGCGCAGCATGGCCTGGGTCGACTCGGCGAGCGAGCCCTTGTTCGGCAGCGCGATGCGCAGCAGCGGGCGGTCGTTCACGGTTCCCCTCACAGGTAGCGGTAGATGTCGGACAGCGTGAGCCCCTTGGCGATCATCATCACCTGCACGTGGTACAGCAGCTGACTGATCTCCTCGGACGCCTCCGCGTCGGACTGGTACTCGGCGGCCATCCACACCTCGGCGGCCTCCTCCACGATCTTCTTGCCGATGAAGTGGACGCCGGCGTCCAGCTCCTGCACGGTGCCCGACCCCTCGGGTCGCGCCTCCGCCTTCGCGGTCAACTCGGCGAACAGCTCCTCGAACGTCTTCACGTGGGGGAAGTCTAGTGCGGCGCCCGACGCCCCGGGTCGAACGCGATCGGGGCGGACGCGCGTCCGAACGCTGGGACGCCTCCGGACGTGGGGTTAGTGTGCGGGGCATGACGTTCACCCCGTCCGGCCCCTCGTCGCGGCCCGAACCCACCCCCCGTCAGCACACCCCGGCGGCGCAGCCCGCCCCGATCCCGCAGCACCTTCCGGTCGCACCACCGGGCCCGCCGACCCTGCCGGTCGGACCGGGCGGGCGGCTGCCGCTGCTCCAGGCCCTCCTCGGCGCCGTCCTGTTCTTCGTCGCCCAACTGTTCGCCGGACTCGCCGGCGGCGCCGTGATCGCCCTGACCATGCTGGACCGGCTCCGCGGCGACGGCGGGACCATCGACCCGAGCCAGGGCATGCAGCTCCTGCTGGGCGACCCCGCCGCCGCCACGGTCTACTTCGGCACCTACGCGGTCGTGTCGATGATCGGCTTCGCCCTCCTGCTGCGGGCGTTCGCGCGCGCCGACTTCCACGACACGTTCCGCCGGCGCGGCATCGTGGGGGAACTGTCCGCGGGCACCATGCTCGGCGCCGGGCTCATCGGGGTCGGCGGCCTGATCCTGCTCGCCCTGGGCGTGTACCGGGGCACGGACCCCGCCCTCCACGGCGGGATCCTGATCGGGACCATGCTCGGCGTGGGCGCCGCCTTCGGCGAGGAGGTGTTCTTCCGCGGCTTCCTGCTCCGCCTGCTGGACGCCCGCTTCGGCTCGACCGTCGCCGTGGCCGCCCTCACCGTCGTCTTCGGCCTGGTGCACGTCAGCAACGGCGGCGCCGGCGTCTACGGCGCGGTCGCGATCATGATCAGCGCCGGCCTGCTGCTCAACGTCGCCTACATCCTGACGGGGAGGCTGTGGCTGCCCATCGGCATCCACTTCGCCTGGAACGCCATGCAGTCGGCCGTCTTCGGCACCGACGTCTCCGGCTCCGGGTCGGGGCGCGGCCTGTTTGAAGGCCACCTCGCCGGGCCGGACTGGCTGTCCGGAGGGACGGTGGGCATGGAGGGCTCCGTCGTCGTGATAGCGCTCGGGCTGGCGGCCGGCGTCGCGCTGACGGTGCTCGCGGTGCGGCGCGGCCGCTGGCGCTCGTGGTCGACGGCGCGCGCCGAGGTCGCCCGCGCCAAGCAGGAGCGGGCGGCCGCGAAGGCGGCGCTGGAGTCGGCCGTCAGGCCAGGATGACGCCCAGCAGCGCGTCCACCACGCGCTGGATATCGCCGGGGGCGTCGGTGTCATCGCTGTCGATGGCCGCCGACGCCGCCACCCAGGCGTCCACGGCGGCCAGGGCCGAGGGCGCGTCCAGGTCGTCGCGCAGCGCGGCCCGCACGGCGGCGACGGTCTCCCCGGCCGGCATCCCCGTGGCGTCGTTCATCGCGCCCCGCCACGCCGCCAGCCGCTCCTGCGCGCGGGCCAGGTCGGCGTCGGTGTACTCCCAGTCCTCGCGGTAGTGGTGCGCGAGCAGCACCAGCCGGATCGCCATCGGGTCGACGCCCTGCTCGCGCAGCCGCGACACCAGGACCAGGTTCCCCTTGCTCTTGGACATCTTCTCGCCCTCGTAGCCGACCATGCCGGCGTGCACGTAGGCGTCCGCGAACGCCTCGCCGGTGGCCGCCCGGGCCTCGGTGGCGCACATCTCGTGGTGCGGGAAGATCAGGTCGGAGCCGCCCCCCTGCACGTCGAACGTCTCCCCCAGGAACTGCAGCGCGATCGCGGTGCACTCGATGTGCCAGCCCGGACGGCCGCGTCCCAGCGCGGAGTCCCAACTCGGCTCGCCGTCGCGGGCCATCCGCCACACCAGGCAGTCCAGCGCGTCGCGCTTGCCGGGGCGGTCCGGGTCGCCGCCGCGCTCGCCGAACAGCGCCACGGCGGTGGCGCGGTCGAGGTTGGACACCTCGCCGAAGTCGTGGGCCTGCGAGCAGGCGAAGTACCAGTCGGGGTGCTCGGGGTCGTCCACCTGGTAGACCAGACCGGTCGGCAGCAGCCGCTCGATGAGGTCGACCACCAGCGGGATCGACTCGACGGCGCCCACGTAGTGCTGCGGCGGGATCACGCGCAGCGCCTCCATGTCGGTGCGGAACAGTTCCACCTGCCCCTCCGCGAGGTCCTCCCACGCGACCCCGGTGGCCTCGGCGCGCTCCAGCAGCGGGTCGTCCACGTCGGTGACGTTCTGGGTGTAGACGACCTCCCTGCCCGCGTCGCGCCACACCCGCTGCAGCAGGTCGAAGGCCAGGTAGGTGTTCGCGTGGCCGAGGTGGGTGGCGTCGTAGGGGGTGATCCCGCAGACGTACAAGCGGGCGGGGGCGTCCTCGCGACCGACCTCCACCAGGGCCTGCGAGGCGGTGTCGTACACGCGGGGCAGGGTCGGGTCCGGAGACAGGGTGGGGACGTCCGGGCCGGACCATGCCTTCATGGGTTCTCCTCGCACAGGGGCGGCGCGGTGCCGCGACCCGGCCAGCCTAACGGGCGGCGAGCGGGCTACGCTGGGGCGTCTGATTCGGCGAACGAACGGAGAGCACACGCATGTTGGAATGGTGGCAGTCGGTCATCCTCGGCATCATCGAAGGCGTGACGGAGTTCCTCCCGATCTCCTCCACGGGCCACCTCACCGTCGCCGAGAAGCTGATGGGGCTGCCCATCAACGCGCCGTCGGTCACCGCGTACACCGCCATCATCCAGATCGGGGCCATGCTCGCCTCCATCGTGTACTTCTGGAAGGACATCGTCCGCATCGCGGGCGCCTGGTTCGCCGGCCTGGCCGACCGCGCCAAGCGCGGCGCCGACTTCCAGCTCGGCTGGGCGATCATCGCCGGCTTCGCCGTCACGGCCGTCATCGCCTTCGCGTTGAAGGACCTGATCGAGGGGCCGCTGCGGTCGCTGTGGTTCGTGGTCGGCGGCCTGGTCGTGTGGAGCGTGGTGATGTTCGCCGCGGACCGGTTCGGCAAGCAGGACCGCGGCGAGGACTCCATCACCTGGAAGGACGGCGCCCTGCTGGGCCTCATCCAGTGCTTCTCGCTCATCCCGGGCGTCAGCCGCTCGGGCGCCACCATCTCCGGCGCGCTGTTCCTGGGCATCGACCGCGTCACCGCCACCCGGATGAGCTTCTTCCTCGGCATCCCGACGCTGGTCGCCGCCGGCGGCTACCAGGCGGTCTCGGCGGCGTCCGACATCTCCGCCCCGGGCGGGGTCGGGTGGCTCGCCACCATCATCGGGATCGTCGTGTCGTTCGTCGTGGCCTACGTGTCCATCGCGTGGCTGCTGAAGTTCGTGGCGTCCAACAACTTCACCGCGTTCGTGATCTACCGGATCGTGCTGGCGATCCTGATCGCTGGCCTGCTGGTCGCCGGCGTGGTCACCCCGGTCTAGGCATGGCGCCCGCGACGAAGACCGCCCCGCAGCGCACACGGCAGGTCGGGTTCAGCGGCCTGACCGTCTCCCGGTTCGGGCTGGGGACGATGACGTGGGGCCGCGACACCCGGGCCGAGGACGCCCGCGGCGTCCTGCGCGGCTTCGTGGACGCCGGCGGTTCCCTGATCGACACCGCGCCCGCCTACGCCCGCGGGGACGCCGAACGCATCCTCGGGCGGCTGCTGCGCGCCGACGTCGCGCGCTCCGACCTGGTCATCGCCACGAAGGCCGGCTTCGTCTTCCGCGACGGTGCCCGGACGGTGGACACCTCGCGCCATGCCCTGCTGGACGACCTGCGGGGCTCGCTGGAGCGGCTCGGCACCGACCACGTCGATCTGTGGCAGGTGCACGCCTGGGGGCACGCGCCCCTGGAGGAGACGCTGGCGGCCCTCGACTTCGCCGTCGCCTCCGGGATGGCCCGCTACGTCGGCCTGTCGAACTTCGTCGGCTGGCAGACAGCCGCCTCGGCCACCTGGCAGCGCGCCGTCCCGGGGCGCGCCCCGCTGGTCAGCAACCAGGTCGAGTACTCCCTGCTGGCCCGCCGCGCCGAGGTGGAGGTGCTGCCGGCGCTGCAGCACTTCGGCATGGGGTTCTTCCCCTGGTCCCCGCTCGGACGCGGCGTCCTCACCGGCAAGTACCGCACCGGCGTCCCCCGGGACTCCCGCGGCGCCACACGCCACTTCCAGTGGTACGTCGAGCCGTATCTGGAGCCCCGTTCCCGCGCCGTCGTCGAAGCCGTCGCGCGGGCGGCCGACGGCCTGGGCATCACGCCGCTGCAGGTGGCGTACCTGTGGGTCCGCGACGCCCCCGGCGTCACCGCCCCGCTGCTCGGCGTCCGCACCGCCGCCCAGTTGGCCCCCTACCTGGAGGCCGAGGAGATGACGCTGCCCGACGAGATCGCCCGGGCGCTGGACGACGTCTCGGGCGGCCCGAACGAGGCCCGCGACGCGTCCTGAGCGGCGCGCACCCCCGTTTCGACACGATCCCCGCGGCGCGCTATAGTTGCGGGGCTGCCGGGGAGACCCGGCCGACACCTTGCGCGGGTGGCGGAATTGGCAGACGCGCTAGCTTGAGGTGCTAGTGCCCGTATTAGGGCGTGGAGGTTCAAGTCCTCTCTCGCGCACGGATCGACCCTCGATCAGCTTCCACCTGGTCGGGGGTCTTTCCACGTCCCCGCCCGTGCGCCGCACACCGAACTGCGCGCCCACGCACCCCGCGCTGCACCCGCCCACGCACCTCGTACTGCACCCGCCCACGCACCCTCGGTCCGGCCGTCGACCCCGGCCGGTTGCACGGTGTTGCCTCGGCGGATCCGGCCACCGCGGGGTGGGTAAGCGCCATCCCCGGTTGAGCGTGAATCGGACTATTTTCATCGATTCATTCCACGACGCCGCCGCCTTCGACATTCGCCGCTGGCCGCGAAAGGGGTTGTCGGAGCCGCAGACCCGGTGCCATGATCCAGAAATGAAAACAACGCAACGATGCGCAGCCGTCCTCGGGGCGACGATTCTTGCGGCCACCATTGTGGCCCCCAACGCCCAGGCGGCCACCTGGCACGATGTCTACAATTCCGGGCAATTGCATTCCGCGCTGAGCAGCGCCGGACCGGGCGACACGATCTACCTCCACGCCGGCACCTACACCGGCCAGTTCCGCGCCAGCAACAACGGCTCCGCCGGCAACCCGATCAAGATCCAGGGCGAGTGGCGCGAGGGCGTCTTCCTCCAGACCGGCAGCACGAACAAGGGGTCCGGCACCGCCCTGACCATCACCGGCGACTGGTGGGTCGTCAACCACGTCACGCTGCAGAACTCGAGCAAGGGCGTCGTGCTGGACGGCTCGAACCGTACGGTCCTGGACTACATCACGGTGACCAACGTCGGCGACGAGGCGGTGCACTTCATGCGGTGCAGCAGCGACAACGAGCTGAAGTGGTCGCTGATCCAGGGCACCGGCAAGGCCCAGCCGGGCTTCGGCGAGGGCGTCTACGTCGGCTCGTCGGAGACCAAGTGGGGCTCGGATGGCTACGCCTGCAACGGCGGCATGGACCAGTCGAACAACAACAACATCCACCACAACACCATCCGCGACACCACGGCCGAGGGGGCCGACTTGAAGGAGGGCACCTACGGCGGCCGGCTCACCGACAACCTCTTCGAGCGCACCGGCACGAGCGGCGACACCTCCGCCGACTCGGCGATCGACGTCAAGGGCAACTACTGGTACGTGGGCCACAACACGATCGGCCAGCCGCGGGGCGCCAACGTCGACGGCATCCAGACGCACCGCATCAAGACCTACAGCAACGACGGCAACGTCATCGACGCCAACACCATCTGGGATTACTGGAGCGGGTACGGCATCAAGGTGACGAACAACGCGGGGAACAACGTGGTCACCTGCAGCAACCAGGTGCCCCACATGGCCTCCTCCAAGCTCAGCAACATCGGCTGCTCCTGATTCCGACGCCCCGGCCCGCGCGCGGGCCGGGGCCGCCGGCGGCATCGGTCGCTTCCCTTCGGACGCGATCGGCCGCATTCCCCGGCCTCACCTTTCATTCGTTCACGTTCTTTCACCGATTCCGCCGAGGAGGCGGATCGGGTTTCTGCGCGATTCTCGAATCAAACCGGCCCCATCATTCGCGCGGCCGCGCCCGGACGATCATTTCTGCATCCGCATTCCGCCCCGACCGAATGCGCGGCGCTGTTGCCGTCCGCCTCCTGCACGGTCCGCGCCGCCGGGTCCGCGCAGCCCGTGCGCCTCGCGGGCGGCGCGCCGCAGACCGCCCTGGTGGCCATCACCACCGACCCGCTTCCCCTGGGTCCGCCCGGCCGCGTCGGCCGGGCCTGCCTAGGATCACTGCGCATGGAGTTCCCAAACACCGAACCCGCGATCCCCGGCTTCCACCCCGACCCCACCTGGTGCGCCGGACCCGACGCCGTCTACCTGGCGCACTCCTCGTTCGAGTACTTCCCCGGGGCGCCCCTGTTCCGCTCCACCGACCTGGCCACCTGGGAGCAGATCGGCAACATCATCGATCGCGACGACCAGTTCGACCTGTCGACGCTGGACGCCCCCTCCGGCGGCGTCTACGGATCCACCCTGCGCCACCATGCGGGCCGGTTCTGGTTCGTCACCACCAACGTCGGCCAGTTCGAGCGGGGACAGGCGATCTTCCACGCCACCGACGCCGCCGGCCCCTGGACCGGGCCCGTCTTCGTGGCGGGCACGCCGGGCATCGACCCGGACCTCGCCTGGGACGACCAAGGCGCGTGCCTGCTCACCTGGAACCACTACCCGCACGGGCGCGGCCAGGTCACGATCGACCCGCTCACCGGCGAGCGGCTCTCGCCGATCCGGTACGTGTGGGCCGGCACCGGCACGATGAAGGCGCCCGAGGGGCCGCACCTGTACCGCGTCGGCGACTGGTGGTACCTCCTGCTCGCCGAAGGCGGCACCGAGAAGGGGCACTGCGTGACCATCGCGCGGGCGCGCCGGCCCGACGCCCCGGACGCGGAGTGGGAGCCCCACCCCGGCAACCCGATCCTCACGCACCGCTCGACCGACCACCCGGTCCAGTCCGTCGGCCACGCCGACCTCCTGGAGTGGGACGGTCGGTGGTGGGCCTGCTTCCACGGCGTGCGGCCGCACGGGCGCACGCCCGGCCAGCACGTGCTCGGGCGCGAGACGTTCATCTGCCCGGTCGAGTGGGTGGACGAGTGGCCGGTCCTCCGGGAGGACCTCGCCGCCCCGAGGCCGGTGGACACGCGTCTGGACGAGTCGTTCGCGACCGCGCTGGGGCCCCGCTGGGTGAGCCCGCACGGCGACCTCGCGCACGCGACGCCCGGGCCGGACGGCCTCGCGCTGCTGCCGGGGCGTCCGGTGGTCGTGCGCGTCCCGGACCTCGCCTGGACCGCGACGGCGACGCTCGACGTCCGCCGGGGCACGGGCCGACTGGTGCTGCGCCTCGACGACGCCCACTGGTACGCCGTCGAGGCCGATGCCGACGGTGCGCGCCGTGGGGAACGCGGGTCCGTTCCACCAGGTGTTCGGCCAGGCGCCGGCCGGCGACCCGGCCTCGGTGACCCTGCGGATCTCCGCCCGGCTCCCCGAGCGCGGCACCCCGGACGCCCACGCCGCCGACCTCATCACCTTCGGGATCGTCCTGGACGGCCGCGAAACCCCGCTGGCGACCGTCGACGGCCGCTACGTCTCGACCGAGGTGGCCGGCGGGTTCACCGGGCGCACCGTGGGCGTCCAGGCGGGCGACGGACCCGTGACGGTGCGCCGGTTCCGGTACGCCCCCTCCTGAGCACGGCGCCGCCGCACGCGTCGTTTCGGTGCCCCGCGTCGCCGGGGCCGGCGGCATCACCCCTGGTCGCGGCCCCGGCGCGCCGCACTGGTGGCACCAGAACGACAACGGGGGCCGCGGCGACCGGGTGGCAACCCACGGCCGGTGCGGCCGGCGGGCCACTAGGGTCGAGGCCCATGAGCGACGACCTGACCCTGTGGTACCCCCGCCCGGCCGCGACCTGGAACGAGGCGCTCCCCGTGGGGAACGGACGCCTCGGCGCGATGGTCTTCGGGCGCGTCGGTCAGGAGCGGATCCAGCTCAACGAGGAGACGCTGTGGGCCGGCGGCCCTTTCACCGCCGACAACCCGGGAGCCGGCGCCGCGCTACCCCGCGTGCGGGCGCTCGTGGAGGAGGGCCGCATCGCCGAGGCCCACGCCCTCGCGGACGCCGAGGTGATCGCGGTCCCGACGCGCGTCCCCGCCTACGGGACGCTGGGCGACCTGCTGCTCGACCTGCTCCCCGGCCGGGGCGACGACGCCCCCGGCGCGCCGACCGAGCACCGCCGCGAGCTGGACCTGGCCACCGGGGTCGCGACGACCGCGTTCACGCTGGCGGGCGTCCGCCACCGCCGGAGCGTGTTCGCCACGGCCCCGGGCGACGTGGTCGTCGTGCGGCTCGAGGCCGACGCCCCGTTCGGCGTCCGCCTGACCCACCGCGGCCCGGGGCGCGCGCACTACGCGGCGGCGTCCTCGACCGAGCCCGCCACCCCCGCGACGGCGTCCGCGCCCCAGTGGTGGCTCCGCGAGGACCCCCGCGCGACGCCCGGGTGGCACGGGGCGCCCGACGGCCCCGCGGCGTGGCTGCTCACCGGCGCCAACGAGGACGGCGAGGACGGCGCGATCCCCGCCCGGCTCCGGGTGGCCCTGCGCGTCCGCGCCCTCGGCGACGGCACGATCACCGCCGACCCCGACGGGCTCACCGTGACCGGGGCCACCGACGTCACCCTGATCGTCGACGCGGCCACCAGCTTCGTGCGCTTCGACGACGTGAGCGGCGACCCCGTGGCCGCCGTGCGCGCCCGGACCGAGGCCGCGGCCGCGCGCGGGCACGCCGCCCTGCTGGCCGAGCACCTGGCCGACCACGCCGAACCCGCCGGGCGGATGAGCCTCGACCTGGGGTCCGGCCGCACCGACCTGCCCACCGACGACCGGCTGCGCGCCGCCGCCGAAGTCGACGACCCGGCACTGACCGCGCTCTACGTCGCGTACGCGCGCCACCTCGCGATCGCGTCCTCGCGGCGCGGCGAACCCATGAACCTGCAGGGGCTGTGGAACGAGGGCACCAACCCGCCCTGGAGCAGCAACTACACCACGAACATCAACACCCAGATGAACCACTGGCCGCTCGACCCGGCCAACCTTCCCGAGGCGTTCGGGCCGCTGCTGACGCTGCTGGAGGGACTGGCCGAGCGCGGCGCCATCACCGCGCGCGACACCTACGGGGCGCGCGGCTGGGTCACCCACCACAACACCGACCTGTGGCGCAGCACCGCCCCGCTGGGCGCGGCGAAGTGGGGGCTGTGGCCCACCGGCGGCGCGTGGCTCGCGGTCACCGCCTGGGACCACTGGACCTACGACCCCGACCCGGCGTTCCTGCGCCGGCTGCACCCCCTGCTGGTCGGCGCGGCGGAGTTCTTCGTCGACACCCTCCGCCCGGACGCCGGGGGCCGCGGCCTGGTCACCTCGCCGTCGATGTCGCCGGAGAACCACCACCCGCACGGCGGCACGCTGTGCGTCGGCCCGGCGATGGATCGCCAGATCGTCCGGGACCTGTTCGCCGCCACGGCGTCCGCGACCCGCGTCGTCGGCGGCGACGAGGCCTTCGCCACGCTCCTGGACGACCTGCGCGGCCGGCTCGCGCCCGACCGGGTGGGTGGCACCGGGCAGTTGCAGGAGTGGCTCGAGGACTGGGACGCCGACGCTCCCGAGCCGCACCACCGGCACGTCTCGCACCTGTACGCCGTCTACCCGAGCGAGCAGGTCAACGTGCGCGACACCCCCGACCTCGCCGAGGCGGCCCGCGTCACCCTCGACCAGCGCGGCGACCGCGCCACCGGGTGGGGCACCGCCTGGCGCGCGTGCCTGTGGGCGCGGCTGGGCGACGGGGAGCGGGCGCACGGCATCCTGCGCGACCTGGTCGGCCCGCGGCTGGCCTACCCGAACCTCTTCGACGCGCACCCGCCCTTCCAGATCGACGGCAACCTCGGCGGCGCCGCCGCGGTGCTGGAACTGCTGGTGCAGTCCTGGGGCGGCGAACTGCGGCTGCTGCCCGCCCTCCCCTCCGCGTGGCCGACCGGCGAGGTGCGCGGGCTGCGGGCGCGCGGCGGCCTGACCGTCGACCTGGCCTGGCGCGACGGCGTCCCCACGCGGCTGCGGCTCCGCGGTCCCGCGGGCGCCCGCGTGTGCGTCCTCTCCCCCGCCGGGACGCTGACCGCCGCGCTGGACGACGAGGGCGACTTCTCCCACGCGTTCCCGGGCGCGCACCCACGCGCCTGAGCCGCCGATCCCCGCGGACCCGGACGTCACCACAGGCGCTCCATGGGAGCGGTTCACGAGCGTGTGCCCAGCGTGCCGACTAAACCGCTTCCACGCCCTGGAGTAGACTCGCCGGGGGCGGGGAGAGTCCCCTCCGCTCGAATCTGGGGAGGCGCGATGGCCGGCCCACGCAGCACCAACATCGACGACGTAGCGCGCCTGGCGGGCGTGTCGGCGTCGACCGTGTCGCGGGTGATGAACGGCAACCCGGCGGTCAAGCCGGAGACCATCAAGCGGGTCATGGACGCGGCCGAGCGGCTCGACTACGTGCCCAGCAACACCGCCCGCAGCCTGTCCCTGGGCAGCACCCGGACCGTGGCGTTCCTGATGCCCGATCTGTCCAATCCGATGTTCCAGCTCGTGCTGCGCGGGGCGAGCCGCGCCGCCGCGGACGCCGGCTACCGGATCCTGGTCAGCGACACCGTCGAGGACGTGGACGCCGAGGCCGGGCTGGCCATCGAACTGCGCCGCCGCTGCGACGCCCTCATCCTCTGCTCGCCCCGGATGTCGTCGCGCGACCTGCGCCGCGTCCTCAGCGTCACCGAGCCCGTCGTCCTCATCAACCGGGCCGAGGACGCGGGCGGCGCCCCGGCCGTCACGGTCGATTACGCCGAGGGCAGCCGGGCGCTGATGCGGCGGCTGATGCGGCAGGGCCACCGCGCCTTCGTGTACCTGTCGGGTCCCCCGCACAGCCGCACCAATCAGCAGCGCGAACTCGCGCTGCGCTCGCTGGCCCGCGAGCACGACGGCGTCACCCTGACGACCATCCAGGCGGGACCCACGATCGAGGACGGCTACGCCGCCTCCGGGGCGGTGCTCGCCTCGGGGGCCACCGCCGCCATCTGCTACAACGACGTGATCGCCATCGGCCTGCTCGGCCGGCTCAACGAGGTGGGGGTCACCGTCCCGGAGGACATCTCGGTCGCCGGCTACGACGACATCCCGTTCGCCCGGTACGTCACGCCGTCCCTGACCACGGTCTCGACCCCCAAGGGCGACCTGGGGCGGCACGCCTGGGAGGCCGTCGAGCGGATGCTGGCGGGCGACACCGAGCTCGGGACGCTCACCTTCGCTCCCCGGCTGGTGGAGCGGGGCAGCACCGGGCCGGCGCCGCGCGACCGGATCACCGTCGCCCCGGACACCGCCCCGAGCGTCTTCGCCTGGCACCGCGACGACGACGATCTCGACGTGGAGCTGACCGCCGGGCGCGACCTGCTCGCGCGCTACGAGCGCCGACCCGTGATGCCCGACGTCTACGCCCCGCGGCCGTACCTGCATCCGCTCTACACGCTCGCGGGCCGCGCCATCACCGACGCCAACAACGCCCCGCACCGGCACCAGCACGGCGTCTCGGTGGTGTTCGACTCGGTCAACGGCACCAATTACTGGGGCGGCCGCACCTACCTGACCGGCTCGGGCCGACGCTGCTGCCCAACCACGGCACCCAGGCGAGCCGGAGCCTGAGCGCGTCCGGCGGCGACCTGGAGGAGCGGCTGCAGTGGCGCGCCACCGACGGGACGCCGCAGATCGAGGAGGACCGGGCGGTGACGGCCCGGCTGCGCGCCGACGGCGACGGCTGGGAGCTGACCTGGTCCAGCACGCTGACGCCCGCGTCCGGCCCGCTGGTCCTCGCCAGCCCGAGCGACCAGGGCCGCGAGGACGCCCACTACGGCGGCCTGTTCTGGCGCCTCCCCGGCCCGGACGGCGTGACGGTGCTCACCGCGGACGGTGAGGGCGGCGCGACCGCGCACGGCAGCGCCTCACCCTGGCTGGCGCTGGTGCACCCCACCGCGCCGTGGTCGGTGGTGCTGCGGGCCACGGGGCCGGCGGTGCGCTGGCACGTGCGTTGCTCCAACTACCTGGCGGTCTGTCCGTCGCTGGTGTGGGACGCCCCGGTCCGCCTGGCCCCCGGCGACCGGCTCGCCTTCGGCCTGCGCGCCACGATCCTCGACCGCGCCGTGGACGCCGCCGAGGCCGCCGCCCTGGGGGCCGACGCGTGAGCGCCCCGCTCTGGAGCGAGGCCGGGGACGGCTGGGAGCTGCGCCGCGGAGAGGCGCTGCTGGCGCGGTGCTCCCCCGGCTCGCACCTGAGCCCCGAGCACGCGCCCCGCCCCTTCCTGCACCCCGTCCGCACGCTCGGGGGCCGCGACCTCACCGCGGACGCCCCCGTCGACCACCCGCACCACCACGGGTTGTCCTTCGCGGTGTCCTCGGTCAACGGGACGACCTTCTGGGGCGGCCGCACCTACGTCCGCGGCGTCGGCTCGACGATGCTGGCCAACCACGGGACGCAGCGCGTCCTGGCGGCCGAGCTCGACGGCGGCGTCCTGCGGCAGCGCCTCGCGTGGCGCGACCCGGACGGCGCCACGCTGCTCACCGAGGAGCGCACCCTGACGGCGCGGCTGACGGAGGCCGGCTGGGAGCTCGGCTGGGACAGCGACCTCACCGCCGCGACGGACCTGCTCGTCGAGAGTTCCGCGACCAAGGGACGCGCCGGCGCCGGCTACGGCGGCATCTTCTGGCGTTTCCCGGTCCTCCCGGACGCCGCGGTCGTCACGACCGCCGACGCCACGGGCGAGGACGGCGTCCACGGCTCGACGTCGCCGTGGCTGCGCGTCGAGGACGCCGGCGCGTGGCGGGTCACGCTGACCCGGACGGGACCGACCTTCCCCTGGTTCGTGCGCGCCGCCGGCTACGCCGGGGCGGGCCCCGCCCTCGCCTTCGCCGCGCCACTGGCCCTCGCCGCCGGCGCCACCGTCCGCCTCGGCCTGGTGGCCGACCTCGCCGACGCACCCCCGACACCCGCCCCCTGACCGAACGGATCCCATGCCCCGCGAACTCCGCGTCGGCGACGACGCCGGCCTGCTGCCCAGCCTGTCGCTCGCGCTGGCCGACCCGCACGCCGAGGTCATCGTCCTCGAGCCCGGCACCTACGTCGAGCAGGTGGTGGTCGCGCCGCGCGCCCGGCCGCTCCTCATCACTTCGGCCACCGACGACCCGCGCGACGTGATCCTGTCCTTCGACCTGCGCCAGGGCGACCGCGGCGCCTCCGGCATGCCGGTGGTCCAGGACTGCGCGACCATCACCCTGGACGCCGACGACGTCACCCTGCGCGCCGTCACGGTCCGCAACACGTTCGACAAGACGGCCGGCGCGGACGTCCCCGACTCCCAGGCGCTGGCGCTGCGCACCCGGGGCACCCGGATCCGGGTCGAGCGCTGCCGCCTCCTGGGGCGCCAGGACACCGTGCTGCTCGACTCCCCCTCGCCGGCGCAGGTCCGCCACGTCCGGTTGACCGACTGCCTCATCGAGGGCGACGTCGACTTCGTCTACGGCGCCGCGACCGCCCTCATCGAGGGGGCGAGATCCGCAGCGTGGGCTCCGGCTGCGTCGCCGCACCCAGCACGGCCGCCGAGCACCCGGGCGGGTTCTGCTTCGCCGGGGTGACCCTCACCGCGGCCGACGGGGTCGCGCCGGGCAGCGTCCGGTTGGCGCGCCCGTGGCATCCGGGCGGCCGTCCCGAGTCGGTCGGGTCCGCCCAGTTCGTCGGCTGCACGATCGGCCCGCACGTCGCCGCCGACCGCTGGGCCGACATGGGCGGCCACTCCTGGTCCGACGGCGGCCGGTTCGGCGAGTCCGGTTCGGTGCTGGCCCCCGGTGCGGTCCCGGCGGCACCGGCCCACCGTCGCCCCGCGACCGCCGAGGCGGCGACCCACCTGGCCGGGTGGGACGGGCCGCCCGCGGCGTCCGGGCGGGTGCACGTGCTTTCGGACTCCACCGCCAGCGACTACCCGCCGGAGCGGGCCCCGCGCACGGGCTGGGGGCAGGTCTTCGGCGAGGTGACCGGGCGCGAGGTGCGCAACCATGCCGTCTCGGGCATGAGCACCACCAGCCTGATCGCGTCCGGGACGCTGGGGCGCGCGCTCGCCACGGTGACACCCGGCGACCTCGTGCTGATCGCGTTCGGTCACAACGACGCCAAGGACGACGAGCGGCACGCCGATCCGTACCGCGCCTACCCGGCGCACCTGCGCCGCGTCGTCGGCGGCGTCCGTGCCCGGGGCGGCCTCCCGGTGTTGCTCACCCCGGTCGAGCGGCGCACGTTCGTCGACGGCCGCGCGCGGTCCACGCACGGCCCCTACCCGCAGGCGGTCCGCCGGGTCGCCGCGGAGGAGGGCGTCCCGCTGGTCGACCTCACCGTCGCCAGCCGGGCGCTGTGGCAGGAGCAGGGTGAGGACGGCTCGCGGGCCTCGTTCCTGTGGCTCGAGCCCGGACGCTGGCCGGGACACCCCGCCGGGGAGCGGGACGACACGCACCTGTCCCGCGAGGGCGCGCTGGTGGTCGCGCGCCTGGTCGCCGCGGGGCTGAGGGCCGCGGGGGTGACCCCGTGACCGCCCTGCGGCGCCTGCGCCGGTTCGCCGCCGGGCGCGGCATCGCGCTGCACACCGTCCAGGTGCACCGGGCCGGCCAGTCGGTGGTCGAGGCCGCCTGCGCGCCGCTCACCCTGCGCACGCCCCAGCGGATGTACTCGGTCACCAAGACGCTGACCGGGCTCGCGATCGGCCTGCTGGCCGGGGAGGGACGCCTCGCGCTCGACCAGCCGCTGTGCGACCACTTCCCCGACCTGGCTCCGTTCCACCCGTTCGTCGCGGCCACCACGGTGCGGGACGCGCTGGCGATGCGCGGGCCCCACCCCTCCACGACCTACAAGCGCTACGACGGGCCCTGGCTGGAGTCGTACTTCCGCGTGCCGCCCACGCACCGGCCCGGCACGCTGTTCACCTACGACACGTCGGGGAGCTACACCCTGGCCGCGCTCGTCGAGCGGACGGCCGGCGTGCCGCTGGTGGACTACCTGCGCCCCCGGCTGCTGGACCCGATCGGCGCCTCGCCGGGCATCAGGGTCCTGCCTGGCGCGGACGGCTTCGCCTCCGGCGGTTCGGGCCTGATCTGCACCCCGGACGACCTGCGCCGCCTGGCAGGGCTGCTGCTCGCCGGCGGGCGGCACGACGGTGAGCAGGTGGTGCCGGCCGACTTCGTGGCCCAGGCCACCTCGCCCCAGGCCGACACCTCCCTGCAGGGGTGGGGCGACGAACTCGCCGGCGGCTACGGCCTGCAGACCTGGCTGCCCCGGTCGGGCGGGTGGCTGATGTTCGGCCTGGGCGGCCAGATCGTGCACGGCGACCCCACCCGCGACCTGTCGATCGTCATCACCGCCGACACCCAGGCCTGCCCACAGGGCGACCAGCAACTGGTGGATCTCGTGCTGGGGCGGCTCGCGGACGCCTGGGTCCGCGAGCACGACGCGGGCGGCCCGGCGTCGGGGCCGGAACCGGGCGACGCCGACGGCGATCTCGAATGGCCCGCTCCCCCGCACGCCGCCGCGCACGCAGTGCCCGCCCCGGGGCGCTGGCTGCCCGAGGCCGGCGGCACGCTCGGGGACGCCGCCCTCCTGCTCGACGTGGACGCCGAGGGCGGCACGCTGGCGTCCGAGGGCCCGGAAGGCTGGACGCTGCCGTTCGCGCTGGGCCGCCCCACCACCCTGCCCGCGCCGGACCTGGCCCGCGCCACGGGCGTGCGCGGCCCCGCCGTGGTGACCGCGGGCTGGTCCGCGCCGGGCACCCTCGACCTGCGCGTCGACGTGACGGGCGACGAACTCGCGGTGCTGCGGCTGCGCCTGGTCGTCGACGGCGCGGCGCTCACGGTGCGGCGGCAGGGCTACTGCGAGGCGCTGGCCCCCGGCTGGAACGGCTCCGGCAGCTACGCCGCGGCCTGAGAACCGGCACCGAGGACGGGACGCTCCGGGGCGTCCGACCGCGGGACCGAGGGCCGGCGCGACCGGAACCGCCGGGAACCGGCGAGAAGCAACGAGATGGCGCGAGGCCGGCACCGCACGCGGCACCGGCCTCGCTGGGGGTGGGTAACGGGCCTCCAGCCCCCGTCCGTGGGTCAGCCCTTGACGGAGCCGATCATCGCTCCCTTCACGAAGTAGCGCTGCACGAAGGGGTAGACGATGAGCATCGGCAGGGTCGCGACGAAGATGACGGCCATCTTCACCGACTGTGCCGGGGGCACGACGTCGACCGCGCCGGCGTCGGCGTTCATGCCGGACGCCACGATGACGATCTGGCGCAGCAGCACCTGGATCGGCCACTTGGTCGAGTCGTTGATGTAGAGGATCGCCGACTGGTAGGTGTTCCAGTAGTAGACGGCGTAGAACAGGCCGATCGTCGCGATCGAGGCGGCCGACAGCGGCAGGACGATCCGCCAGAACACCCCGAAGTCGGAGCAGCCGTCGATGCGGGCCGCCTCCTCCAGGCTGTCGGGGATGCCCTGGAAGAAGCTGCGCATGATGATGAGGTTGAACGCGTTGATGAGCACCGGGATGATCAGCGCCCACAGCGAGTTCATGAGGCCCACGGCGTTGACCACGATGAACGACGGGATCATGCCGCCGCTGAACAGCATGGTGAAGACCACCAGGAAGTTGAGCACGCGCCGGCCGGGCAGGAACTTCTTGCTGAGCGCGTACGCCATGAACGACGTCACCAGCAGGCTGAGGAAGGTGCCCACCACCGTCACGAACACCGACACCCCCATGGCGCGGAAGATCGTCGAGGTCGACAGGATGTAGCGGTAGGCGTCCAGGGTGAACGTCTGCGGGATGAGCAGGAAGTCCGTGGTGGCGAGTTCTCCCGGCGTGGCGAGCGAACTGCCCAGCACGTGCACGAACGGCAGCAGGCAGACCAGGGCGAACCCCGACAGCAGGATGACGTTGACGACCTGGAAGACGCGGGCGCCGGGTGAAGTCCTCCGGCCGCCCCGCGCGCGCCGGGCCGCGGGCTTCACGGTGGTCTGGGTCATGACGGGCTCCCTTGGGTGGTGGGACGCAGGGCGAACAGCCCCGCGGTGACGAAGAAGAGGAAGGCGACCGGGAACAGGATCAGTTGGGTGCCCAGCAGGCACACCAGCCCGGCGGCCGCGAAGAGCCAGCCCGTCGCGCGCCGTTGGGGACGCCGGCGCGCGAGCCACCAGCCGGCCGCCGTCAGCAGCAGGACGCCGACGAGGGTGAAGCCGAACCAGCTCGCGAGCGTGCGGGCGGTCTCGAAGGCCGCCTCGGGCGGCAGCGCGGCCGCGTCCGTGCCGGTGGCGGCCAGGAGCGAGGGGTACAGCGACGCGGTGAACTCGGCCAGGTCGACGCTGCCGAGGACCCTGGAGAAGCCGCCGAGGAAGACCGCCGACAGCGCGGCGCCGATGCCGGCGATCCACAGCTCGGCACGGCGGCGCACCGGGGGCGCGGCGGCCTCGGCGGCGAAGACGCCCGGCTGCTGCTGGGCGATCACGACGCCACCTGGCTGGTGTCCAGCCCGGGGCTGGCCTCGGCGGTGACCGCGTCGCCGGCCGCGCCGACGATCCGGACGCCGGACAGGGTCGCGTCGGTCAGGAAGCCGACGAGCAGCCCGGCCCGCGTCATGCGCGGCACCCCGGTCGCCATCGCCGGGACGAACGGGACGGGGTCCTCGGCGAAGGAGACCATCACGTCGTGGACGGTCAGCTCGTCCAGGGGCGCCTCCGGCAGCCCGTAGAGGAAGCCGGCGGCGGCGTGCACGTCGCGCGCCGTGACGTGGGAGATGTGGATGCGGCGGAAGGCCGGGGTGCCCGCGTCCACGGGGTGCTGGTTCCGGTCGGCCACCTTCGGTTGCTTGCCCTCGGGGCCGCAGAAGTAGAAGGGGTTGACCACGAGCGGGCACATCACGCCGCGCATCACGATGTTGGTGACCCGGATGTCCTCGACGACGCCGCCGCGGCCGCGCCGGGACTTGATCCGGATGCCGCGGTCGGTGCCCTCGAAGACGCAGTTGCTGATGACGACGTCCCGGACGCCGCCGCTCATCTCCGAGCCGATCACGACGCCGCCGTGGCCGTGCACCATCGTGCAGTTGGTGATGGTGATGTTCTCGCACGGCACCCGCTCGGGCGAGGCCTCGGTGCCGGCCTTGATCGCGATGCAGTCGTCGCCGACGTCGATGTGGCAGTTGCTGATGTGGACGTTGCGGCACGACTCGGGGTCGATGCCGTCGGTGTTGGGCGAGTCCGCGGGGTTGACGATGACGATGTTGTCGATCGTGACGCCGGTGCACAGCAGCGGGTGCACGGTCCAGGCCGGCGAGTTGCGCAGCGTGACGTCGCGGATCGTGACCCGCTCGCAGCCGTGCAGGCCGATCAGCGTGGGGCGCGGATGCTCCAGCGGGGCGGCGTCGTCGCGCATCGCGCGCCACCACGGCTCGCCGCCGCCGTCGATCGTGCCGAAGCCGGTGAGCGAGACGTTCACCTCGCCGGACGCGTACAGGCACGGCTGGTGGATGAGCGTGGGCGCCCCCTCCCAGCGGGCCTGGACCGGCGGGTAGAGGGCGGGGTCGGCCACGAACTGCAGCACCGCCCCCGCCTCGAGGTGGAGCTCCACGTGGGACCGCAGCCGCAGCGAACCGGTGCGATGGACGCCGGCGGGCACGACCACCCTGCCGCCGCCGGCCGAACCGGCGGCGTCGATCGCCGCCTGCAGGTCGGCGGTCTCCAGGACGGCGGTGCGGCCGTCCACGGTGTCGGTGCTGGTCACAGGGATCTCCTCGATCTGGGTGGGGGTGGGGCGCCGGCGGGCGCCCCACCCGGTTCGGCGTCAGGCCTTCTTGGCCTTGGCGTACGCCTCGGTGTACTCCTTGACGATCTCGCTCAGGCCCTGCCCGTCGAGCGCCTTGATGGCGGCCTCGTAGCCCGCCATGTCGAGCTGCCCGCTCATGTAGCGGTTGTAGGCGTCGTTGGCCTTCTGCTCGATCATCGACCACTGCGCGTCGGCGGTGGGCGACGTCAGCGACAGCGACGGGTCGGTCACGACGTACTGCTCGTTGTCCTTCATGAGCTCGTTGGCCTCGTCGACGTAGGGGGCCGCGCTCTTGAACGTCATGACGTTCTCGTTGGGGCGCGAGCTGCCGTAGGGCTGCACCTGCTGCTCCCACAGGGCCTGGTCGCTGATCTTCACGACCCCGGAGCCGTCCACGGTGTAGTGGGTGCCCTCGATGCCGTTGGTCATCAGTTTGAAGCCGTCCTCGGAGCTGAGCTTGTCGAGGAAGTTCAGCACGATCTTCAGCTCGGCCTCGGTCTTGACCTCCGACTTCGGGATGGCCATCCAGCCGCCCATGCCGCCGTTGGTGTCGGTGAGGATGCGGCGCGGGACGTCCTCGAACGTGATGTCGTTGATGAGCGCCCACTTCATCGGGGTGTTGGGGTCGGCGCTCTGGGCCAGCGACAGGTAGTTCTTCGCCTCGAACAGGCCGGTGACGGCGATGCCGCCCTTGCCGCGGGCGAGGCCGTCCTGCTGGTTCTTCTTCTGGACCGTGATGAACTCCTGGTTCACCGCGCCCTTGGTGAACATCCCGCGGTACCACTCCATCGCCTGCTTGAACTCGTCGCTGGCGAAGGCGGGGACGACCTTCTCGTCGGGGGTCACCTGGAAGCGCTGGCCGGCGCCGAAGTAGCCGGCGAGCGAGCGGAAGCCCACGAGGAAGCTCTCCTGGCGGTCGTAGAAGCCGACGGTGTCGTTCTTGCCGTTGCCGTCGGGGTCCTGCGTGGTGAACGCCTCGGCGACCTTGCCCAGTTCCTCGATGGTGTGCGGCGCCTCCAGCCCGAGCTTGTCGAGCCAGTCCTGCCGCACCAGGACGCCGTAGCGCGCTCCCGGCTTCACGAACGGGACGCCGTAGAGCTTGCCGTCGATCTTGCCCGACTCGATCGTCGCGGCGGGGATCTTGGACAGGTTCGGGTAGTCCTTCAGGTACTCCTCGACCTCCCAGAACACGCCCGAGGTCATGGCGCCGCGCACCGAGGTGCTGTTGATCATCGACAGCGAGACGATGTCGGCCATCGAGCCGGACGCCAGCGCCGCGTTGACCTTCTCCTCCTTGGAGGCATCGGGGTACCACTGCATGTCGAACTGCGTCCCGGTGAGCTCCTCGAGCTTGGCCATGATCGGGCCGTTGGGATCCGGGGTGTTGGCCGTGTGCAGGCCGGCCATCCAGGTGATGGGGTTCTCGGCGGTCCCGAGCGTGGTCGCTCCGTCGTTGCCGCCGGTGCCGCACGCGGTCAGCGCCATCGCCGCCGCGGCGGCGAGGGCAGCTGCCTTGATGCCTCGCTTACCGAACTTGTTGGGTGTCATCGCGCCAGTCCTTTCGTGGTGGGCTGCGTTGTGGGTGGTTGGATCGCCGCGCGGGTGCGTCGGCGGGACTGCGGGAGGACGGCGGCGCCGTCCGGGGTGGTGCGGAGGTCGCGGAAGGCGACGCGGGTCACGAGGGCGACGGCCAGGGCCGGAACGGCGACGCCGAACACACCGGCCAGCAGCGGGGCGACCTGCCACATCAGCCACAGCACCAGCGCGGAGCCGGTGGCGCCGAGGATGGTCCAGTGCAGGGAACCCAGGCCGATGAGCAGCGCCCCGGCGAACAGCTGCGGCAGCTTCTCGAAGCGCGTCGCGCCCATGAGGGGGAAGACGTAGGCGGTGAGGATCCCCAGCACGGCCAGCGCCAGCACGTTGACGAACTGCACGTACCAGTTGGGCACGAGGAAGATGTTGGTGACGACCACCGCGCCGACCGCCAGGAGCAGGGCGCCCACCCCGGCCGAGCGCCCGGGACGCTCGCGCAGGAAGCCGATCCAGGTCGGCAGCAGCGGCGGGGTCTCGCCGTGCCGCACCCAGCGGTCCAGGTAGCGGGCCAGGGCGTAGGACGCCGGCCCGACGCCGACGACCACCAGCCCCAGGACGGTCGTCGCCGTCCAGAGCAGGTTGAGCCCGATGAGGCGGTAGATCGCCCGCATCCAGTTCTCGAACCGCTGGAACGCCTCGAAGGAGAACATGTCGCGCACCTCGTCGACCGGGCCCGGGGGCTCAGTAGACGCCTTCCTCGCCGAAGCGCTTGGCGAGCTTGTTGGCCATCACCACGAGCAACAGGCCGACGAGCCCCTTGAACAGGCCCACCGCCGTCGCGTAGCTGAGCTGTCCGTTCTGGATGCCGGTGATGTAGACGTAGGTGTCGAAGATGTCGGCGACCTCGCGGTTCAGCGAGTTGAGCACCAGGAACATGTGCTCGAAGCCCAGTTCCAGGAAGTCGCCGATCGCCAGGATGAACATCACGATGATGGTGGGCCGGATCGCCGGGAGCGTGATGTGCCAGGTCTGGCGCAGGCGGCCCGCGCCGTCCATCTCGGCGGCCTCGTACAGTTCCATGTCGACGGCCGTGATCGCCGCGAGGTAGACGATGGTCCCCCAGCCCGCGCCCTTCCAGATCTCCTGCACGACGTACATCGGACGCAGCCAGTTCGGGTCGGTCAGGAACGGGATCGGTTGCCCGCCCGCGGAGACGATCATGTTGTTGACCGCGCCGCCGTCGATGGTGAGCAGCACGTAGAAGATCGACACCACGATGACCCACGACATGAAGTGCGGCAGGTAGATGATCGTCTGGACGCTGCGCTTGAAGACCTTGCCGCGGACCTCGTTGAGCAGCAGCGCGAGGATGATCGGCATCGGGAACGAGAAGATGAGCAGCAGCAGCGACACCGTGATGGTGTTGACCAGCAACTGCATGAACGTGTCCTGGCTGAAGAACCGCACGAAGTGCTGGAAGCCGACCCACTTGCTGCCGCCGATCCCCAGCGCCGGCATGTAGTTCTGGAACGCGATCACCAGTCCGCCCATGGGTGCGTACTTGAAGATCAGGAAGTACACGATGCCCGGCAGCGCCATCAGGTACAGCGTCTTGTGCCGGAGCAGGGGGTGCCGTCCCTTCCGCGGAGCCGGCGCCGGCGCCACCTCGATGGCCGGCAGCGCGGGCGGAGCAGATTCCGCAGTCGCCACGCTGTCGTGGATCTCTGACGTCATCGTCGTGCCCTTCGATCGATCGCATGGTCGCCAGGGATGCGCTCGTTCCGACGGATTCCTGGGGGACCGGTTGCGGATGAAGCTACAGGCGGAAACAGTGCTTGGCAAGCGCTCTCCGAAGATTCCATAACACCCTCCCACTTGGAGGAACGCTCGTGAAAGGCGGATCGGGGCCGCGATTCGCGGCCTGACTGGGGCATTGACCGCGACGCACCGTGGAACCGGTTCCACGAAATTTGCCGCGGCTCGGCGAGGGCATCGGGGCCCGCGGGGGCGGCAGGAACGGGGCCTCGGGACGCGAACTGCGGGGGGCTCAGCAGCGGCGCCAGGAGGATCAATGCGGGCGCTCAACAGCAGCGCCACGAGACCAACGCGGGGCGCTCACCCGCGCCTCCGGGAGGCGGCGTGGGGGCGCGCCGTCGCTGCCCGGGAAGGCGGACGCGGAGGCGCCTCGTCACCGGCGGTCGGCCGCCGCCGGCCTCTTCCGGGTGTCAGGCCTCAGGGTTGTAGGAGCACTCGTCGCCGGCGCCGGGGGCCGGGGTGCCCGGCGTGGCGGTGCCGGGCGTCGCCGTTCCGCCGGCGCTGGGCGTGGCGGTGGTGCGGGCCGGCGTCGGCGTGGTGCGGGCCGGCGTCGGCGTCCGGGACGCCGTGGGCGCGCCGGACGGCGACGCGGAGGCCGTGGGGGCCCCCGACGGCGCCACGGCGGGTGGGTCCAGGGATGCCACGACCCGCTCCCGCACGACGTCCCACTTGGGGTTGCCCGTCGAGAAGCCCTCGTGGCCGTCCTGGAAGGACACCGACCGCAGCGGCGCGGTCCGCACCTTGGTCGCCAAGTCGAGCAGCGCGGGAAGGAGGCTGTTGGGCACGTCGGTCTGCACGACCGTGCGCCCCGCCTGGGTGAGCGCCTCGTAGTTGGACAGGACCGTCGTCAGGTTCACCTGGCGGCTCAGCGCCTTGATGACGCAGCGCTGCCGCCGCATCCGGTCGTAGTCGTCGGTGTGGTAGCGGCCGCGGGCGTACCACAGGGCGTCGAAGCCGTTGAGGTGCTGGTCGGGCCCCGGGGGCAGCCAGCGGTCGGGCGGGAAGCCAGGGTCGCCGCCGCTGGGGTTCTTGCCGCCCACCGGGACGGGCCTGTTGATGTTCACGGTGACGCCGCCCAGCGCGTCGATGATCTCGACGAAGCCCTCGAGGTTCGCCATGACGTAGTAGTCGATCTCGAGCCCGAGCGAGGCCCCGACGGCGAGTTCGAGCACCTTGGCGCCGGGATCCTTGGATGCGGGGATGAGCTCCTTGGCACCGGGGTGATTGACGACGTTCTCGTACATCGCGTTGAGCATCTGCTCGCCGTCCGGCTCGCCGGCCAGGTGGTAGCCGTTGGGCCAGATCGTGGCGAGCCCGCTCCCCTGCGGGAACACGAGGCGCTCGGTCTGGCGGGGCAGGCCGAACAGCACCGTGTCGCCGGTGCGGGTGTTGATCGAGGCGACCATGACGGTGTCGGTGCGGGTCCCGACCCGGTCGTCGCCGGTGTCGGCGCCGAGGATGAGCACGTTGAGGCGTGGCTTGTGCGCCCACGGATCCGCGGAGTTCCCGAACGTCGGGACCACGACGCCTCCGGGGTCGTCGGGGTCCTGGAAGACGTCGCGCACCAACTGCGAGGTGTCGAACAGGGTGCGCGCACCGTACGCGCTGGGCAGCACCACGGCGAACGACAGCACCCCGACCAGGAGCGCGCCGAACAGCCGCTGCCACCAGCGCGCCGGACGCGGGCGCGTGAGAAGCTGGGTGGCGACGATCGCGATCACCCACGCCAGGCCGAACGCCGCCAGCGCCCACGCCAGCCCCGACAGCCAGGTCGGGCTCGCGATCACCGACAGGCCCCAGCCGCGCGCGACCGTCGCGCCCAGCGCGACGGCGACGGCCGCACCCACGGCGATGAGCGTCAGCACGAGCCCGAAGGATCGCCACCGCGTCCAGGCCAGGCCGAGCCCGGGGACCAGCGCGCTCGCGATGGTCAGGGCGCTCGCCGAGCCGAAGGTTCGTCCCCGCGCGCGCCGACGCGGCCGGGGCACGATGGCGCGCTCGGCGTCGTGGGGGCGCGACGGCGCGGACTCCCCGCTCATCCGATCAGCCCTTCGAAGACCTCCGCGACGCTGCCGCGCGGCGTCGCGCGCCAGGACGTGCCGGCCCACAGCGCCAGCCCGTCGGCGTCCCCGGCGCGCGCCGCCGCCGCGCGCAGCGGGGCCGTGAGCTGGTTGACCGCCGGGTAGGCGGCCGGGGCGAGGTCGGTGAACTCCTCGACGAACCGGTTAGCCAGCCCCCTGGCCCAGCGCCCGGAGAAGGCCCGCGTCACCCGGGTCCGGGTGAATCGCGGATCACGCAGCGCGGCGCGGTGGGCCGGGTTCGTGCCGGCCTCGTCGGTGTCGAGCAGGGCCGTCCCGACCTGGACGGCCGCCGCCCTGTCGAGCCAGGGCGCCACCTCCTTCGGCGCCGTCAGGCCGCCGGCGACGACCAGCGGGAGGTCGGTGTGGACGGCGATCTCCGCGTGCAGGTCGGCCAGGGAGGCGGTGGGATGCGCGGCGGCCACGTCGAACGTCGCGCGATGCCCGCCGGCGGCCGGCCCCTGCACCACGAGGGCGTCGACGCCCGCGGCGACGGCGACGCGCGCCTCGTCGGCGGAGGTCACGGTCGCGAGGGTGAGCGTCCCCACGCCGCGCAGCCGCGCGACCGCGTCGGCGTCCGGGCACCCGAACGTGAACGAGACGGCCGGCACGCGGGCGTCCAGCAGCAGGGCGAGCTTCTCGGCGAACCCGTCGTCGTCCGGACGCGGGTCGGGCAGGTCGACGCCCCGGCGGCGCGCCTCGGCGGCCAGGGCGTCGCGATAGCTGCGGGCCGCCTCCAGGTCGGTCGGCGCCGGGTCGGGGACGAATACGTTCACGCCGAACGCGTCGGTTCCGGCCGCGCGCACCCGGTCCACCTCGTCGGCGACCGCCGCGACGGACTTGTAGCCGGCGGCGAGGAACCCGAGACCGCCGGCTGCGCCCGCGGCGACGACCAGGGCGGGCGTCGTCGGCCCGCCGGCCATCGGTGCCGCGATCAGGGGGCGCCTCAGGTCCGCGAGCGCGAAACCGGCTCGAGCTTCCATGTGCCGAGCGTACGGCCCAGCGCTCGGATCCGGGAGCCAACACCCGCGGGGAGGCGACGGCGGCTGCGGGGCGGCGGCCCCACGCACCCGGCGCGGGGCCGCCGCCCGCATCAGATCCGGACCGGTCCGGGGCTCAGCTCCACCGGGTCCTCGCCGGCGCGGAACAGCCGCGCCGTGGCCCCACCGAGTTCGGTGGAGTCGCCGCTGACGCGCAGCCAGCCGCCCTCGCGGATGCCCAGCACGGGGATGTCGTTCTCCTCGTGGAACTCCCGGATCCGGGTCTCGCGGGTCTCGCCCATGTGGCGGCTCCCGGCGGGCGGGTCCTGGTAGTGCGGATTGATCTGGAAGCCGATCAGCCCCAGCGCGGCGAACCCGGCGGGCTCCACGATGGGCATGTCGTTGGTCGTCCGGATCGTCGGGCAGGCCAGGTTGGTGCCCGCCGACGCGCCCAGGTACGGCATGCCGGCCAGGACGCGCTCGCGCAGGGGCGCCAGCAGCCCGCCGTCCTGCAGCGTCTTCAACAGGCGCCAGGTGTTCCCGCCGCCCACGTAGACGGCCTCGGCGGACGCCAGGGCGGCGGCCCGGTCGTCGTGGGTGTGGAGGCCGACGACGTCGGCCCCCATCGGCGCGAACGCCTCGGCGATGCTCGCGGTGTACGCGTCGTGATCGGCCAGCGCGTACGGGACGAACACGACGGTGCGGCCCTCCACCAGGGGCCGGGCGATCTCCCGGGCGTGCGCCCAGGGGGTCGACCCGAAGTTGGTCGAGTTGGACAGCAGCAGCAGTTCCATGGCTTCCTATCCGGCCGTCGCCAGGTCGCCGATGGCCTCCATGAGCTCGGGCATGTCCATCGTCGCACTGAGCAGCAGGGAGGACCGCGGCGCCCACAGCACGGTGATCCCCCGGCCGTCGGCCAGGTCCGCCGAGACGACGGGCTCGCCCGTCGCGGCGTCGAAGGTCATGACGAGGTCGGGGAACGAACCGACCTGCTCCCCCGCCTGCACCGCGCCCATGTACTCGTTGACGAAGGTCAGGTCGACGTCGCCGACGCTGAGGGCGCCGACGTCGAACCCGGAGACCTGCTCGATCCCGAAGCCCGTGACCGGCCCGGACGCCAGGATGCGCCCGCCCAGCAGGTCCGCGACCGCCTGGACGCCGCCCTGCTCGTGCGCGCGACCGACCTCGATCGCCTGCGTGATGCCCCCCGGCGCGCCGCGTTCGGCGAGGAAGGAGAGCGGGACCGGGTTGCGCGCGACGGCGACCAGGCCGCCCGCCACGACCGACAGGGCACGGATGCCCTGGGAGGCCGTGGCCAGCGAGCCGACGACGACGCCCTCGGTGTAGTGCGCCTCGTTGCCGCCCGCGTAGCCGGCGATCGCCACGTAGTCGGCGTCCCGGTGCAGCCCCAGCGACCCCATCAGGGCGGTCGGGTGGGCGCGCCCGTTGCACGGGCAGTCGAGCACCGGCAGCCCGGTGGTGGCCGCCTGCAGCCACCCGTTGACGGTGCCCATGGCCCCGTTCTCGTTGGTCGCCACGGCGACGATCGGCCCCTGGCCGCGGCGCTGCAGTTCGGCGTCCAGGTGCTGCAGGCTGGTCGTGAAGTCCGCCTTCGACACGTGCCCCTCGGGCGCGCCGGGGGCGCCGACGCCGGCGCAGATCGCCACGACGGCGTCGGGCGGCAGTTCGTCGACGCCCGCGAGCATCACCTCGCCCGCGGCGAGCGCCGCCTCGGCGAGATCCAGCCCCAGGTCCGCGTGGCCGCCCCCGCCACCGCCGAGGATCAGTCCCCCGACGACGGCGTGCCGGGCGTCGTCCGCCGTGAGCCGCCGCATCAGGCGCGCCCGAGCGTCTGCAGGACGCTCATCTCGCCGTAACGCGAGACGAGCTCGCCGAACTCGGCCTCGTCGAAGAACGACACCTTGCCCTGCCCGAACGCCTTGGCGACCTCGATGCAGAACCGGACGGTGCCCTCGACGACCAGCGGGTTCGTGGCGCCGGTGCCGCAGCCCGGCACCGCCGTCTCGGTCGTGATCGCCACGCCGACGACCGGCGCGGACGTCGCGACGCAGGGCTGCAGGATCGAGTTCACGTGGTAGACGTCCGAGCCGTACGGCGTGATGTCCTGCATGGTGATCGGCAGGACGACCGGCGGGATGCCGGCCGAGTCGGCGTAGATCTGCAGCAGGTCCTCGCTGACGCGCAGGATCCAGCCCTGCTTCACCGTCGGGGAGATGGCGTAGCCGAGGTGGTTGACGATGCGGTTGCCCTTGGTGGTGTCCACCGACAGGACGGCGTCCATCGCCTCCTCGACCTCCTCGCTGTTCATCGTGTCGATGTCCACCGGGGAGTCCATGAACGCGACCGGCTCGTGCGGGCGGGTCGGCGCGTCGGGGCAGATGTGCGTGGTGATGATGACGTCGCCCTCGAGCGTGTCGCCCCGCTGCGCCATCTGCGCGAGCTTCGCCGCGGCGGCCACGGCGGTGAGCGCACCGTCACCGTCGGAGACGAAGCCGATCCGCTCCGGACGGGCGCCGAGCCCGCCGAGGCGTCCAACCAGGCCGAGCGTCGGGGCGTCGCCGCCGGACGCCTTCCCGCGGGTGCCGGGGATCACGATCCGGATGAAGTCGGTGCTGCCGCGGGGGCCCTCGATGGTGCGCGAGGTGGCCTCGGTGGCGCCCTGCTCCGCGAGCCACGCCACCACGGCGTCGCCGGTGACGGCGGGATCGTCCAGCAGGTCGTAGGCGGTCAGAACGTGCGTGAGGGACATGGGTTCTCCTTTACTTGACGAGCTTGTACATGGAGTTGCCGAAGCTCCACAGGGCATCGCCGGCGATGAAGCCGGCGGCGGCGATGGTCATCTCGCTCTCGGCCGCGTCCTTGTCCTTGCGGAGGCGGGTGTAGAGGATGCGCAGGGCGATGCCGACCAGGACGGCCCAGCCGGCCGCCGGGTTCGAGATCAGCATGCCGGTGGCGAGCAGGATGCCCATCTGGCGCTTGGGGCCGCCGATGGCCTGGATGATCGCCCCGGGGATCGCCCACAGCGCCAGCGTCGTGATGAGCGCGGGGTCGACGCCCGCCTGGATGGTGGCGACGAAGACCTTCGCCACGGGCGGGAACTGCTCGTTGGCGAAGTACATCGGGTGCGCGATGGCCACGACCGCCAGGGCGACGGCCATGCCGACGACGCCGGCGAAGAACTGCTGCTTGCGGCCCTCGATCTCCATGGCGCGGCTCTCGTGGCGGCGCAGGATCCAGCCGGTCTTGAAGTCGTAGCCGGCGTCGGCGAACGCGGGTCCGCCGGCGGCGATGAAGCCGGTGACCAGGGCGACCGCGACCGGCGGGAACCCGACGATCAGCGCCAGCGACAGGAAGATCAGCGCGGTGGCGAACGCCGGGAACCAGCCCGAGTGCATCGCCGACAGGCCGACGATGAACTCGGCGGCGATGCAGGCGAACGTCGCGAACAGCACCCACAGGATCAGCATCCCGATGCCCATCTCGGCGAGCAGGCCGCTGACGACCGCCAGCACGGCGGCCGCGATCGCGTACAGCACCGCGCCACGGGTCAGCGCCATCTTGACGGCCTCCTCGCTGCGGGTCAGCTCGCCGCGGTCCACGACGACCGGAGGCGCCACCTCGCCCTCCTCGATGACACGGGAGAGCTCCGAGGTCTTCGCGCCCGTCGCGACGGCGTGCGCGGTCGCCTTGCGGCGTCCGACGATGGTCCACACGGCCTGGAAGAGCGCCACGATGCCGGCGCCGATCATGAAGCCGTGCGGGATGTACATCGCGTTGATGTCGATCCCGGCGATCGGCATGGAGTAGCCGCGGATGAGCAGGCCCACGCCGAACATGGTCAGGGCGACGATGTTGCCGATGAACGCGACGCCGAACGCCGACATCGGGACGCCGATGGCCGAGCCGATGATGCCGACGAGGGTGCCGATGCCCAGCAGGCCGGCGCGGCGGCCGCCCCGGTCGCCGGCCTTGATGGCCTCGGCGGCGGCGAGTCCGGGCGGCCACGCCTCCTTGCCGGGGAAGACGCGGGAGTCGAACATCCAGTACAGCATCAGGAAGTCGATGAGCGCGGCCGCGGCGGCGCCGATCAGCAGGGGCCAGACCAGCTCGGGGCGTCCCATCACCCACGGGATCGCGATGGGGAGCAGCAGGGAGTTGGCGGCCACGAACGTCGCGGTCGAGATGTTGGACTGCACGAGGTTCTGCCGGTGCACCGAGCGGAACTTCTTCAGCGCGGCCAGGGGGATGCGGCTCAGCGCGATCGCCACGAGGACGCCGATGATCGCCGTGTTGGGCGTGACGCCCAGCGTGGTCAGGATCTGGATGCCGATGATCGCGCCGAGGATCGACGTGATGACGAGCACCACCACCATGGACGGTTCGAACGTCCGGGGATGGGCCGCGTCCGCGGAGTGGCCGCGCGGCTCCGCCGCTTGTTGAGACATGGGTGGGCCTTTCGGGAAATCAGGTGAGGGTCGGGGCGGGGTGCAGGATGAGGCCCGTCGCGGCGCCGGCCGCCATGACGGCGTCGACGACCGGCAGGCCGGTCCGCTCGATGACCTCGGCGGCCAGACCGATGGTGGTCAGGCCGGTGCAGGCGAACAGCACGCATTGCGCGCCGGCCGTCTTCAGTTCCTCCGCCGCCACCAGGGCGCGCTCGCGCGCCTGGGGCTGCATCAGGTCGATGGTCGAGGCGACGCCCTCGGGCACGCGGTCGGCGACGAACCGGTCGCCGAGCACGTCGAGGACGGCCTGCGGGACGTCCGGGGTGATCCCCAGGACGCCGACGGTGCCGCCGGCGGCCAGCGCCAGCGAGGCCCCCGCGGAGCCGGCCCGACGACGGGGACGTCGACGGCCTCGCGGAGCTCCGGCACGGCGGGGTCGGCCGCGCACGACACGATGAGGAGCCGGGCGCCCTCGGCGGCCAGCTCGCGTCCGAGCGCGACGATCTTGGGCACGGCCCGATCGAACGTCTCGTCGTCGTGGATGCCGTTGGGCTGGTCGGCGATGGCGCGGGTGACGATCTCCTCCTCGCCGACGAGGTGCTGGATCGCCCGCGCGTGCAGGGCGAGCTGGTCGTCGGTGAGGGTCGAGACGACCCGGATCAGGCCGATCATGCCTCCACCGCCTCGGCGACGAGGCGGGCCACCAGGGAGCGCGCCACCACGACGGGGATGGTGCCGGCGCCGGCGCGGGCCCAGCCGCGGTGCTCCTCGTTGTAGCCCATGCAGTCGAGCACGATCAGCTCGGCGCCCTGGCCCGCCAGCGCGGCGGCGGCGGCCTCGAAGTCGTCCCGGGAGCCGCCGTACGGGTTCGCCACGGCGGTCGCGACGTCGGCGGGGGCGAACTTCTGGACCGAGTCGTCCTGCTGCTCGGGCAGCGGACAGATGACCCCGATGGTCCCCTGCGTCAGGCCGCGCGCGCCGCCGGTGAGCAGCGGCGAGGCGGTGAACAGCGGCTTGGAGTGCTCGAAGGGAGGGAACTCACCGGTGCAGACCAGCAGCACCGCGTCCACCCCGGACGCCTCCAGCTCGGTGATGCGCTGCTGCAGCAGCGGCAGCACCAGGTCGCGGCCGAAGACGGCGGCGGTGCCGTCGACCAGGCGCGAGGTGAGTACCTCGTCGCCGTCGCGCCGCGGGACCGCCGCGATCTCGTCCGCGGTCATCCCGTCGAGCGCGCCGCGCTCGACCACGTCGATCTGCGACCAGTGCCGCGCCATCTCCGGAACCATGTCCGTTCGGGGCGCCTGCCCGATCGTCACAACCCCCATTTTCGCCATGTTCTCCCCCTTGCGAACGGCTGAATCGACGGCACACTACTCCGCCTCACCCGTTTCGGGTGATGTGACACTATGCGAGATGGGCGGTTCACAAATCGGAACGTGTGAGGCGACGCCCCTTGTCACCGCTCTTGCCCGCGCGCGCGGAAGGCCGCATCAAGGGCGTTCAAGGGGTTCAGGGCGGCTGTCGGTGGGGTCGTGGCAACCGGCTTTCAGGACAGGGGGCCGCGATGGTTCAGCGGCGGGTTCGCGGTCGCCGGCGCCGTCGCGCGGACGGCTCGGCCCCGGGGCCGGCGTGCCGGCGGCGAGGTTCGGGCGCGGAGGTCGCGGTGCCGAGGTCGCCGGGGCCGAGACCCGCTTGGGGAGAGGCGGGACTCAGGCGCCCGGGCGCAGCTTGGTGGCGGAGAACTCGTGCCGGAACGTCCCCACGTCGAACCCGCGGCCGGCGAGCGGGGCGACGATCAACTGGGCCGCCACCCCCTCCAGGACGGCCGACGCCATCGGCGGCAGGTCGGGGAGCCGCAGGTCGGCGTCCGGGGCGGCGGAGACGCGCAGGGTCGGCACCTCCCCGGCGAACCGGTCGGCGATCCCGAGCGGGTCGGGACCCCACAGCACCAGCAGGTCGGAGCGCTCCAGGCTCTCGGCGGGGCCGTGCACGAACGTGGCGGGCGTGTGGGCCGCCCCCGGCGTGCGCGCGGCCTCCCGCATCAGCAGCGCCAGCTCGGACGCCGCCGCGAAGCTGACGCCGCCGCCGACCGACTCCACGCAGCGGGGCGCCGCGTCGGCGAGTCGCTCCAGCGCCGCGTGCGGGCCGGCGAGCAGGGCCGCGACGGCGTCGGGCACCTCGTCCAGGCCGGCGGCGGCGCCGGGCAGCCCGGCGCGCTCCCCCAGCAGCGCGAGCGCCGCGACGGTGGCGGTGTACCCGGTGACGTAGACGCCGGCGTCCGGCAACCCGCCGAGCGAGAGGACGGCGTCGGCGGCCCGCCCGACCGGCGACTCGGGCACGTTGGTGAGCGCGACCGAGGGCGTCCGGCCCGCGAGCGCGGCCAGGGGCTCGGGGCTGCGCCCCGACTCGCTGATCGCCAGGTACCAGTCGGCCACGGTCGTGGCCGGCCCGACCTGGGAGGCGTCGTGGTTCGCCACCGAGCGGCCCGCGGCGGTGGCGTACGCGGTGAGCGCCTGCGCCGCGTGGACGCTCGCCCCCATCGCGAGGATCGCCAGGCGCGCCGTCGGGTCGGCCGTGACGGCGGGCAGACCGGGCAGCCCGTCGCGGACGGCCCGCAGCGCCGCGCGCAGGGTGGCGGGCTGCCGCGCGATGGCGTCGGCGAAGGCGATGGTCTCCATGGTTCAGTCCTCTCCGCGCCGGGCCAACTAGATGGCCCCGGCCACCGGCGCCCGCCGCAACACCTCGATCGTCACGGCCGCCCCGGCCGCGCGCGCCGCCTCCTGCACCGCCGCGACGAAGCCCGGCTGGTGCGTCGCGACGCCGCCGGCGGCCACCACCACGTCGGGCGCGTGGCCCGCGGCCACCAGGGACGCGACGTGCCCGCCCAGCACGGCCGCGTGCGCCGCGATCACGCCCGCCGCGGACGCCGACCCGGACGCCGCGGCGTCGAACACGGCCGGCGCGTGCCGCCCCCAGACGGCGGGGGCGGCCCGGTCGTGCAGCGCGAGCGCGACGGCGGCGAGCCGGTCCGCACCGGCCGGGACGCCCAGCGACGCCGCGAGCGCTTCGAGGGCGACCGGATCCTGCGCCCCGGCGTCCGCGGCGCGCGTGAGGGCGACGGCGAGGTCGCGCACGAGCGAGGCCGCGCTCCCCTCGTCGCCGAGCAGGAACCCGTAGCCGCCGCGCGTGGCCAGCACCCCGGCGCCGTCGGCGGCCAGCACGATCGCGCCGGTGCCGGCGACGATCGCGATGCTGACCCCGCGCGACCCGGCCGCGGGCCCCAGCAGGACCGCGTCGTTGTGAACCGAGACCGAACCGCGACAGTGGGCCGCCAGTCCGGACGCCAGCGCACGGGCCGCGTCGGCGGTGTCGATGCCGTGCGCACCGACCACCAGGCGGACCGGGCCCTCCGGGGAGCCGAGCGCCGACCACAGCGCGGCGGCGTCCTCGGGGCCCACCGACGTGGGCGTGCGGCGCCAGGCGCCGGTGGGGACCACCTCGTCCAGCAGCACGGCGCCGGCCCGCTCCACGCGCAGGTGCGTCTTGGTCGCGCCGGCGTCGACGCCGGCGAGCGTGGACTCGGGCATGGGGCCATCATCCCGGGAGCGACCGGGGAAAGGAAGGGCTGTAGACACATTTTGTATAGACATCTAGCCTGGCGGCATGCCGCCCGGTGCGGCCTCGACTCTCGACGGCGCCCGCGGGCGCGAAAGGCGGACCTTCGACCATGGCGACCCCTCCCGCACGGACCCCCGACTACCGCACCGCGGCCAAGACGATCGACCACTCGCTGCTCCGGCCGGAGCTCACGCTGCAGGAGGTCGCCGACGGCTGCGCGCTCGCCGCCCGCTACGACGTCGCCTCGGTCTGCGTCCGGCCCGCGGACGTGCCGCTGGCCGTCGAGGCGCTGGCCGGCACGGACGTCGCTGTGGGCAGCGTGATCGCGTTCCCGCACGGCAGCACGCTCACCTCGGTCAAGGTCGCCGAGGCCCGTGCGCTGGTCGAGGCCGGCGCGACCGAGCTGGACATGGTCGTCAACATCGGCTGGCTGCGCAGCGGGCTCGTCGACCGGGTGCGCGACGAGATCGCCGCGGTCGTCGCCGCCGCCGACGGCCACCTCGTCAAGGTGATCCTGGAGAACGCCTACCTCGACCACGACCAGAAGGTCGCCGCCTACCGCGCCGTGGAGGAGGCCGGGGCCGACTACGTGAAGACCTCGACCGGCTTCGCCCCGGGCGGCGCCACCCTGGAGGACGTCGCCCTGATGCGCGCCACCGTCTCGGAGCGGGTGAAGGTGAAGTGCGCCGGCGGCGTCCGGACGCTCGACGCCCTGCTCGAGATGCGCGAGGCCGGTGCCGACCGCAGCGGCGCGACCGCCACCGCCGCGATCCTGGACGAGTACGAGCGCCGGTTCGGCCGCTGATGCTCACGGGACGCCACGTCTGCATCGCCGGCGCGGGCGGGATCGGCGAGGCCGTCGCGCGGCGCGCGCTCGCCGCCGGCGCCGCCGTCCACCTGCTCGACGTGGACGCCGACCGCCTGGCCGCCCTCGGCGCGGACCTGGGCGTCCCCCACGCCGCCGTCGACCTCACCGACGGCGCGGCCACCCACGCCGCCCTGGCCGCCGCGCGCGCGGCCATGGGCGGCCTCGACGGCTTCGTCGGCGTCGCCGGCGGCTCGGGGCGCCGGCTGGGCGACGGCCCGGCCGACACCCTGAGCACCGAGGCCGTCCGGGGCACGCTCGACCTCAACGCCCTGCCGCCCCTGCTCGGGCTGGGCGGCTTCGTCCGCGCGGCCGGGCCGCAGCGTCCGGCCGGCGCGGTCCTGATCGGCAGCGTGTTGGGCGGCCACCCCGCGCCCGGCTTCGCCACGCACGCCTACGCCTTCGCCAAGGCGGGGATCAAGGGGCTGGTGCGCGCCGCCGCGGCGCACTACGCCGCCGACGGCATCCAGGTGAACGCGGTCACCCCGGGCCTCACCCGGACGCCGATGGCCGCGCGGGCGCAGGGCGACCCCGACGTCGTCGCGTTCGCGACCCGGAAGCAGCCGCTCGCCCCGGGCGGCTTCGTCGACCCCGACGAGGTCGCCTCGGCGTGCGTGTGGCTGCTCTCCACACGGCAGGTCACCGGCCAGGTGGTCGCGGTGGACGGCGGCTGGAGCGTCTCGTGAGCGGCCCCTGGCTCGGCGTCGACCTCGGCGGCACCCTGGTCAAGGTCGTCCTGCTGCGCGACGGCGTCGTCAGCGAGCGGGCCACGGTGCCGACGGTGCGCGGCGGCGCGCCGGCGACGGTCGCCGGGCTGGCCGACGTCGTGGCCGCCCGGGTCGGGCGCGAACCCGGCATCGCCGGCGTCGGCATCACGATCCCGGGGCTGTTCGACGCCGACGGGAACGCCGTGGTCGTGCCCAACCTGCCCGGCTCCTGGGGCGGCCAACCCATCGTCGCCCCCGTGGCGGCGGCGGCCGGACGCCCGGTCACCCTGATCAACGACGCCCGCGCCTTCGGGCTGGCCGAGCTCGAACTCGGGGCGGCCCGGGGCGCCGACACCGCCATCGGGATCGTGCTGGGCACCGGCATCGGCGGCGTCGTCATCGTCGGCGGCCGGCTCCACACGGGCGCGGGCGGCGGCGCCGGCGAGATCGGCCACCAGGTCCTCGTCCCGGACGGCCCGCCGTGCGGCTGCGGCAACCGCGGCTGCCTGGAGGCGCTGGCCCGCTCGGGCGTCATCGCCGCCCGCGCCGGCACCGCGACGATCGTGGAGGCGGTCGAGGCCGCCCGCGCCGGGGAGCCGCGCGCCCGGGCGGCGCTGGAGGAGGCGGCCGCCCACCTCGGGCACGGGCTGGCCAACGCGGTCACGCTGCTGCAGCCCGAGCGGGTGTTCATCGGCGGCGGCGTGGCGGAGGCGGGCTCGATCCTGCTGCGCCCCATCGAGGAGGCCCTGCGGCGCATGGCGCCGCTGCCGCCCCCGGAGTCCTACTCGGTCGTCCCCGCGGCGCTGGGGTCCTGGGCGGGCGCGATCGGGGCGGCGCTGGCGGCGTCCGGGGCGGGCAGGCCGTCGGGCATCGGGACGTAGGACCCGGTGTCGATCACCCAGCGCGAGCCGACGTAGGAGGTTTCCGTGCGCTCCACGGGGCGCCCCTCCACGTCGGTGATGAGCCTGGTCTCCACCAGCAGGGTCGCCGGCAGTTCGAGGTCGAGCAGCTTGGCGTCCTCCCCCGTGGCGAGCCGCGCCATCACGTACCCGCTCGCGCGCGCCATGACGCGCCCCATGTCGGCCAGGGCGGCGTGCAGCGAGCCCGCGGCCAGGTCGTACTCCAGCACCCCGGCGTAGTCGCCGGGCAGCGTGACCCGCTCGCGCGCCACCGGGAGGTCGTTGGCGTAGCGGATGCGGTCGATGCGCACCACCCACGCGGTCGAGGGCAGGCCCAGCGCCTCGGCCTCGGCCGGGGCTGTCCCCACGGCGGCGGCCAGCACCTTCGAGGTGGGGCGCAGGCCACGGCGCGTCATGTCCTGGGTGAAGGAGTACAGGACGGCGTCCGCCCGGTGCAGCGGCTGGGCCGCGACGAAGCTGCCGACGCCGCGGCGCCGCTCGATCAGCCCCTCCTGAGCCAGGTTCTGCACCGCCTGCCGCGCCGTCATGCGGCTCACCTGGAACTGCTCGGCCAGCTCGAGCTCGGGCGGCAGCAGCGTCCCGGGCGCCGAGGACTGACACTTCGCCCGGAGCCAGGACTCGATCTCCTTGTACCGCGCCACGCGTTGTTCGGCCACTCTCGAACCCTCTTCCCAACGGCGTCCCAAAAGACTATACATATAGACCACACAAGCTTGCGATCAGCCGAGGCGCCGAGGAGGCACCGTGACGACCCCGACTCCCACGTGGACCGAGACTGCGCTCCAGTATCTCAGCCGCATGCTCACCCGGAACGAGGGAGCCATCGCGCAGGCGTCGGCCTGGTGCGCCGACAGCCTGGCCGCCGACGGACTCGTGCACACGTTCGGGTCCGGCCACTCCCGGATCCCGGTGGAGGAGTTCTTCCCGCGCTACGGCTCCTACCCCGGCTTCCACCCCATCGTGGAGCTGTCCACCTCGTTCCACACCCAGGTGGTGGGGGCCAACGGGCAGCGGCAGGCGATGTTCATCGAGCGGGTCCCCGGGCTGGCCGAACAGGTGCTCGCCAACTACTCGTTCGCGCCGCAGGACCTGCTCGTGTGCTTCTCGGTGAGCGGCCAGTCGGCGCTGCCGGTCGAGCTCCTGCGCGGCTTCGGGGAGCGCGGGCTGCGGACCATCGCGGTCACCTCGGCGCACCCCGACAACGCGTTGGCCCAGGCGGCCGACCTGGTGATCGACCTCATGATCGACGGCCCGGACGCCATCGTGTCGGTCCCCGGCGTCGAGCACCCCGTCGGGCCGGTCTCCTCCTTCCTCTACGTGGCGGTCGTGAACGAGATCAAGGTGCGCACGGCGGCCCTGCTCGCCGAGCGCGGCGCTCCCCCGCTGGTCCTCGTCGGGGCCCGCGACGTCGGCGCCGAGGCGTCCCGGGCGGCCTTCGACGCCGCCTACGCCGAGCACGCCCGCCGGGCCTCGACCCGGCTCGCCGGATCGTGACCGATTCGTGCTTGAACTGCCCACCCCCGGCCACCCAACATGTCTAGACAAAGGCGGCAGTGAGGCCGCCCAGGGAGTTAGGAAAGGCACCATGAAACGTTCCCGCACCATCGGCAGCGTCCTCGCCGGCTCTGTGATCCTCGCCCTCACGTCCGCCTGCACGGGCGGCGCAGGCACCCCCGCGGGACCCACCACAGGAGGCGGCGGCGCCGCCAAGCCCCTCGTCGTCGGCGTCAGCAACACCCTGGCCGGCAACGGTTGGCGCGAGACCATGATCTGCTCGATCAAGGCCGAGGCGCTGGCCAGCGGCAAGGTCGACAAGGTCGTCGTGGTCTCGCGCAACGGCGGCCCGACCGAGCAGATCCAGGATCTGCAGAACCTGATCTCCCAGGGTGTCAACGTCCTCATCGTCAACCCGTCGGACCCGGAGAAGCTCAACGCCGTCATCGCCGAGGCGGCCAAGCAGGGCATCACCGTCGTCGCCGTCGACTCCTCGGTGACCGCCCCCGAGGCGCACGTCGTCACCAACGACCAGGTCGCCTGGGGCAAGCTCCAGATGGACGCCCTGGCCGAGATGATCGGCGGCAAGGGCGACGTCCTCTACATGCGCGGCATCCAGGGCGTGGCCGCCGACACCGACCGCGACGAGGGCGTCAAGGAGTCGCTGAAGAAGTACCCGGGCATCACGCTCAAGGAGGTGTGGACCGGCTGGGACTACACCAAGGGCGGCGAGCAGGCGGTGCAGGAGTTCACCGCCAAGCAGTACGACGCCGTGTGGACCACCGGCACGGACTTCACCGCGGTCAACGCCATCAAGACCGCCAACCGCAACCCGGTCCCGGTCGGGGGCCAGGAGTCCAACGAGTTCGTCAAGCAGCTGTCCGAGGGCACCAAGGGCGTCATCGTGACGAACCCGGCCGTCATCGGCGGCGCGGCCCTCACGGTCGGCCTGAAGGTCGCCGGCGGGGAGAAGGTCGATCGCGACTTCAAGATCACCCCGGTCGTCTACACCTCCGACAAGGACGCGGCGAAGCTGAAGGAGATGTACGTCCCGAACAAGGACCAGACGTACAACGCGACCATCAGCATCGACGGGCTCACCACCTACACCCGCGACCAGCTGATGGCCTGCAAGGGTCCGGGCGAGTAACCCAACCGTCCACCGACATCCCGAGGCGCCGCGGGCCCGACCCGCGGCGCTCTCGGGGGACAAGGCAGGAACATGGCAACTCCCCTCCTCCTCGCCGAGGACGTGGCGAAGTCCTACGGGGCGGTCCGAGCCCTGAAATCGGTCGACCTGCGCGTGCTGCCCGGTGAGGCGCACGCGCTGCTCGGCGCCAACGGCGCCGGCAAGTCGACCTTCGTCAAGATCGTCACCGGGGTCGTGGGCCTCGACCACGGCAGCCTGTCCATGGAGGGCGAGCCGCTGCGGCTGACCGACCCGCAGCAGGGGCTCGCCCGCGGCATCGCCTCGGTCTTCCAGGACCCGGCGATGGTCCCGGACCTCACGGTGGCCGAGAACCTCATCCTCACCGGGACGCCGGCCGCGGGCGTCCGGGAGCACCTCGAGCGGATGGGGCTGGGCGGCCTCGACCTGCGCGAGCGGGCCGGCGACGTCCCGCTGCCGTTCCTGCGGATGCTCGACCTCGCCCGGGCGCTGACGCATCAGCCCCGGCTGCTGATCCTCGACGAGATCACCGCGGCGCTGCCCAAGGACCTGGCCGACAAGGTGTTCGCCGTGGTGGCCGACCTGATCGCGCAGGACCGCTCGGTGCTGTTCATCTCCCACCGGCTGGAGGAGGTGATCGAGCACTGCACGATGTGCACGGTCTTCCGCGACGGCCGCACCGTGGCGTCCTTCGTGCCCCGCGAGGGCGGCGAGCAGCGCATCGTCGCCACCATGCTCGGCGAGGCCGCCCTGGCCACGGCCGAGCGCATCAGCGCCGAGACGGCCGCCATCGGCGACGTCCGACTGTCCGCCTCCGGGCTCTCGGTGGTCCCCGACGCCGCGGGCATCGATCTGGACGTCCGCGCGGGCGAGGTGGTCGGCGTCGTCGCCCTGGAGGGCCAGGGGCAGGACGAGCTGTTCGCGGCCCTGTCCGGCGACCGGCGCCCGCTCGCCGGCACCCTCAGCGTCGACGGCTCGCCGCTCGCCGCGCGCCACCCCGCCGACGCGATCCGGCGCGGCGTGGTGCTCGTGCCGGCCGACCGTGTCAAGGCGCTGCTGCCGCAGCGCCCCATCCGGGAGTCCATCGCGCTGCCCCTGCGCGCCCCCCTGCGGCGGTGGGGACCCTTCAGCATGACCACCGAGAACCGCGTCATCGACCGGGTGATCGCCCGGCTGTCGATCGACACCCGCGCCGCCGCGCAGGCCAAGCGCCTCTCCGGCGGGAACCAGCAGAAACTCACCATCGGCCGCTGGCTCGCGGCCGGGTTCCGCACCCTGCTGCTGTTCGACCCGACGCGCGGCATCGACATCGGCACCAAGAATCAGATCTACGAGCTCGTCCGCGAGCTCGCCGCCGACGGCGCCGCCGTCCTCATGTACACCAGCGAACTGCGGGAGGTCGGCCTCGTGTGTGACCGCGTCCTCGTCCTGTACCAGGGCTCGATCGTCGGCGAGTTCCCGGCGGAGGTCGACGAGGAGACGCTGCTCACCGCGATGCACGGACTCGCCCGGGCCGGTGGGGAGGTGACCCCGTGAGCGACACCGTCCTGACCGCGCTCCCGACCCCCTCCACGCCGTTGGCGCGGTTCCGCACCCGCTACGGCTGGCTGGTCGCCATCGCGGCATTGCTGGTCGTGATGCTCGCCTGGCGTGCGAGCCAGGTGCCGGTGTTCGGCGGCTTCCAGGTGCGCACCATCGCCGCGGGCAGCCTCGCGGTGGGTCTGCTCGCCATGTCCGCGGCGGTCGTCATCATCGCCGGCGGCTTCAACTTCGCCGTCGGCTCGATGCTGGTGTTCATCAACTGCTTCTCCGCCTGGCTGATGCAGGGACGCGACCTGCTGGTCTGCCTGCTCATCGCCGTGCTCTCGATCGTCGTGGCGGCCGCGGTCTCGGCGCTGATCGGGTGGATCTCGGTGGTCTCCGGCATCCCCGACATCGTGGTGAGCCTCGCCGTGAGCTTCGCGCTGCCCGGCGTGGCCCTGCTGCTGCTCGGCGGGCCCGGCGGCGGCACCTCCCCCGCCTTCGTCGACCTGGTCGTCGGCGGCTTCTCCAACCCGTGGCCGTCCCTGATCTGGCTCGCGGTCGCGCTGCTCGTGGTGTGGGTGCCGCTGCGGCGCAGCCGGATCGGCAAGGCGATCTACGCGATCGGGAGCAGCCGGCCGGCGGCCTTCCTGTCCGGGGTGGACGTGGGCCGCACCAAGATCATCGCCTACGCCTTCTCCGGGGTGCTGGCCGGCATGGCCGGCCTGGCGACCACGGCCTACACCGCCAGCGGCGAGCCCCGCGCCTCGATCGGGCTGAGCATGCTGCTGAGCGCGGTGGCGTCGGTGGTGCTGGGCGGCGTCGCCCTGAGCGGCGGCGTCGGCGGCCTGCTGGGCCCGGTGCTCGCCGCGTTCGTCCTGAGCCTCATCCCGGCCATCATGCTCGGGCTGGGCGTCGACCCGAACACCGCCGAGACGGTGCGCGGCGTCATCCTGATCGCCGTCGTCATGGTCGGCGGCTGGGTCCAGTTGAGGAGGGATCACGCATGAGCGCCAGCACCGTCGCCGTCGAACCCCAGGCCGACCCGCGGCCGGGCCCCGGGGCCCGCCTCGCGCAGCTCATGCGGGACCGCCCCATCGTGGTGCTGGCGCTGGTCTTCGTGGTGCTGTACGCGGTCACGGGGGCGTTCGACCCCGCGATGTTCTCCCTGGCGGGCGTCCGGTCGGTGCTGCTGCTGAGCGCCCCGCTGGGGATCTTCGCGGCCGCCCAGACCCTGTGCATGCTCACCGGCGGCATCGACATGTCGGTCGCGATGGTCGCGAACTTCGCCGCCTACATCTGCGCGAACGCCGCCGGCGCCGGGCAGGTGACGGCGCTGCTGCTCGCGTTCGGGGTGGGCCTGCTGGCCGGCGCCGTGAACGGCATCGGCGTGGGCGTGTTCAAGGTGAACCCGCTCATCATGACGCTCGGGCTGAGCTCGGTGATCCTGGGCGTGGTCGTGGTCGGGATGCAGACCGGCGGCTTCCTGTCGGGCTCCAAGACCCTGATCCCCGTCGTGGCCTACCTGGGCGGCGGCTCGCTGTTCGGGCCGATCCCGGCCAGCGCCCTGGTGTGGGTGCCGCTGTCGGTGCTGCTGATCTGGGGCTGGGACGCACCGGGCTGGGCCGGCTGATCTACGCGGTCGGCGACAACCCGATCGCCTGCCGGCTCGGCGGCGTCCGGGTCTGGGCGGTGCTGATCGCGACCTACGCCATGGCCGGCATGCTGGCGGCCCTCGGCGGCCTGCTGTTCTCGGGCATCTCCTCCTCGCTGGGCCCCGACCAGACCAACGGCTACCTGCTGCCGGCCATCGCGGCGACCGTCATCGGCGGCACCTCGATCATGGGCGGCATCGGCGGCTACGCGGGCACCATCATGGGGACGCTCATCCTCACCACGCTGAACCGGCTGCTGCTCACCCTCGACACCAACGAGGGCGTGCGGCAGATCATCTACGGGCTGATCGTGCTGGCGCTGGCGTGGGTGTACGTGCGGATCTCGGGGCAGAGGGCGGAGTGACATGACGGTGCGGGCGATCGTGCTGGGGACGGGGTTCATCGGGGCGGTCCACGCCGAGGCGATCCGGCGGGCCGGCTCCACGCTGCTCGGGGTGCTCGGCTCCTCCCCCGACCGCGGCGAGCAGGGGGCGCGCCGCATCGGGACGCGGGCGTACGCGAGCCTCGACCAGGTGTGCGCGAGCGAGGCCGACGTCGTGCACGTCGCCACCCCCAACGCGCTGCACGCCGACCAGGCGCGCGCGCTGCTGGACGCCGGCAAGCACGTCGTGTGCGAGAAGCCGCTCGCGACCACGCTCGCCGACGGCCTCGACATGACCCGGCGCGCCGAGGCGTCCGGCCTGGTGAACGCAACCTGCTTCAACTTCCGGTTCTACCCGCTGATGCCCGACGCCCGCGCCCGGGTGGCCCGCGGCGACGTGGGGCCCGTCCACCTGGTGACGGGCAGCTACCTGCAGGACTGGCTGCTCAAGCCGACCGACTGGAACTGGCGCGTCGACGAGGCCGTGGGCGGCGGCACGCGCGCCGTCGCCGACATCGGCAGCCACTGGCTCGACCTGGCCCAGTACGTGACCGGCTCGCCCGTCGTGTCGGTGTTCGCCGACCTGCAGACCGTGCACCGGACGCGGCGGCGTCCGGCCGGGGAGGTCGAGACGTTCACCCGCAGCGACGCCGACACCACGCCGGTCGAGGTCGGCACCGACGACGCCGCCGCCGTCCTGCTGCGCTTCGCGAACGGCGCGCACGGCGCGCTCACGGTCTCCCAGGTCTCCGCGGGCCGCAAGAACGACCTGCGCCTCGAGGTCAGCGGGGCGAGGGCGCGCTCGCGTGGGCGTCCGGCGCCCCCGACGAGTTGTGGCTGGGCCACCGCGACGAGCCCAACCGGCTGGTCGCGCGCGACCCCGGCACGCTCGCCCCGGCCGGGGCGGCCGTCTCGTTCTACCCCGCCGGTCACGTCGAGGGCTTCGGGGAGACGTTCCGGGGCCTCGTCGAGCGCGTCCACGCCGACGTCGCGTCCGGGGGGCCGCGGCCCGACGAGCGCGGCGAGACCGCCTACCCCACCTTCCGCGACGGCCTGCGCGGCCTGGCCGTCGACGATGCGATCCGGCGCAGCGCCGCGTCCGGAGCCTGGACCGACGTCGAAGGGAACCCGTCATGAAGCTCGGCCTGCTCACCGCTCCGTTCGCGGACACGCCCCTGATCGAGGTGGCGCGCTGGGCGTCCGCCCACGGCTACGAGCAGCTGGAGGTGGCCGCCTGGCCCAGCGGCGGCGGCGAGCGTCGGCGCTACGCCGGCACCGCGCACCTGCCCCTGGAGGACCTCAGTGCCTCGCGAGCGTCCGAGATCGTGGCCGAACTGGCCGAGACGGGCATCACCATCTCCGCGCTCGGCTACTACCCCAACAACCTCGACCCCGACCCTGAGACGCGCCGGGTCGTGAACGACCACACCGTCGCGGTGATCGAGGCCGCCTCCAAGCTGGGCGTCGGCGTCGTCAACACCTTCATCGGGGCCGACCCCGCCCTGTCCCAGGACGCCAACTACGACGTCGCGCTGGAGGTCTTCCCGCGGATCGTGGACGCCGCCACCGACGCGGGCGTCCGCCTCGGCATCGAGAACTGCCCCATGATCTTCTCCGGCGACGAGTGGCCCGGCGGCAAGAACGTGGCCTACAACCCCCGGATCTGGCGGCGGATGTTCGCCGACTTCGGGCCCACGCTCGGCCTCAACCTCGACCCCTCCCACCTGGTCTGGCTCATGATCGACCCCGAGCGCGTCGTGCGCGAGTTCGGCGACCGGCTCTGGCACGTGCACGCCAAGGACCTGCAGATCGACCGGGACGGCCTGTACGAGTACGGCAGCATGTCCGCCGGCATCGGCTGGCAGGTGCCGCGGCTGCCGGGGCTGGGCGAGGTGCCGTGGGGCCGGTTCCTGGCCGCGCTCTACCAGGCCGGCTACGACGGCGTGGTGTGCGTCGAGCACGAGGACCGCGCCTTCGAGGGCACCGACGACCTGGTCAAGCAGGGCTTCCTGCTGGCCCGCGACACCCTGCGCCCCTACCTCCCCCGGCTCGACTGAGCCCCTGCGCACGACGACGGCGGCGCCCCGGGTGGGACGCCGCCGTCGGTGCGCTCAGGCCGTCACGACCTCCTTGACCTCGCCCGTGTTCGCGTCCTGGTACATCAGCTTGCGGCGTCCATCGGGCAGCAGTTCGGTCTTGATCACCGGGTGCCCCTCCCAGGTCTCGGACGTGCGCGCCACCCGCGGCTTGGGCGGGTGCGGCCAGTCCTCGAGGGTGACGGGCTCCCAGCGTCCCGACTCCGAGGACGCGAAGCAGGCGTCGATGACGGCGTTGACCACGTAGCCGTCGTAGAACGTCTCGCGCGGCTCCCGGCCCTCGTCGATGGCGTCGAACATGTCGGTGAACATCTCGACGTAGCCGAGGTCGGCCACCTCGTCGCCGACCGGGAACAGCCAGCCGGACGTGGACTCGGCCTTCTCGGCGACGTAGCCGCCCGTGCCGCCGGTGGTGAACATCTCGAAGCCCGTGCGCAGGAAGTGGTTGAGCCAGATCGTGCCCTCGGTGCCGGCCACCTCGTCGCGCAGGTCCATGCCGCCGCGGAAGGCCCACGACACCTCGAACTGCCCCACCGCCCCGGACTCGTAGCGGATCAGCGCGATCGCGTGGTCCTCGGCCGTGATCGGGTGCACGAGGGTGTCCTTCCAGCAGAACACCTCGACCGGGCGGTTGTCCTTGCCCACGAACGAGCGGGTGATCTCGATGGTGTGGCAGCCCAGGTCGACGATCGCGCCGCCGCCGGCCTTGCCCTCGTCCCAGAACCAGGCGCTGTGCGGACCGGGGTGGGTCTCGCGCGAGCGGACCCACAGGATGTCGCCCAGGGCGCCGTCGGCCACCGCCTGCTGCGCGACCAGGCTCTTGGGGGTGTAGACGAGGTCCTCCAGGTAGCCGGCGAAGACGCCGTGCTCGGCCACGATGTCGAGGATGCGCTTGGCCTCCTCCGCCGTCCGGGCCAGCGGCTTGGTGCACAGGATGTTCTTGCCCGCCTCCGCGGCCGCCCGGATCGCCTCCTCGTGCAGGTGGTTGGGCAGACCGATCACCACGGTGTCGATGTCGGGGTCGGCGCAGGCCTCCTGGATCGAGGTGGTGCTGCGCGGGATCCCCCACCGCTCGCGGAAGGCCTCACCCCGCTCGACGGAGCGTGAGTAGACGAGCTCGACCCGGTCGCGCCCCCGCCCGCGGTGCAGGGTCATCGTGTAGAAGTCTCCGATCAGTCCGGTCCCCAACATGGCGATCCGATGTCCGGTCATGCTCCCCTCCCCTTCGAGGCAAACGTCTATACATTATGTCCAGCTTTGGCTAGGTTGGGACCATCGTAGGGAGGTGCACCCGTGAAGTCCATGCCCGTGCTCGCCAGCCCGGACGTCCTCGTGCTGGGCGGCGGATCGGCCGGCGCGACCGCCGCGATCGCCGCCTCCCGACGGGGCGCGGACGTGCTCCTGGTGGACCGCCTCCCCTTCCTCGGAGGCACCTCGACCGCCGTCCTCGACACCTTCTACGGCTTCTTCACCCCCGGTGAACGCACCCGCAAGGTGGTCAGCGGCGTCCCCGACGACGTGGTCGCCGGCCTGGAGGCGCTGGGACCCGTCGTCCGGCGCCCCAACACCTACGGCGCGGGCCAGGGCGTCACCTACCTGGCCGAGCACCTCAAGGTGGTGTGGGAGCGCCTGGCCCGCGCGGCCGGCGTCCGCGTGCTGCTGCACACCCACCTGCAGGACGCCGCCGTGCAGGGCGGCCGGGTCACCGAGGTCGCGGTCGCGACCGTCGGGGGCTGGGGCGTCATCCGGCCGCGGGTCGTGGTGGACTGCTCCGGGGACGCCGACCTGAGCCACCACGCCGGCTTCGGCTACGAGCAGGCCGGCGTCGAGGCGCCCGCGCAGACGCTCACCACCACGTTCCGCATGATCAACGTGGACGACGAGCGGCGGCGGACGGTCAGCAAGGACGACCTGCACCGGTTGATGGGGCAGGCCGCCGAGGACGGCTACGCGCTGCCCCGCCGCGAGGGCAGCGACCACATCACCCCCGTCGACGGGATGACCGCCACGGTGATGACCCGCCTGGACGCCGTGAGCCCGACCGAGGCGGGGCTGCGCACCGTCAGCGACCCGTGGTTCCGCACCGAGGTCGAGATGGCCGGGCGCGAGCAGGCGCTGGAGTACGCGCGGTTCCTGATCGACCGGGTGCCCGGCTACGAGCGGGCGGCGCTCGGCGCGCTGTCGACCCAGATCGGCGTCCGGGAGACGCGCCGGGTGTACGGCGACTACCGGGTGACCCGCGACGACGTGCTGGAGGCGCGGCAGTTCGACGACCAGGTGGCGCTGTGCGGCGCCCCGATCGAGGACCACCACCCCGGCCAGGGCACGGCCTGGGCCTACATCCCCGACAGCGGCACCGTCGGGATCCCCGCCTCCGCGCTGGTGGTGCGCGACGGCAGCAACGCGCTCGTCGCCGGCCGCTGCTTCTCCGCGACCCACGACGCGCACGCGTCGATCCGCTCGATGGCGCAGTGCATGGCGATGGGGCAGGCGGTCGGCACGTGGGCGGCGCTGGCCGCGGCGTCCGGCGAGGTGCGCACGGTCGACCCCGCCACCCTGCGCGGGGCGCTGCGCGCCGACGGCGCCACCCTGGACGACGACGAGGCGGCGTGATGATCCGGACCGTGCTGGGCGATCGCGCCGGCGTCGACGGCCTCGTCTACGCCCACGAGCACCTCATCATCGACTCGCCGCTGATCGAGGACCGCTGGCCGCACATCCTGCTCGACAGCGTCGAGGACGCCGTCGCCGAACTGGCGCCCTGCCGCGCGGCCGGCGTCCGGCTCGTCGTGGATGCGATGCCCGCGGCGTCCGGGCGGGACGCGGTGCGGCTGGCCGACATCGCCCGGGGCAGCGGCGTCGACGTGGTGGCCGTGACCGGCCTGCACCACGACCGGTACTACGGCCCCCGGCACTGGAGCAACGCGGTGGGCGCCGACGCGCTGGCAAGGCTGTTCGTCGCCGACCTGACCGAGGGCATCGACCGGTACGACTACACCTCCCCCGTCGTCGACCGGACGCCCTACCGCGCCGGCGTGGTGAAGGTGGCCACCAGCGGTGAGCGTCCCGACGCGCGGGACCGCCGCAACCTCGAGGCGGCGGCGCGGGCGTCGGTGACGACCGGCTGCCCGGTGCTGACCCACTGCGAGGACGGCCGCGGAGCGCCGGCCCAGGTCGAGGAGCTGACAGCGTGGGGCGTCCCCGTCGACGCGATCATCCTGAGCCACGTGGACAAGGCCCGCGACCCGGGCTACGCCCGCGAGGTCGCCACCACGGGGGCGTTCCTCGAACTGGACCAGAACCTGCGCCAGGCCGACCTCGGCGCTGCGGCGCCGCACCTGGACCTCGTCGCGGCGCTGGTCGAGGGCGGGTTCGGCGACCAGATCGTGCTCGGCACCGACGGCGCGCGCCGGTCGCTGTGGACCGCGCACGGCGGCACGCCCGGCCTGGCGTGGCTCGCCACCGGCTACGTCGACCTGCTGCGCGAGCGGGGGCTCGGCGGGCACGTGGAGTCGTTCTTCCACGCCAACCCGGTGCGGGCGCTGTCCTGGCGCCCGATCTGACGCGACCGCGACCTCAGCCGCGCGCCACCTCGGCGCGCAGGTCGTCGGGGGTCAGGTCGCCGGGCCGCAGCCCCGACCGGGCTGCGCGCCGCCCGACGCGGGCCAGCGCGGCGTTCACCGGGGCGGCCGTCCCGGCGCCGTGCGCCAGCGCCACGATCTCGCCGTTGAGGAAGTCGCTCTCCAGGCTCGGGCGGCCCTTCACCAGCGACTGCCACGTCGAGCCGCCCAGGGCGCCCTCCGCGCCGGGGACCGGCGCGACGCGCGGCCCGGCGGCCCGCACCGCCTCCTCGACCGACTCCTCCACCACGTCCACGCCGGCGGCGGCCATCACTGCCCGACCCTCGGCCGCGGCGGCCTCGATGACGTCCGCGGCGTCCACGCCGGGGCCGAGTACCGCCTGCACGACGTTGGCCAGGTTGCTGATGAGCTTGCCGTGCTTCCAGGGCATCACGTCGGCCGGGAGCGGGACGTCGATGTGCGCCGCGGCGAAGTCGGCGCGCAGCGCCGCCAGCAGGTCGCGGTCGGCGTCCGTGGCCAGGGCGGCGGGCACCCGGGACGCGTGCAGGACCGCCGACGTCCCCGCCATCCGCACCACGATCACGCCCGGTTCCAGGTTGACCGCCGGGCACCACACGCAGACGCCGAACACGCGCGCGAACCACCGCGCCGCCAGCCCCTCGGCGGCGACGCCGTTGGTCGCCAGGAACACCGGCAGCACCTCGCCCGCCGGCGCGCTGCTCCCGTCGGGCAGGGTCACGGGGAGGTCGGCCCACACCGGCAGCGTCTCGGCCAGGTCCTGGGTCTTGGTGGCGACGATCAGGACGTCGTCGGCCCGCAGGTCGGCCTGCCCGGGGTCGAGCCAGACCGGCGCCTCGGCGTGGACGGCGCCCTCGGGGGTCAGCAGCGTGACGCCGCGGTCGGCGAGCGCCCGGCCGTGTTCCCCGCGGGCCACCCAGGCGGTCGCGATGCCGGCCTCGGCGAGCCGGCCCCCGATCATCCCGCCGATGGCGCCCGCCCCGACGATCACATAACGCGTCATGGGGCCGAGCCTAGGCCGCGGCGCCGACCGGGTGGCGCGGCGTGGAAACCCGGCGCGCCGACGCGGGCGGCCTGCCACCATGGTCCCCATGGCGAACGGACTGATCGTGGGCGCGTACGCCGCCCACTCCCCCGGCGAGGACTCCGGCGAATCCACCATCCTGGCGGCGCTGGCCGCCCACCCGGCCGTGGCCGGGCTGGAGGTGCCCCAGGTCGGTCGCGTCGAGGCGCGCCCCGGGTGGAAGCAGGGCTGGTCCCACGTGATCACGGCGATCCCCGGCACGATGCAGCGCATCGCGGTCGACCCGGCCTTCGGGCTGGCCTCCCCCGACGAGGACGGCCGCGCGGCCGCCCTGGCGTTCGCCGACGACCTGCGCCGCGACGTGCTCGCGCTGCGCGAGCAGGGCCACCACGTGCAGGCGGTCGAACTGCACTCGGGGCCCAGCCACCGCGCCGACGCCGACGCCATGGCCGCGTCCATGCGGACCATCGGCGGCTGGGACTGGCCCGAGGGGATGGTGTTCCTGCTCGAGCACGGCGACGCCACCACCGACGACCACGTCGGCGAAAAGGCGTTCCTCCCCTTCGACACCGAACTCGCGCTGGTCGGCGAACTGGCCGCCGAGGACCCGCGCTGGCGCGTGGGGATCAACTGGGGCCGCAGCGCGCTCGAGGGCCGCGACGCCGACCTGCCGCTGGCGCACATCCGCGCCGCCGCCGACGCCGGCCTGCTCGGCGCGCTGTTCTTCTCGGGGGCCTCCGGCGAGGAGTCCAGCTTCGGCGCCCCGTGGATCGACCTGCACCTGCCGCCGGCCGGGCTGCCGTTCTCCCCGCGGGGACTCTGCTGGGCGCCGAGCAGATCGCGGCCGCCCTGCAGGCCGCAGGGGACGTCCCGATCGTGGGGCTGAAGTTCGGCCTGCGGCCCGCCACCCTGGACGCCGACGCGCGCGCCGACCAACTGGTGCAGATCGTCGACCTGGTCGCCGGGCTGCGGTGATCGAGGCGTCAGGGTGGGCTGCCACCTGACGACCCGGCACGCAGGAGTTGATCGCGGGACGCGAATCCTGGCGAGGTGGGCGCTTCAGCGCTCGCTTCGTCCAGCCGCGCTTCCCGGCGCTTGTTCCGCCTCGACCACGATCCGCAACCGATCCAGCCGCCGTTCCCAACCCCGGCCGATGGCATCCAGGTCACGGGCCAGGCGGGAGAGCGGAGCCCCCAGAGCCTGATAGCGCAGCTGTCGTCCCTGCCGGTGCGCCTGGACCAGCCCTGCCCGGGCCAGGATGTCCAGATGGTGGGCGATCGCCTGCCTGCTGACGGGCAGATCCTCAGCCAGTTCGGACGCCGATGCTGCGCGCTGACCGACCAGACAGAGGATGCGCCATCTGGTTTCGTCGGCCAGGGCGCCGCACAGCACAACCGGTGAGTCGGCGATCACCGCCCCTCCACGTGGGCGACGAAACTGTCGAGAACCTCGGTCCAACCCTCGACGTTCTGCTCCATCGCGGCACGCCGGGCAGCCGTCTCCAGACGGTCGAAGCCAGATTCCACAACGGTGACCAAGGTGTGGTCCGGACCCTCGGGTTCCAGGGTGAACTGGACCAGCGACGCGTCCTCACCGGGGGTGTCGGCGCCCAGGCCACCCCAGAGCAGATCGAAGTGATGCGGCTCGTCGAAGCGCTCCACGCGCATCGGCATCAGCCCATGCCCCACCCACTCGAAGGTGCCTTCGGCACCCTCCCGCACACCGTCGGGGAACACCGCAGGGTGCCCCCACCACTGCTCGATCGCAGCGGGATCGGTCAACGCCGCCCAGGTCGCCCGCTGGGAGGCGGCTACCCGCACAGTCCGGGTGATCTTCCCGGTTTCGAAGTCCGCCCTTGCCGCGTCGTCCATGGGATCACTCCTTATCTGCAAATGTTTGGTTGCAGTAAGACTAAGTGGAGGACGACTCAACTGCAAGAGACCTCTTGCTTCAGCGCGCCGACCGCCGGCTCCGGCGACGCCTCGAGAACCGTCGCTGACGGGCACGCTTCCGCCGATCCGATGGTCGGTCATGCCGCGCACCGCGTGGCACTGCCGAGTTGGGTGTGCCCTGCCCTGCCGGCTCGCTGGTGGGTCGAAAGCGATGCTTACGCCGTCTGTGGCGGGAACAGCCGCGGTCGGAAGGAAAGCACGTGCGCCGGCCATTCCCATGACCGAGCGCGGTGGGAGCGGCGGGGACCCACCGCGGAGCGCAACCTCCGAGCACCGGGCGCTCCACCGCCCACGGACCCGCGCGTGTCGGATCCGCCGGAGGGCGTATGTTCGGCGCCATGAGCGACAATGCAGTCCCGAACACACCGACCGACCTGTTCATCGATGGCGCCTGGCGCGCCGGCGGCCGCGGCACCTTCGAGGTCGTGAATCCCGCGACCGGAACGCCCCTGGCCCGCGTGGCCGACGCTTCCCCCGACGACGGGAAAGCGGCGCTGGACGCCGCCGTGAAAGCGCAGGAATCGTGGGCGAGGACGCCGTCGCGCGAGCGCGCGGAAATCCTCCGGCGCGCTTTTGAATTGACCGTGGAACGCGCGGACGAATTGGCCCGGCTCATGACGCTGGAAATGGGCAAGCCGCTCGAGCAGGCGCGGGGCGAAGTCACCTACGGCGCCGAGTTCCTGCGGTGGTTCTCCGAGATCGCCGCCCACGTGGCGGGGCGCTACCGAGCCGCGCCCGAGGGGAACGCCCGGCACCTGGTGGTCAAGCGCCCGGTGGGGCCGTGCCTGCTCATCACCCCCTGGAACTTCCCGCTGGCGATGGCCACGCGCAAGATCGCCCCGGCGCTCGCCGCGGGCTGCACCGTGGTGCTGCGCCCCGCGCACCTGACGCCCCTGACGAGCCTGGCGTTCGCCCAGATCCTCGCCGACGCCGGCGTCCCGGCGGGTGTGGTCAACGTCATCGCGTCCACGCGCCACGACGTCACCGACGCGCTGATCGCCGACCCGCGGCTGCGGAAGCTGTCCTTCACCGGCTCGACGCGGGTGGGGGTCGCGCTCCTGAAGCAGGCCGCGGACAACGTGCTGCGCACGTCGATGGAACTGGGCGGCAACGCGCCCTTCCTGGTGTTCGAGGACGCCGACCTCGACGCGGCCGTCGAGGGGGCCTACCTCGCCAAGCTGCGCAACATGGGTGAGGCGTGCACCGCCGCCAACCGCTTCCTGGTCCACGCCGACGTGGCCGACGAGTTCGCCCGGCGCCTCGCCGAGCGGTTCGCCGGGTTGTCGGTGGGCGACGGGCTGCAGCCCGGGACCGACGTGGGGCCGATGATCACCGAGGAGGCGCGCGACGGCGTCGCCGGCCTCGTCTCCGGCGCCGTCGAGCAGGGCGCCGAACTGCTCACCGGCGGGGTCGTCCCGGCCGATCCGGGCTTCTTCTACCCGCCGACCGTGCTGGCCGGCGTCCCCGCGGACGCCGCCATCCAGCAGGAGGAGATCTTCGGACCCGTCGCCCCGGTGACCCGGTTCGCCGACGAGGCTGAGGCGGTGCGCCTGGCCAACTCGGTCGAGGTGGGATTGGCCGCGTACGTGTTCACCGAGGATCTGCGCCGCGCGCTGCGGATGGGCGAAACCATCGAGGCGGGAATGGTGGCGATCAATTCCGGTCTGCTCTCCAACGCCGCCGCGCCGTTCGGCGGGGTGAAGCACTCCGGGCTCGGCCGCGAGGGCGCCGAAGAAGGCATCGAGGAGTATCTCGAGACCGTCTACGTGAACCTGCCGGACCCGTTCGCGGGGATGCACCCGGGAACTTCAAGCGCGTAGGTCTTCTGCTGGAACGGCGAACGGCCCGCCCCTCGGTTGAGGGGCGGGCCGTTCGCGCTGCTCAGGCCTGCGCGCCGCGCTGCAGGGCGGTGGCGGCCGTCGGGCGGACGCCGTCGGTGACGATGCCCTCGGCGTACTCGACCACCCGGTCGCGGAACGCCTGATTCGCGACCAGCTCGTCGGGGAATACGCCCGCGTCCAGGATGGCCTCGACGTGCTCGCGCACCGTGCCCGCGTCCGCGGTCGCGGCCTTGAGCTGCTCGGCCTTGGGCTCGATCATCGCGTCGGCGATCGGGCCGGGCTCGAAGCCCTTGGGCGGGACGCAGCAGCAGATCCAGGCGCTGACGGTGAGCGCCAGCTGCTCGGGCATGACGCCCTTGGCGAGCGCGGTCAGCGCGGGGATCGGGACCCGCTGCAGCAGCTTGGTGGAGCCGTCCGAGCCGACGCGGGCGGTCTTGTCGCCCAGCACCGTGTTGCTCCAGCGGCGGAACAGGCTGTCGATGTACTCGGCCGGCACGAAGTCGCGCGGCAGGTCGATGCTCGGCAGGTAGTCGACCTCGAGGGCCTGGCGGGTGGCGTCCGCGATGAAGTCCTGGGCGCGGGAGTCGGGGATGGTCTCCTGCCGGTCCAGGCCGCCGAGGTAGGCGATCAGCGAGTGGCCGCCGTTGAGCAGGCGCAGCTTGACCAGCTCGTACTTCTCGACCTCGTCGGAGAAGATCGCGCCCGCGGCCTCCCACTTCGGACGCCCGCCGGCGAACTTGTCCTCGATCACCCACATGCTGAACAGCTCGGCCGGGACCGGGGCGTCGTCCTGCAGCCCGAGCGCCTCCTCGACCTCGGCGCGGGTCCCGTCGGTGGGTGCCGGGACGATGCGGTCAACCATCGCGTTCGGGAACGAGACGTTCTCGCCCATCCACGCGAGGAAGTCGGCGTCGGCGCCCGCGGCCTGCGCGAACTGCGTCACGGCGGCGCGCGTCGTGTTGCCGGCCGACAGCAGGTTGTCGCACGACAGCACGGCCATGGGCTCGCCGTTGGCCGCGAACCGGGCGCGCAGCCCGGCGACGATCTGGCCCAGCGGCGTCCTCGGGTGCTCGGGGTCGGCCAGGTCGGCGGCGATGTCGGAGCTGGCGACGTCCAGCTTCCCGGTGCGCCCGTCGATGTGGTAGCCGGTCTCGGAGATCGTGAGGGTGATGATGCGGTGCGCCGGGTCGGCGATCGCCTCGATGATGGCGGGGCCGTCCTCGGCGGCGACCAGGAAGCGGCGGTGCACGTCGAGGACGTCCACCCGCTCCTCGGCCGGGTCGAGGGTCACGACGCTGTAGAGGCCGTCCTGGGCCTCGAGCGCGGAGGTGACCTTGCGGGAGCGGTTCGCGATGCCGACGATGCCCCAGTCGCCGGGCTCGGCCGCCATCGCGAGCGCCGTGTTGACGGCCGCGTGGGCGCGGTGGAAGTTGCCCAGCCCGAAGTGGATGATGCCGGTGCGATCGGGCGCGGAGGCGCCCAGGATCGACTCGGGGTTCACACTCGTGCGGTTGAGTTGCTGCGTCATGACAGGGGTCACCAATCCAGAACAGAGCCGTCCATGCGGCGTGCGACAGGGAGATAAGCGGTCTTGTAGGACTCCGAGGTGAGGATATCCTCATTCAGCTCCACGCCGAGGCCCGGAGCGTCCCCCGGTTGCAGCGTTCCGTCGGCGGCCGACCAGGCGTGCGGGAACGCCTCGTGGACCAGGTCGGGGTAGCCCATGTACTCCTGGACCCCCCAGTTGTGGGTGGAGGCGGCCATGTGGATCGACGCCGCCATCGCGATCGGCGAGATGTCGGAGGGGCCGTGCGGGCCCGCCTTGACGCCGTGCACCTCCGCGAGGGCGTAGATCTTGCGCGAGTGGCTGATGCCGCCGGCGTGGACGACCGCGGTGCGGATGTAGTCGATGAGCCGGTTCTCGATCAGGTGCTGGCAGTCCCAGATGGTGTTGAACACCTCGCCGATGGCGAGCGGCGTCACCGAGGCGTTGCGGACCATGCGGAGCGCCTCCTGGTCCTCGGCGGGGGTGACGTCCTCGAGCCAGAACAGGTCGAACTCCTCCACCGACTTGGCCAGGCGGGCCGCCTGGGTCGGGGTGAGCCGGTGGTGCGCGTCGTGCAGCAGGTGCACGTCGGGACCGACCTGCTCGCGGACGGCGCCGAGCACCTTGGGCAGGTGCCGCATGTAGACGCCGGGCTCGAACTGCTCCTCGCTCGGTCGGGCGCCGCGGCCCGCCGGCTCGTAGTTGGGGTTCTTGGACACGCCGTAGACCTTGTCGAGGCCGGGCACGCCGGACTGGACCCGGATGTAGGTCTCCCCCAGCTCGCGGTGCTCCGCCACGGACTCCAGCAGCGCGGGGATATCCCAGCCGAAGGCGTGGCTGTAGTACGGCACCGCGTCGCGGACGCGGCCCCCGAGCAACTGGTAGACCGGCAGGCCGGCGCGCTTGCCCAGGATGTCCCACAGCGCCATGTCCACCGCGCCGATGGCGGCCATCGTGATCGGGCCCCGGCGCCAGTACGCGCCGCGGTACAGGAACTGCCAGGTGTCCTCGATGCGGCTCGGGTCGGTGCCGATCAGCAGGGGCGCCACATGGTCGCGCAGGTAGGACGCCACGGAGAGCTCGCGTCCGTTCACGGTGGCGTCGCCGAGCCCGACGATCCCGTCGGCCGTCGTGATCCGGAGCGTCACGTAGTTGCGCGTCGGGCTGGACACCAGCACGTCGACGCGTTCGATCTGGTCGGTCATGACTCTCCTCACCGCGCCGTCGTCCCTCGTCAGCGCGCCCGTGAAATGTTTCACCGCCAAACTAACATCGGGCCCCCCTCCGGGCGGAGGGGTTGCCCGAATCGGGCCCGGCCCGCCTCGGTCACGACGCCGGAGTCGTGAACTCCTCGGGGTTCTCCAGGAAGTCCGCCGGCGGCACGAAGTACAGGTTGCCCGTGACGGCCGTGGAGAAGTCGAGGATGAGGTCATAGTTGCCCTCGGGCTTGCCGATGAACATCTGCTCGAGCATGTGCTCGGTGACGCGCGGGTCGTTGGCATACCCGATGAAGTAGGTGCCGAACTCCTTGGCGGAGGCGTTGCCGAACGGCAGGTTGTCCCGCACGATCTGCAACTGGCTGCCGTCCTCGGCGAACAGCTGGTTCGCGCCGACGTGGGAGTTGGAGCGCTGGACGCCGTCGGGCTGCTCGATGTCGCTGAGCTTGGACCGCCCGATGACGTTCTCCTGCTCCTCGACCGACGTCGCGTTCCACTTGTCCAGGTCGTGGAGGTACTTCTGCGTCACCACGTAGCTGCCGCCCCGCCAGGGGCCCTGCGGGATGAACGCCGAGGCCACCGCCTCGAACCGTTCGGGGTTCTCGGTGCCGTCGACGAACCCGAGCAGGTCCCGCTCGTCCCAGGAGCGGAAGCCGTGGGTCTCGTCGACGGGCGTCACGGCGTCCCCGAAGCGCTCGAGCAGGTGCTGGGCGAGCGAGAAGCACATGTCGAAGCGGGTCGCGCGGATGTGGAACAGCAGGTCGCCGGGCGTCGCGACGGCGACGCGCGACCCCGACCCGATGACCGGGAACGGGTGCAACTGGTCGGGGCGCGCCCCGGTGTACATCCGGTCCCAGGCGTCCGACCCGATGCCGACCACGCAGCTCAGGTCGTTCTCCGGCACCCGGAATCCGACGCCGCGCTTGAGGCCGGGCACGTCGCCGAGCGCCTCGACGGCCTCGCTCTCCTTGCCGGGGTTCACGGTGACGGTGAGGAACACCGACGCCTTGGCGGGCGGCGCGAGCACCAGCTGGGCGACGTCCTCGACCAGAAGCGCCTCGAGTTTCTGGGGAGGGAGCGCCGTGTTCATGTCGGCGACTTCCTGCTCAACGGTCCGGGGCTCGGCCATCTCAACGCTCCTTCGGGTCGGTCACATGCCCCACCCAGCTTGTCACGGACCCGACCGGCCCGCAGGCCCCACGCCCGGCCCAGGGCCGCATCGGCGCGCGGCCGGCGACGCCGGAACGGGTGTCCTGCCGGGGCGCTGCGGACGGTCAGCAGGCGGCAACCGCTCGGACCTCGGTGGCGACCCCGGTACATTCGGGCGGGTGCCCGACCTGATCGCCGCCTACGGACTCCCGCTGCTCGTGGCCATGGCGATCGCCTCGTTGGTGATCGGGTTCTCCAAGACGTCCTTCGGGGGATCGCCGCGATCGCGGTGGCGGTGTTCGCGCTCGCGATGCCGGCCAAGGAGTCCACGGCCACCGTGCTGCTGCTCCTGCTGGTCGGCGACGTCATCGCCGTCAGCCGCTACCGCACCGTCTCGTGGTCCCTGCTGATCCGCCTCATCCCCAGCGTGCTGCCGGGGCTCGCCCTGGGCGCGCTGTTCATGAACGTCGTCGACGACGTCACCATGCGCCGCACCATCGGCGGGCTCCTGCTGGTGATGGTGCTGCTGCAGCTGTGGCAGCGCCGGCCGCGCCGCACCGGCCCCGCGCGCGGCACCGCCGCGGCGCCCGGGTCTGGGGCGGCCAAGGCGGACATGTCACCGGCGTCCCCGCAGGACGTCTCCGCGCCCGGAACCACACCGCCCGAGACCCCCTCGTCCGGAAGCACCTCGCCGGGCGCCACTCCGGCCGGGATCAACGCGTCCGGAACCGCCTCGACCGGAACCTCCAGCAGCGAGGCACCCGCGGCCACGCCGACCCCGCCCCCGCACTGGGTGCGGGCCGTGGCGACGGGTATCGCCGCCGGGTTCGCCACCATGACCGCGAACGCGGCCGGCCCCGTCATGGCGCTCTACTTCCTGGCCGCGCGCGTGGACAAGGCCCGATTCATCGGGACGAACGCCTGGTTCTTCTTCCTGGTGAACCTCTCCAAGACGCCCTTCACCACGGCGCTGGGCCTGTACAGCCCGACCAACCTCCTGCTGGTCGTGGCGCTGATCCCAGCCGTCCTGGTCGGGGCCATGTTCGGCATCTGGATCATCGGCCGCGTCACCCAGCGGCAGTTCGAACTGGTCACGATCGCCGCCTCCGCCATTGCCTCCCTCGCTCTCCTGCTGCGCTGACCGCTGTCCGCCACCCGCCTTCTCCGCTGACCCCAGCCACGGCACCCTTCTTCTCCGCTGGTCCCTGCGGGGCCCCCTTCGCTCGCCGCTGCCCCCTGCGGGGCCCCTTCGCTCGCCGCTGCCTCGTGCGGGCACCATCCGTCTCCGCTACCTCGTGCGGGGGCCATCCGTCTCCGCTGGCCCCTGCGGGGCTGCCCTCCGCCTGTCCTTCCCCCATGGCGACGAAACCCTCCGTCCGCCGTTCCCAGGGCGAGGGAAGCCCTTCGGCCGCCGTTCGCCACTGCAAGAAGGGCACCCGCCGAACGTGCGCTCATGGCAGGGACCCCTCGGGCGCCGCCTCCGCGGACCCCGGCTCGGGCAGCGGGCGATCCCCCACCTGGCCGAGCCCCCAGGTACCGTCGGGCCGCGCCCGGGCCAGCCCGGCGTCGGCGAGCCCCGCCAGGGCCGCCAGCGCGGCGGGCAGCGGGACGTCCGCGCGCAGGGCGATCTCGCCGGCGTCGCGGCCACCGCGCCCCGGAAGCGCCTCGAAGACCGCCGCCCGCCCGGGATCCAGGCCGTCGAGCAGCCGCGCCCGCCGCTGCCTGGGCGGCACGGGCTCTCCCACCGGCCGCACGAGCTCCAGGACGTCGTCGGCGCACGTCACCAGGACGGCCTCGCCGTCGCGGACCAGCCGGTGCGGCGTGACCGAGGTGGCGCTGCTCACCGGGCCGGGCACGGCCATGACGGGGCGTCCGAGAGCCGTCGCCCAGCTGACCGTATTGCGCGCACCGCTGCGCAGGGAGGCCTCGACGATCACCGTGCCGCCCGACAGGGCCGCGATCAGCCGGTTGCGAACGAGGAACCTGCGGCGCGTGGGGTGTTCCCCCGGCGGCACCTCCGACACGACGGCGCCCGACTCCGCGAGCTGGTCCAGCAGCCCGGCGTGCGCCCGCGGGTAGGCCTCGTCGAGCCCGCCTGCGACCACCGCGACCCCGACGCCACCCGCGGCGAGCGACCCCCGGTGCGCGCCCGCGTCGATGCCGTAGGCGGCCCCGAGACGACGGCCAGCCGCGCGGCGGCGAGATCGGCCGCCAACTCGGTCGCCACCCGCTCCCCGTACGCGCTCGCGGCCCGCGCCCCGACGATCGCGACCGAACCGCCCGCGGCCTCCGCGAGCGGGACGCGACCCCGCACCCACAGTCCCAGCGGCGCCCCGCCCCACTGCTGCACCGACACCGTCGCCAGGCCCTCGAGACGCGCCGGCCACTCCGGGTCGCCGGGGACCACGAACACCGCCCCACACGCCCGCCCCCGCCGCTCGACCGCGGCGAGATCCAGCAGTCGCGCCCGGCTCCGCCACGGCCCGTCCGGCCCCGCCCCCGCAGGGAGGCCCAGAGTTCCGCCGGCTCGAACCGCGCCAGCAGCGACGCGAGCCGCAGGTCGCCGGGCTCGACGACGCAGCTGAGCGCCAACCGGGCCGCGCGGTCGTCCCCGCTCACGATGCCACCGCCCCGGCGTCCTCGCCGCGGCGCAGCGCGATGGCCGTGCGGACGTGCTCGACGCTCGGCCGGTCGGAGCCGGCCAGATCGGCCACCGTCCACGCCAGCCGCAGCACCTTGTCGAGGCCGCGCAGGCTGAGCAGCCCGCGCGCCATGCTCGACTCCAGCAGATCGACCCCGTCGGGACGCGGCAGTCGGGTCCGCAGCGCCGAGCCGGGCACCTCCGCGTTGCAGCGCGCGCCGAGCCCCTCCAGCCGACGAGCCTGCCGGGCGCGGGCCGCGGCGACCCGCTCGGCCACGGCGTCGCTCGACTCGCCGGTCGCCCCGGCCGCACGCAGGTAGGACCGGGTCATCGGGCGGAGCGGCTGCACGATGTCGATGCGGTCCAGGATGGGCCCGGACAGCCGGCCCGCGTACCGGCGCACCGCCATCGGGGTGCACTCACACGAACTGCCTCGCACCCCCGCCCGGCCGCACGGGCACGGGTTCGCCGCCAGGACCAGCTGGAACCGCGCCGGGTAGCTCGTCTGGGCCAGCGCCCGCGCGAGCTCCACCCGGCCCGACTCCAGCGGGGTCCGCAGCGCGTCGAGGGCCCGCGGGCTGAACTCGGGCGCCTCGTCCAGGAACAGCACCCCGCGGTGCGCCAGCGAGATCGCCCCCGGCTGGGCGATCCGCGCCCCGCCGCCGACCATCGCCGCGATCGACGCGCTGTGGTGCGGGGCGGAGTACGGCGCCCGCCGGCTCAGCCGCCCGCCGACGCTCAGCCCGGCGACGGAACGGATCGCGGCGACCTCGAGAGCCTCCGTGGTGGACAACTCAGGCAGGATGCCGGGGAGCCGCTCCGCCAGCAGCGTCTTGCCGACGCCGGGCGGCCCCGTGAGGAACAGGTGGTGCCGCCCCGCGGCGGCGACCTCCAGGGCCCACCGCGCCTCGAGTTGGCCCGCGACGTCGGCGAGATCGAGCCGCCGCTCGTCGGGCGGATCGACCGCCGGCGCCTCGGTCGCCGCCGGAACGACGTCCTGCCCCCGCAGCCAGCTCACCAGCTCGGCCAGTCCGGCGACGCCCACCACGGCGATCCCCTCCACCAGTCCGGCCTCGGGCAGTTGCCCGGCCGGCACGACCACGCGGTCGAAGCCCGCCTCGCGGGCGGCCAGCACCGACGGCAGCACGCCCCGCACGGGGCGCACCGCGGCGTCCAGCCCCAGCTCGCCCAACAGGATGCAGCCCCCGAGCCGGTCGGCCGGCACCACGCCGGCGGCCTCCAGCACCGCGCCGGCGATCGCGAGGTCGTAGTGGGTACCCGCCTTGGGCAGCGAGGCCGGGCTCAGGTTGATGGTGACCAGGTGGTCGGGCCAGCCGAATCCCGCCTGGCCCAACGCCGCCCGGCAGCGGTCACGGGCCTCGTGCAGCGCGGCGTCCGGCAGGCCGACGATCACCGTCCGCGGCAGACCGCCGCCCACGACCGCCTCCACCTCCACGACGCTGGCCTCCATGCCGACCAGCCCGACGGAGCGGGCCCGGCCCAGCTTCATCGGGCGATCCCGCGCTCGTGCGCGATGCTGGCCGTGCCGTCGGGATGCCAGAGCACGCCGATGGCGTCGATCCGCAACGCCGGCACGGGTGCCGGATGCTGGCGCGCCCAGGCGGCCGTCAGCCGCCGCAGCCGCCGCGCCTTCGTGTACGTGATGGCCTCCAGCGGGCCGCCGTAACCACGCCCCCTGCGGGTCTTGACCTCGCAGATCACCACCGTGCCGTCGGGCTCGCGGCAGATCAGGTCCAGTTCGCCGTAGCGACACCGCCAGTTCCGCTCCAGCACGGTCCACCCGAACCGCGCCAGATAGCGCACCGCGAGTTCCTCGCCCCGATCACCGACCCCACGCCGCTCGTCCATGCCGAGAGGTTGGGCACGACACGGCCGGGCGCGTCGCGCGGACGCCGCCTGGGGATGAAGAAGACGGACGACACCGATCCTGTGGACGGTGACGCCGAAGCCGCCTGGGGCGTCAGAGGCTGTCGGGGACCTGGAGGTCGGAGTGCGTGATCTCCTCGATGGAGACGTCGCGGAACGTCAGCACCTTGGCCGACTTCACGAAGCGCGCCGGGCGGTACATGTCCCACACCCACGCGTCGCCCATCGAGACCTCGTAGTAGACGTCACCGCCCTCGGTGCGCACCTTGAGGTCGACCGCGTTGCACAGGTAGAACCGGCGCTCGGTCTCGACCGCATAGGTGAAGATGCCGACGACGTCCTTGTACTCGCGGTACAGCTGGAGTTCCAGCTCGGACTCGTACTGCTCAAGATCGTCGGTGCTCATGACCGCTTCAGCTTAGTGGTTCGCGCGACGTTGTCCCACTTCATCCGGTGGATCGCGCAGGGCCCCTGCGCGTCCAGTTCCGACTGGTGCAGCGGCGTGCAGTAACCCTTGTGCACGTCGAACTGGTAGCTGGGGTAGTCGGAGGCGTACTCCGTCATGATCCGGTCCCGGGTCACCTTGGCCAGGATGGACGCCGCGGCGACGGACGCCGCGACCGCGTCCCCCTTCCACATCGCCAGCGAGGGCGACCCCAGGCCGTCGACGGGGAATCCGTCGGTCAGGACGAAGTCGGGACGCACCTCGAGCCGCGCCACGGCCCGGCGCAGCGCCTCGAGGTTGGCCACGTGCATGCCCAGCGCGTCGCACTCGTCGGGCTCGATGCGGACGACCGACCAGGCGACCGCCCTGGCCTGGATGAGCGGGAACAGCCGCTCCCGCCGCAGGGCGGTCAGCTTCTTGGAGTCCGCCAGCCCCTCGATGGCGCGGGCGGGCAGGATCACCGACGCCGCGACGAGCGGTCCCGCGCAGGCGCCCCGACCGGCCTCGTCGACGCCGGCGACGCCCGCGAAGCCGGCCCGCTTGAGGGCGCGCTCGTAGCCGTAGATCCCGGCGTCCCGACGAACGACGAAGCTCATCGGTTGCTGCAGGCAGGCAGTTCCCCGGTGATCACCGGCTTCTCGGGGGCCGGTGCCGCCGGGGCGGGCAGGGACTCGAAGACGACCGGGGCGGCGAACGTGCGCCAGCGGTCGAAGGGGAACACCGTGAACCCGGCCGCGCCGACGACCGAGTCGACCGCCGGGAACGCGCCCAGACCGGGCACCCCGAGGTGGCTCTCGCGCATGTGGCAGCGGGAGTCGGCGGACGCCTCGCGATGGTCGCCCATCACCCACAGGCGACCCGCGGGGACGACGACGTCGAACGCGTCGAGCGACGGGGCGTTCTGGACGCCCTGGCCGTCGGTGAACAGGTAGCCGGTCTCATCCAGCGCCTCCCCGTTCACGGTGATGCGGCCGTCGGTGTCGCAGCACACGACGTGGTCGCCGGCGGTGCCGATGACCCGCTTGACCAGGTGATTGGAGGAGGCGTCGGGCATGAGGCCCACGAACACCAGGGCGTCCAGCCAGGGGGCCTGCGCGAACCGGTCGGGGTTGCCCAACCACTCCTGATCGTCGCGGAAGACGACGACGTCGCCGCGCTTGAAGGGCATGACCTTCTGCACGGCGACGCGGTCGTCGATGTTGAGCGTGGACTCCATGGAGCCCGACGGGATGGAGTAGACCTGAACCAGGAAGAGGCGAAGCAGCGTCGAGGCGATCAGCGCACCGATCACCACGATGGCGGCCTCCTTCAGGAAGCCACGCAGGCCGCCACCCCGTTCCTCGTCCACGCGGTCGTCTCCTCGCGCGCTCAGTTGTCGCGCTTCTCCTTGATCTTGGCGGCCTTGCCGTGCAGCCCGCGCAGGTAGTACAGCTTGGCGCGACGCACGTCACCGCGACGATCGACCTCGATCTTGTCGATGATCGGGGAGTTCAGCGGGAAGGTGCGCTCGACACCGGTGCCGAAGGAGACCTTGCGGACGGTGAAGGTCTCACCGATGCCGCGGCCGGTGCGGCTGATCACGACGCCGGCGAAGATCTGGATACGCGAGCGGGTGCCCTCGACCACCTTCACGTGCACCTTGACCGAGTCGCCGGCGCGGAAGTCGGGCAGGTCGTCGCGGAGCTGGGAGGCGGTGATGTCCGCCACGTGCTGGTTCATGTTCTCGTCCTCGCCGGTGCCACAGGTCACCTCGTGAAGCTTCTTCGTGGGGCCGTGCACCGCCGACCCCCTGTGGCAGGAGCGCGTGCACAACCTGCACAAGTCTGCCACAACCGGCGCGGCCGGGGGTAATCATGACCTCCCCGGGCGGCTCAGACAACGGAGGTGACGCCCCCGTCGACGAAGATGTTCTGCCCGGACACGAAGGCGCTGGCGTCGCCGGCCAGGAAGATCAGCGTCCCGATGAGGTCCTCCACCTGCCCCCAGCGTCCCGCGGGCGTGCGGCGCTCGACCCAGGGACCGAAGTCCCCGGACGCCCGCAGGTCCGCGTTCAGGTCCGTGACGATGAACCCGGGCGAGAGCGTGTTGACCTGGATGTTGTGCCGCGCCAGGTCGGCCGCCATCCCCTTGGTGAGCATCTCGATCCCACCCTTGGACGCCGCGTAGGGCACGATCGTCTCCCGGCCGAGCGCGGAGTGGATCGAGCCCACGTTGATGACCTTGCCCGACCCGCGCGCGACCATCCCCGGCGTCACGGCGCGGCTCACGTGGAAGACGCTGGACAGGTTCGCCTCGATGACCTCGTCCCACGCCGCGGTGGGGAGTTCGTGGAACGGCCCGCGCCTCTGGACGCCGACGTTGTTGACCAGGATGTCGGGGACGCCGCGCTCGGCCACGAGGGCGTCCACGCCGGCGAACACGGCCCGCGGGTCGGTGACGTCGAAGGAGGCCACGCTCACGTCCGCCCCGGACGCCGCCAGCTCCGCGCGGGCCCGCTCGAGCGCCTCCGGGTCCCGTCCGTGCAGGACGACGGCGGCACCCGCCTCAGCGAGCCCGGACGCGAAGGCGCGGCCGATGCCGCGGCTGGAGCCGGTGACGAGGGCGGTCCGGCCGGTCAGGTCGAACAGGTGGGCGGCTCGGGTGGTGGGGCTCACGCTTCTCCTGGAGGTCGGCGCCCGGTCTGGGCGGAGGGCGGCGTCCGGCCCGCCCCGTGCGGGAACCCTCGGCGGGCCGGAGCCCGGCGCCGAGGCGGTGGCGGACGCTCCCCCACACGCTAGCGGCGCCGCCCCGAGACCGGGGACGGCGCCGCGATGTGGCGTGGTGGAACTCAGCGCTTGAACAGCGACTTCATGAGGTCGCGGTTGAGCTGGCTGATCGTGTCGAGCGGGATCTGCTTGGGGCAGACCGCCGAGCACTCGCCGATGTTGGTGCAGCCGCCGAAGCCCTCCTCGTCGTGCTGCGCCACCATCGTCCGGACGCGGCTGTACCGCTCCGGCTGACCCTGGGGCAGCATCGCCAGGTGGGTGATCTTCGCGGCGGTGAACAGCATGCCCGACCCGTTGGGGCAGGCCGCCACGCAGGCGCCGCAGCCGATGCAGGTGGCCGCGTCGAACGCGCGGTCCGCCTCCGCCTTCGGCGCCGGGACCGAGTGGGCCTCGGGGGCCGACCCGGCGTTGACGCTGATGAAGCCGCCGGCCTGGATGATCCGGTCGAAGGCGGTCCGGTCGACCACGAGGTCCTTGATGACCGGGAACGCGCCCGCCCGCCACGGCTCGACGTCGATCGTCGCGCCATCGGCGAAGGACCGCATGTGCAGCTGACAGGTGGTGGTCGGGACCGGGGAGGCGGAGCGGCCGTGCGCCGCCCCGTTGATCACGACGCCACACATGCCGCAGATGCCCTCGCGGCAGTCGTGGTCGAACGCGATGGGCTCCTCGCCCTTCACGGTCAGGTCCTCGTTCAGCAGGTCCAGCATCTCCAGGAACGACATGTCCTCGGAGACGTCCTCGACGCGGTAAGAGACCATCTTGCCCGCCGACTGGGCGTTCGGCTGGCGCCAGACACGCAGGTTGATGATCACTTGTAGCTCCTCTGCTTCAGCTCGATGTACTCGTACTCGAGCGGTTCCTTGTGCAGGATCGGCCTGTTGCCCGCACCGGTGAACTCCCAGGCCCCCACGTAGAGGAACTCGTCGTCGTGGCGCAGCGCCTCGCCGTCCTCGGTCTGCGACTCCGCCCGGAAGTGGCCGCCGCACGACTCGCGACGGTGGAGGGCGTCGACGCACATCAGCTCGCCCAGCTCCAGGAAGTCGGCCACGCGGCCGGCCCGCTCCAGGGTCTGGTTGAAGTCCTCGTTGGCGCCCGTCACCTTGACGTTGCTCCAGAACTCCTCGCGGAGCTCCCGGATCCGCCCGATGGCGAACTGCAGGCCCTCCTCGGTGCGCTCCATGCCGCAGTACTCCCACATGATGTTGCCCAGCTCCTTGTGGAAGCTGTCCACCGTGCGGGTGCCGTTGATCGACAGGAGGCGGTCGACCCGATCCTTGACCGACGTGATCGCCTCGACCACGGCCGGGTGATCCTCGCCCAGCGGCTCGAACGGTGCGGCCGCGAGGTAGTCGTTGATCGTGTTCGGCAGGACGAAGTAGCCGTCGGCCAGGCCCTGCATCAGCGCCGAGGCGCCGAGGCGGTTGGCGCCGTGGTCGGAGAAGTTCGCCTCGCCGGTGACGTAGAGACCCGTCAGGTTGCTCTGCAGGTCGTAGTCCACCCACAGGCCGCCCATCGTGTAGTGCACGGCCGGGTAGATGCGCATCGGCGTCTCGTACGGGTTCTCGCCCGTGATCTGGGCGTACATGTCGAAGAGGTTGCCGTACTTCTTCTCCACCGCGTCGCGGCCGAGCCGCTCGATGGCGGAGGCGAAGTCCAGGTAGACGCCGCGGCGGCGGGACTGCGTCTCCCCGGTGCGGTGGTTGACCTCCTCGACGGCCGGACCGACACCGCGGCCCTCGTCGCACATGTTCTTCGCCTGACGCGACGCGATGTCGCGCGGGACCAGGTTGCCGAACGCCGGGTAGATCCGCTCGAGGTAGTAGTCGCGATCCTCCTCGGCGATCAGGCGGGGATCCTTCTCGCAGTCCTCGGCGTTCTTGGGCACCCAGATCCGGCCGTCGTTGCGCAGCGACTCCGACATCAGCGTCAGCTTGGACTGCGTCTCGCCGTGCACCGGGATGCACGTCGGGTGGATCTGCGTGTAGCACGGGTTCCCGAAGTAGGCGCCCTTGCGGTGCGCCCGCCACGCGGCCGTGACGTTGCAGCCCATCGCGTTGGTCGAGAGGAAGAACACGTTGCCGTAGCCGCCCGTGGCGAGGACGACCGCGTCGGCGGTGACCGCCTCGATGGCGCCGGTCACCATGTTGCGGGTGACGATGCCGCGGGCGCGGCCGTCCACCATGATCAGCTCGAGCATCTCGTGGCGGGTGAACATCTGCACCGTGCCGGCCGCGACCTGACGCTCGAGGCTCTGGTAGGCGCCGATCAGCAACTGCTGGCCGGTCTGACCGCGGGCGTAGAAGGTGCGCTGCACCTGGACGCCGCCGAAGGACCGGTTGTCGAGCAGGCCTCCGTACTCGCGGGCGAACGGGACGCCCTGGGCGACGCACTGGTCGATGATGTTCGCGCTGACCTCGGCCAGGCGGTAGACGTTGGTCTCGCGGGCGCGGTAGTCGCCGCCCTTGACCGTGTCGTAGAACAGCCGCATCGTCGAGTCGTTGTCGTTGCGGTAGTTCTTGGCGGCGTTGATGCCACCCTGCGCGGCGATGGAGTGCGCGCGGCGGGGGCTGTCCTGGTAGCAGTAGTTCAGGACGTTGTAGCCGGCCTCGCCCAGGGTCGCGGCGGCGGCGCCACCGGCCAGGCCGGTGCCCACGACGATGACCGAGAGCTTGCGGCGGTTGGCCGGGTTGACGAGCTTGGCCTCGAACTTGCGCGTGGACCACTTGCGCTCGATCGGCCCGGCGGGAGCCTTCGTGTCGCGGATATCCGCGCCAACCTCGAAGAAATCAGTATTGGTCGACATCAGCTAATCCACCCCAAGAGAACGGCCACCGGCATGATCATGAATCCGACGAACAACAGCACGGCGATGACCCAGGCGAGTCCGTCCAGGAATCGACGGGCACCGGGCGACGTGTGCGCGCCGAGCGTGGTCAGGGCGCTCCAGACGCCGTGGCGCACGTGCATGCACACGGCCACGATCCAGATCGCGTAGGCGAGCACGAGCCACCACTGCTGGAAGCTCAGGACGACCATCTGGTAGGCCGAGATGCCCGGCGTGAAGCCCGGGGTCACGACCTGGACGGTGAACTGCAGCAGGTGGAAGACCAGGAAGCCGGCGATCAGCACGCCGCCCCAGCGCATGGTGCGCGCCGAGTAGGTCTGCTGGATGCGGTCCGTCGTCACGTACTTGCTGCTGCGGGCCGCGTGCGCGCGCCCGGTCAGCACGGCGGCGGCGTACATGTGCGCCACGATGCAGAGGAGCAGGAAGGCGCGGAAGAGCCAGATGAACGAGCCCTGCGGAACCAGCGGGTACAGGATGTCGGTCTTGAGCCAGTGCGCGTAATGGTCGAAGGCCTCGGCACCGAGGAACGCCTTCAAGTTGCCATACATGTGCATGAGCAGGAAGCCGATCATCACCAGGCCGGTGAGGGCCATGACGGCCTTCATCGCCACTGTCGACCGGACTGCTCGCTGTCGAGGAGTCAGTGTTGTTGTCGCCACAAGGGTCACTCTAGACAACTTGCAGGGCCTTCGTTGCCACGGCACGGCGTTTCCCAGTTGGAGGGACGAAAACGTCCAGAACAGGCGTCCCGCAAGCCTATTTACGCATTGTTGAAGTGACCTAATTCAGTCCTGCGTGGGCGGCAGCAGGTCGGGGCGGCGGGCGGCCGTCCGCTCCAGGGAACGGGCCGCGCGCCAGGCGTCGACCCGGCCGTGGTCGCCGGAGAGCAGCACGGCCGGGACGTCGAGGCCGCGCCAGTGCATGGGCTTGGTGTAGCTGGGGTACTCCAGGAGCCCGGAGCCGACGGCGTGGGACTCCTCGACGAGACTCTCGGGGTTGCCGACGACACCGGGCACCAACCGGACGATCGCCTCCATCATGGCGAGCACCGCGACCTCTCCCCCGTTGAGGACGTAGTCGCCGATGCTCACCTCGCGCACCGGCATCCTGGACGCCGCGTGCTCGGCCACGCGGGCGTCGATGCCCTCGTACCGGCCGCAGGCGAACATCAGGTGCGGCGCCGCGGCGAGCTCGTGCGCCATCGCCTGGGTGAAGGGGACGCCCGCGGGCGTGGGGATCACCAGAGTCGGCGTCGACCACGCCTCGGCCAGGAGCTGATCGAGGGCCTCGCCCCACGGCTCGGGCTTCATCACCATGCCGGCGCCACCCCCGTACGGGGTGTCGTCCACGGTCCGGTGCCGGTCGTGCGTCCAGTCCCGCAGGTCGTGGACGCGCCAGTCGACCAGCCCGGCGCGGCGGGCCTTCCCGACGAGCGACAGGTCGAGCGGGGCGAAGTAGTCGGGGAAGATCGTGACGATGTCGGCGTACACCTAGGCCTCCTCGAGGTCGGTGAGCAACCCGGGGACCTCGGCGACCTGCACCAGGCCGCGCTCCAGGTCGACCACGGGGACGAGCTCGGTCACGAACGGCACGAGCCGCTCCCCCGCCGGCGTCCGGACGGCGAGGACGTCCTGGGAGGGCAGGTGCAGCACGTCGGCGACCGCGCCGACCTCGGCGCCCGCGGCGTCCAGGACGCGCAGTCCGATGAGCTGCCGGTCGTAGTAGGCGTCGTCCTCGGTCGGCAGCGCGTCGGCCGGCACGCGCGCCCACAGGTCGGTGCCCGCCAGCGCCTCGGCGGCGGTGCGGTCGCTGACGCCCGCCAGGCGGATCAGCAGCGTCCCGGAGTGCCAGCGCACGGCGTCCAGGACGCGCGGCGCACCCCCGATCAGCACGGGCTCGCCCGCCACGAACCGGAGCTCCGGCTCGTCGGTGCGGACGCGGACGCTCACCTCGCCTCGCAGGCCGTGCGCGCGTCCGATCGTGCCGATCAGCACGTCCTCGGTCTGGGTCATCGCTCTCCTCGGGAGACGTCGGTGGTGACGCCAAACGGTCCCCGGCCGTGCGAGGGGCGAACCTCGACGGCCGGGGACCGGCGGCGTTGTTGCTTCAGCGTCGGCGCGGACGGCGGTCGACGTCGACGAAGTCGACGCGGACCTGCTCGCGGCCCGCCAGCGCACCGATCACGGTGCGCAGCGCGCTCGCGGTGCGACCCTGCCGCCCGATGACCTTGCCGATGTCCTCGGGGTTGACCCGCACCTCGAGGGTGCGGACCCGACGGTGGTCGAGGTCGGACACGGCCACGTCGTCGGGGTTGGTGACCAACCCACGGACGAGGTGATCCAGCGCGTCGGCGAGCACGATCAGGCCTCTTCGGCCGCGTCGTCGCCGGCCTCGGCCTCGGGGGCCTCGGCCTCCTCGGCCTTCTTCTTGCGCGAGGTGATGGCGCCGGAGGCGGGCTCCGCGTCGGCCTCGGCCAGGGCCTTGTTGAAGGCGGCGAGCTTGTCGCCCTTCTCCGGCTGCGGCTTGATGCCCGAGGGCTCGTCGGTGCCCTTGAACTTCTGCCAGTCGCCCGAGAGGGTCAGCAGCTTCACGACGGTCTCGGACGGCTGAGCGCCCACGCCGAGCCAGTACTGAGCGCGCTCGGACTTGATCTCGATCACCGACGGCTCGGACTTCGGCTGGTAGATGCCGATCTCCTCGATCGCGCGACCATCGCGCTTGGCGCGGGAGTCCATGATGACGATGCGGTACTGCGCGTTGCGGATCTTGCCCATCCGCTTGAGACGAATCTTGACGGCCACGTGTGTGGTTCTCCTGTAGGAACGTGCCCACGCTGTGTGGGCTGACGGGTGAGCGGCTCGTCGGCTGTGGGACGGCGTCCGGACCACTCGGGTGAACCATGCGGGCGGGCGTGAGAGGGCACCTGCACGCATAGTGCATCGACCATTGTGCCAGACGCCCCCCTCGTCGGGCCAAACGCGCGGCGCCGGGCGACGCGAGCCCGGGGCACTCGACCCGCCGGTGACGAGGCGTCCGGCTTCACCCGTGCGCGTGCGGCGGCCTCACCCGTGCGTGTGCGGCGGTGGGGCGCCGGTCGTGACGACCCGGCCGCGCAGCACGATCGCCCGCGGACGCCGCAGTTCGTCCAGGTCGGCGCGCGGGTCGGCGTCCAGGACCAGCAGGTCCGCCGGGGCACCCTCGGTGACCTGCGCGGCGCCCAACCAGTCCCGCGCCCGCCAGGACGCCGCCCCGAGCGCGAACTCGGGGCCGCCGACGCGGGCGAGCAGGTCGATCTCGTCGGGCAGGATGCCGTGCGCCAGCGCTCCGCCCGCGTCGGTGCCCGCGTAGATCGGGACCCCCGCCTCGAGCGCCGCGGTGATCGTGTCGAAGCGGCGGGCGTGCAGCGCGCGCATGTGGGCGGCGTAGACCGGGAACTTCTCCGCCGCGGCGTCGGCGATGTCGGGGAAGGTCTCGATGTTGATCAGGGTGGGCACGAGCGCCACCCCGCGGGCGGCCATCAGCGCGATGGTCGGCTCGCCCAGCCCGGTGCCGTGCTCGATCCCGTCGATCCCGACCTCGACCAGTTCGGCGACCGACCGCTCGTCGAAGCAGTGCGCCGTCACCCGGGCGCCCTCTTCGTGGGCGGCGGCGATCGCAGCGGCCGCGACGTCGACGGGCCACAGCGGGCGCAGGTCGCCCGCGTCCCGGTCGATCCAGTCCCCCACCAGCTTGACCCAGCCGTCGCCGCGGCGAGCCTGACGCCGGACCTCGGCGACGAGGTCGTCGGGCTCGACCTCCTCGGCGTAGTTGCGGATGTAGCGCCGCGGACGGGCGATGTGGCGGCCCGCGCGGATGATGCGGGGCAGATCCTCGCGCGCGTCGATCCAGCGCGTGTCGGCCGGGGAGCCGGCGTCGCGGACCAGCAGCGTCCCGGCGTCGCGGTCGGCGAGCGCCTGCCGCTCGGTGGTGGCCTCGTCGACGGCCCCGTGGTGGTCCAGGCCGATGTGGCAGTGTGCGTCCACCAGGCCGGGCATCAGCCAGGCGTCGGTCGCCAGGGTGTGCGCCCCGGCGACGGGCTCGAAGGTGATCCGCCCCTCGACGATCCAGAGCTCGACCGGTTCGGCGTCGGGGAGCAGCCGCCCCGTCAGGTGCAGCCGGGGCAGCGCGTGGGCGTCGGCGCCCGCGGGCACGTGGTGGGTGTGCGTGCCGCCGCCGTGGCTGTGGGTGACGGCGACCAGGGGCTCGCCCAGCGCGCCGAGGGGAGGTTGCGTCATGCGCCCAGCCTGCCCTAGTCACGGCCGGCCGTCAGCCGACCGGCCGGGAACGCGACGACGCCCCGCCGGTGGAGGCGGGGCGTCGGGTGGGTCAGCGCTTGTTCTGCTGGTTCAGCATCTTCTGCAGTTCGGGCGGCAGCTGGAAGTCCGCCATCGCCGACTGCAGGTCGGCCTCGTTCGTGGGCACCGGGGTGCCCGCGGGGGCCTGCTGCGTGCCGGCGCGGCGGGCCGGGTTGCCGGACACGCCCTTGCCCTTCTTGGCCTTTTTCTTGGGCTGCTGCTTGGCCGGGCGGCCCATGCCGGGCATGCCGCCCATGCCGGGCATCCCGGGGATGCCGCCGCCGCGTCCCATCTGCTGCATGAGCTTGCGGGTCTCGGTGAACCGGTTGACCAGCCCGTTCACGTCCTGGACGCTGGTGCCGGAGCCGGCCGCGATGCGGGCGCGCCGGCTGCCGTTGAGGATGTCGGGGCGCTGCCGCTCCGCCGGGGTCATCGAGTAGATGATCGCCTCGATGCGGTCGATCTCGCGCTCGTCGATGTTGGCGATGGCGTCCTTCATCTGGCCCATCCCGGGCATCATGCCCAGGATCTTGCTCATCGGGCCCATCTTGCGCACGGCCTGCATCTGCCCGAGGAAGTCGTCCAGGCCGAACTCCTTGCCGGCCATGAGCTTCTCGGCGGCCTTGCGGGACTCCTCGGCGTCGAAGGTCTTCTCCGCCTGCTCGATCAGGGTGAGGATGTCGCCCATGTCGAGGATGCGCGAGGCCATCCGGTCGGGGTGGAACAGGTCGAAGTCCCGCAGCGCCTCGCCGTTGGAGGCGAACATGATCGGCCGGCCGGTGACCTTCGCGATCGACAGGGCCGCGCCGCCGCGGGCGTCGCCGTCCAGCTTGGAGAGCACGACGCCGTCGAAGCCCACGCCCTCGGCGAACGCGTTGGCGGTGTTGACGGCGTCCTGGCCGATCATGGCGTCGACGACGAACAGGATCTCGTCGGGGTTGACCGCGTCGCGGATGTCGGCGGCCTGCTGCATCAGCTCGGCGTCCACGCCGAGGCGTCCGGCGGTGTCGACGATGACGGTGTCGTAGTACTTGCGCCTGGCTTCCTCGATGGACGCCCGCGCGACGCTCACCGGGTCGCCGATGCCGTTGCCGGGCTCGGGCGCGAACACCGGGACGCCCGCGCGGCCGCCGACGACCTGGAGCTGGTTGACGGCGTTGGGGCGCTGCAGGTCGGCGGCCACCAGCATGGGGGTGTGGCCCTGCTCGCGCAGCCACAGGCCGAGCTTGCCCGCCAGCGTGGTCTTGCCGGAGCCCTGCAGGCCCGCGAGCATGATGACGGTGGGCGGGTTCTTGGCGAACCGGAGCTGACGCGCCTGCCCGCCGAGGATCTCGACCAGTTCCTCGTTGACGATCTTGACGATCTGCTGGCTGGGGTTGAGCGCCTGGTTCAGTTCCGCACCGGTGGCGCGCGCCTTGACCGCGGCGACGAACTCCTTGACGACGGCGAGGTTGACGTCGGCCTCCAGCAGCGCCAGCCGGATCTCACGCGCGGTCGCGTCGATGTCGGCGTCGGTGAGCCGCGCCTTGCCGCGCAGGTTGCGGAACGTGGCTTGGAGGCGGTCTTGCAGCGTGTCGAACATGGGAGCCTTACTGTGTCGCGGCGCGGTACCGGACCAGCCTACCGGCTGCGGTCGCCCCGCCCCCGCCCGAGGCCGACGCCGCGCGGTCCGCGACGGCGGGGCGGCCGACCGCCGGCCGGGCGGTCAGGGCGCGGGGCGGTCGTCCAGGAGCTTCTGCAGCCACACCAGGTCGAGCCAGCGGCCGAACTTGGCGCCCACCTGCGGCATCCGGCCGACCTCGACGAAGCCGAAGCGCTCGTGCAGCGCGATCGAGACCTCGTTCTCGGAGCTGACCGCGCCCACCAGCGCGTGCACGCCGGCGGCGGTGGCGGTGTCGATGATCCCGGTCATCAGCAGGCGCCCGACGCCGTGGCCGCGCGCGGACTCGTCCACGTAGAGGGTGTGCTCCATGCTGAGCCGGTAGCCGGCCTTGGGGCGGAAGGTGCCCCACGACGCCCAGCCGATGACGCGGCCCTCCAGGTCCGCCACGAGCACGGCCTGACCCGCCTCGACGCGGCCGCGGAACCAGGCCAGGCGCTCAGCGACGGTCTGGGGCTCGGTGTCCCAGCTGGCCGTGTTGACCGCGACCGAGGCGTTGTAGATCGCGACGATGGCGGGCACGTCGGCCTCCGTGGCGGGACGCAGCACCGCCGCGGGGGCCTCACTCACCGAGCAGCCCGTCCACGAAGCCGTCGGCGGTGAACGGGGCCAGGTCGTCGGCGCCCTCCCCCAGCCCGACGAACTTCACCGGGACGCCGAGTTCGCGCTGCACCTGGACGACGATGCCGCCCTTGGCGGAGCCGTCGAGCTTGGACAAGACGATGCCGGTCACGTCGGTGACCTCGTTGAACACCCGCGCCTGGATCAGGCCGTTCTGGCCGGTGGTGGCGTCCAGCAGCAGCAGGCACTCGGTGATCGGGGCGCGCTTGGAGATGACGCGCCGGATCTTGCCCAGCTCGTCCATGAGGTTGGACTTGTTGTGCAGCCGGCCCGCGGTGTCGATGAGGACGACGTCGACCCCCTTCTCGACCCCCGCGTCCACGGCCTCGAAGGCCACGGACGCCGGGTCGGCGCCTTCGGCGCCCCGGACGGTCTCCACGCCCACGCGGTCGCCCCAGGTCTGGAGCTGTTCGGCGGCGGCGGCCCGGAACGTGTCGGCCGCGCCCAGCAGCACCGTCCTGCCCTCGGCGACCAGCAGCCGGGCGAGCTTGCCGACGGTGGTGGTCTTGCCCGTTCCGTTCACGCCGACGACGAGGATCACGGCGGGCAGCCCGTCCGCGGCGTCGAGGTTCAGCGCGCGGTCCAGCGTCGGGTCGGTGATGCGGACCAGTTCGCGGTGCAGCACCTCGCGGGCGCGGGTCGGGTCGGCGACGCCGTCGATCGACAGTTCGCGACGCAGGGTGTCGACGAGCTCGGTGGTCGGGCCCACGCCGAGGTCGGAGCCGATCAGGGTGGCCTCGAAGTCGTCCCAGGTGTCGGCGTCGAGCCGATCGCTGCTGATGAGGCCGAGCAGGGCCTGAGCCAGGACGTTGTTGGAGCCGGCCAGCCGGCGGCGCAGCCGCGCCATCCGCGTCCCGGCCTGCTCGGGCTCCTCGGTCGTCGGCGCCGCGGGCGTCGGGGCGATCGTGCCGCTCGGCGCCTCCGCGGCGGGCGCCTCCGGGGCGGTGGGCGTGGGGGCGGACGGGGCCGCGGGCAGTTCCTCGCGGCGGCGGCGTTCGAGCTCGGCGGCGCGGCGCCGGGAGACGACGACGGCGACCGTCACGCCCGAGACGAGGACGACCACGCCCAGGACGATCCACAGGATCACATCAACGGGAAGCACCCGGCCATCCTAATGGGGCGTGGGCGTCGGCCAGGCGCCCGGCGGCGGCGCCGGGAACTGCGGTGGGGCGCGCCCGGGCGAGGGTCAGGCGCCGCGTCCGCGTCCGAGGTGGACGCGCTGCTGGGCCTGCGGCTCGGGGTCGAGTTCGTCGGCCCCCCACACGCCGTAGGGGTCGGCCTCGGTCGGGTCGGGCACCGCGGGGGCGGCCAGCGCGGCGGCCATGATGTGGCTCAGTTCCTCGGGCGACAGCCGCGGGGCGTCCTCCTCGGGCTCGGGCGCGGGGTCGGGCACGACCGTCAACCCGGCCGGGCGCCCGCCCTTGGTCTTGTTGCGCTTGCGCTTGCCGGAGCGCTGCACGGGGCGGATCGCGTCGTCCTCGTCGGCGGACGCCGTCGGCGCGTCCCCGGCGCCGGGCGCCGCGGGGGCGGCCGGGGCGGGCGCTGCGAGGTCCGCCGCAGCGGGGGCGTCCGGCGCTGACGCGTCCGGTGCGGGAGCGGGCACCGCCGCGTCCGCGGGCTCCGCCGACTCGCGGCCGGCTTCACCGCCCGGGGTGGTCTCCGGGCGGGCCTTCTTGCGCTTCTTGGCCTTGCCCGGCTTCGGCGCGGCCCCGGCGGGCGCCCCGGAGCCGTCGGCCCCCTCGACGCCGCCGAACTCCTCGGGGAGGTCGGCCGAGGCCGCCGAGGCTGCGGAGCGGGCCGAGCGCATGGCACGCAGCTTGTTGGGCAGTTCGCGCACGTTGACCTGGGGGACCTCGTCGATCTCGTCGAACAGGGTCAGCAGCGCTTTGGGCGGTTCGCCCTCGCCGTTGAGGTGCTTGGCCGTGCGCGCCATCGCGTGGGCGATTTCGGGATGCTTGTCCCGTCCGGTGCCTTCCATCCCCATCACGACGACCGCGATGACGACGACGGCGAGCACCAGCACCGCGAGCAGCGCGAAAATCATGATCGGCATGGGGGCACCTCCTGACCGCCTCCAGTATGCCGCAGGGTCTCCCCCGGTCTCGACCACGCCCGCCCGGCGAGCCCCCGCGATCTCGGTGCACCCATAACGATGTCTGCTCTGCTCAGCTCGCCTCGTCGGCGCGCAACCGCTGGCTGATCACCGTCGAGATCCCCTCGTCGCGCATCGTCACGCCGTAGAGCGCGTCGGCGATCTCCATCGTTCGCTTCTGGTGCGTGATGACCAGCATCTGGCTGTTCTCGCGCAGTTCCTCGTAGATGCCGAGCAGGCGTCCCAGGTTGGTGTCGTCCAGCGCCGCCTCGACCTCGTCCAGGATGTAGAACGGGCTCGGGCGCGCCCGGAACAGCGCCGTCAGGAACGCGACGGCGACCAGCGAGCGCTCGCCGCCCGACAGCAGGCTCAGCCGCTTGACCTTCTTGCCGGCCGGCCGGGCCTCGACGTCGACTCCGGTGGTGAGCCAGTTTCCGGGATCGGTGAGGATCAGGCGGCCCTCCCCGCCGGGGAACAGCCGCGAGAAGGTGAACTCGAAGGCCTCCTCGACGTCGGCGTAGGCCTGCGCGAACACCTCCTCCACCCGGGCGTCCACGTCCGCGATGATGCCGAGCAGGTCGGCGCGGGTGCGCTTGAGATCGTCCAGCTGCTCGGCGAGGAAGCGGTGGCGCTCGCTCATCGCCTCGAACTCCTCCAGGGCGAGCGGGTTGACCCGCCCCAGCAGGTCGAGGTTGCGCTGGGCGCGGCGCAGCCGCTTCTCCTGGTCGGCCCGCACGAAGGGGACGGGCTCGGGCTGCTCCCCGTCGGGGTCCAGCGCACCGCCGTCGGCGTCGGTGAGCACCGGCACGGGCTGGTCGGGGCCGTACTCGGCGGTCAGCACCTCGGGGTCGAGGCCGAGCTCGTCGAGCGCCTTCTCGGCCAGGGACGCGATCCGCATCCGCTGCTCGGCGCGCGCCAGCTCGTCGCGGTGGGCGACGTCGACGATGCCCTCGAACTGGCGGGCCAGGTCGCGGCTGCGCTGGCGGGCGTCGTGGACGTGGCGGTCGGCCTCGATGCGGCGCTCGTCGGCGCGCTTGCGCTCGGCGCCCGCGAGCGCCTGCGAGGCGTCCACCCGGCTGAGCAGCCACTCGCAGGCCAGCGCCGCGGCCCGGGCGACCTCGCCCTCGCGGCGCAGCCGCTCCCGCTTCGCGGCCGCCTGCTCCCGGGCGGCGCGCTCGGTGCGTGCGGCGCGCAGCAGCGACTCGGCGCGTCCGGCCAGGGCGCGGGCGCGCTCCTCGTCGGTGCGCAGCGCCAGCCGCGCGTCCATCTCGACCTGCCGGGACTTCGCCGCCGCCAGCGCCAGTTCGTCGCGCTCGCGCGGGTCGGCCTCGGTGAGGTCGGTGGTGGCCTTGGCCGTCTCCAGGCGCTGGGTGAGCTCGGCGAGCCTCGCCGCGTTCGCGGACCTGGCCTCCTCGGCGCGCGCGATGGCCGCGTCCTGGCGGTCGGCCTCGGCCAGCGCGTTGCGGGCGGCCTGGTTCAGCTGCCCCAACTGCTCGGCGAGCGCGGAGTACTGGGCGTCCGACTCGTGCAGCCGCGCGAGCGCCGCCTCGGACGCCTTCATCGCCTCGGCGAGCTTCGCGGCGGCCGCGGCGCGGGCGAAGCCGAGCCGCTCCACCTCGGCCTGGGCCGTCTCCAGGGCGTCCTCGGCCTCCTCGACGGCCGCCTCGATCTCCATCAGGCTCGGCTTGGCCGAGGATCCCCCGGACGCGAACCACGCCGAGACCAGGTCCCCGTCGCGCGTGACCGCGCTCAGGTCGGGGGCCGCATCGATCAGGGACCGCGCGGCGGCCAGGTCGTCCACGACGGCGACCTTGCGGAGCAGCCGGGTCAGGGCCGGCTGCAGGCCCGCCTCGGCGCGCACCAGGTCGGCGGCGTAGGCGGCGCCGCCGGGCAGCGCGGGCCAGGCGTCGCGGTCGGCGTCCGGCTGCGCGCCCGCGAGCAGCAGGCCGGCGCGCCCCAGGTCGTCGTCCTTGAGCCGCCCGAAGGCGGCCACGGCCGCGTCCAGGCCGGCGACGGCCACGGACTCCGCGGCCCCGCCGAGCGCCGCGGCGACCGCGGTCTCGTAGCCGGGCTCGACGCGGACCAGCGCGCCGACCGAGCCCAGCACGCCGCCCAGTTCGTCGGACGCCGCCAGCAGCGCCCCCGAGCCGTCGCGGCGCTCCAGGCCGAGCCGCAGGCCGTCCAGCCGCGCGGACAGCGCCGCGCGGCGCTGCAGTGCCTCCTGCTCGGACGCCTTGAGTCCGTCGGCGTCCTCGGTGAGCCGGACGCGGGCGGTCTCGGCCCGCTCGTAGGCGTCGTCCAGTCCGGCCTCACCGTCGGTGACGGCCCCGATCTCGGTCTCCAGGGACGTGTAGCGCCGACGCGCCTGCTCGGCGCGGGCGCGCGCCTCGTCGCCGGCGCTCCGCAGCCGCGCGATCTCGGCGTCGGCCGCCTCGGTGCGCGAGGTGAGGGAGTTCACGTCGCCGGCCAGCCGCGCCAGGCCCTCCCGGCGGTCGGCGATCGCGCGCAGCTGGGCCGCGTAGGCCTTCTCGGCCTCGGCGTGCGCCCGCTCGCTCTCGGCGCGGGCGGCGCTCGCCGCGGCCAGCGCCTCGGCGCGGACGCGCACCTCCTCGGCCAGCGCCCGCTCCGATTCCTGGATGCCGGCGGCCTCTGCCTCGATGGCTTCGGGGTCGCGTCCGCGGCGCTCGTCGACGGTGGCGCTGCCGGCGTGCCGCACGCGTTCGGCGGCGATCGACCGGGTGCTGGAGATGCGCTCGCGCAGGCCGGCGAGCGCGTACCAGGTCTCCTGGGCGCGCGCGAGCTCCGGCGCGACGTCCCGCACGGCCTGTTCGGCGGCCGTCTCGGCGTCCCGGGCCGCCTCGAGGGCCTCCTCCAGCGCGAGGCGGCGCTGCTTGAGCTCGGCCTCGGCGGCCAGGTCCGACTCCAGCGCCAGCGAGGCCATCACGTAGTCGTCGGCCAGGACTCGCGCCTTGGCGTCCCGAAGCTCTGCCTGGACGACCGCGGCCTTGCGCGCGACCTCGGCCTGCCGCCCCAGCGGCTTGAGCTGGCGCCGGATCTCTCCGATCAGGTCGACGAGCCGGTCGAGGTTGACCTGGGTCGAGTCGAGCTTGCGCAGCGCCTTCTCCTTGCGCTTGCGGTGCTTCAGCACGCCGGCGGCCTCCTCGATGAAGCCGCGCCGCACCTCGGGGGTGGCCTGCAGGATCGAGTCGAGCTGGCCCTGCCCGACGATCACGTGCATCTCGCGCCCGATGCCGGAGTCCGACAGGAGTTCCTGTACGTCCAGCAGCCGCGCCGGGGCGCCGTTGATGGCGTAGTCGGAGCCGCCCGAGCGGAACATGGTCCGGCTGATGGTGACCTCGGTGTACTCGATCGGCAGCGCGCCGTCGGTGTTGTCGATGGTCAGGCTCACCTCGGCGCGGCCCAGGGGCGCGCGGCCGGCGGTGCCGGCGAAGATGACGTCCTCCATCTTGCCGCCGCGCAGCGACTTGACGCCCTGCTCCCCCATCACCCAGCTGAGCGCGTCCACCACATTGGATTTGCCGGAGCCGTTCGGCCCGACGATGCAGGTGATGCCCGGCTCGAAGTGCAGCGTCGTCGCCGAGGCGAACGACTTGAACCCGCGCAGCGTGAGGGACTTCAGGTACACGCGCTACACCTTACGAACCCGGGTGGGTCGAATCCACGCTCGGGGAGGACGCCGCGGCGTGTCGGCGGCGGACCGCGCGGAACGTCCAGAGCTTGTTGACCACGAAGTTGATGGGCATCGTGATGACGATCGTGATGAGCTGCGCCCAGTACTCCCGTGACTGCAGCCCGGTGTCCTCGTGGAACCACGGCTCGGGCAGGTAGATGGGCGAGGTGGGGTTGGTGAAGCCGACCTTGATGAAGATGCCCGCCAGCGCGGCGGCGCTGCCGACGGCCAGGAACGGCCCGAACTCGTGCAGCCACGGCGCCCGGCCGACCCCGCCGCGGAAGGTCCAGTGCCGGTTGAGCTGGAAGTTGAACAGGTTCGCCACCAGGAACGCCACGATCCAGACCAGCGTGGTGAACCGGAAGTTGAACGACGTCCCGGGGATCGGGAACAGGATGTCCTGCGCGTTGACCGTGCCGCCGTTGAGCTTGTTCATGATGACGGCCACGACCATGTTCACGACGACGCCCGCGCCGCCGACCAGCCCGAACTTGATGAACTGGCCCACGACGTGGCCGTAGCGGCGAAGGAACGAGTCGGGCGAGGTGCTCACGGCGCGAGGGTCCTCTCGATCGCCGGCTGGCAGGCCGGGCAGCGGAACGAACTGCGGTTGGCGAACGGTTCCCGCACGATCGACGCGCCGCACCGGGAGCAGGGAAGGTCCTCGCGCCCGTAAGCCTCCAGCGTACGGTCGAAGTAGCCCGATTCGCCGTTGACGTTCACATACAGCGCGTCGAACGACGTGCCGCCCTGGGCGAGCGCCGCGGTCATGACGGCGCGGGCGGCGTCCAGCACGGCCTCGATGTCGGCGGCCGCCAGCCGGTTGGCGGGCGTCTGACCGTTGAGCTGGGCGGCCCACAGCGCCTCGTCGGCGTAGATGTTCCCGATGCCCGAGACGACCGTCTGGTCGAGCAGGACGCGCTTGATCGCGCTGGCCTTGGACGCGATGCGCGCGGCCAGCGCGGGCCGGTCCAGCTCCGGGTCGAGCAGGTCGCGGGCGATGTGCGCCACCTCGTCGGGCAGTTCGGCGCCCCCGCGGGCCAGCGACAGGCCGCCGAACATCCGCTGGTCCACGAAGCGGAGCTGGACGCCGTCGTCGAGGTCGACCAGGACGCGGGCGTGCCGCTGCAGCGGGGCGCCGGGGGCGTCCAGGCGGAACTGGCCGCTCATCCCGAGGTGGGCGACCAGGGCGTCGCCGTCGTCGAAGGGCAGCCACAGGAACTTGCCGCGCCGCCGCGGGACGTCGAAGCCGCGGCCGACCAGCGTCGCGGCGAAGTCGTCGGGGCCGGCGGCGTGCCGGCGGACGGGACGCGGGTGCAGCACCGTCACCGCGTCGATGCGGCGGCCCACCAGCGCCGGCTCGAGGCCGCGCCGGACGACCTCGACCTCGGGCAGTTCGGGCATCAGTCGCCCGCCGACAGGTCCCGGTGGGCGAGTTCGGCGGCCCCCTGCTCGGCGAGCTTCTTGGAGCGGGCGGTGAAGCCGGCGTGCCGGACGTCCCCGATCACCGCGACGGCCTCGAAGCGCTTGTCGTGGTCGGGCCCGGACGCGGTGTGCTCGTAGCGGGGCACCCCCAGTCCGCGGGAGGCCGCGAGCTCCTGCAGGGCCGTCTTCCAGTCGGTGGCGCGCGCGTCGGCCGACGCCGCGGCCACGACGGGGTCCATCAGCGCGTGGACGAACCGTTCGGCGGCGTCCCGGCCGGACGACAGGAACACCGCGGCGATCAGCGCCTCGGTCGCGTCCGCGAGGATCGAGTCCTTGTCGGCGCCGCCGGTCTGCTGCTCGCCCTTGCCCAGGCGCAGCTGCGCGCCCAAGTCGAGACCGCGCGCGACGTCGGCCAGCGCGTACGTGTTGACCACGGCGGCGCGCATCTTCGCCAGCCAGCCCTCGGGCTGGTCGGGGAAGGTGCGGTACAGGTGCTCGGTCACGACGACGCCCAGCACGGCGTCACCGAGGAACTCGAGCCGCTCGTTGTGGGGCGCGCCGCCGTGCTCGAACGCCCAGGAGCGATGGGTCAGGGCAAGCTCGACAAGCTGGGGATCGGTGTCGATCCCCAGCTGTGAGAAGAGCTCATGGACGCGGCCGTCGGCCGCGTTCATCACTGCTCGATGACTTGGCGGCGGGCCGCACGCGGGCCGTACTGGCCGCAGTCCGGGCACGCCGTGTGGGGCAGGTGCTTGCCCTTGCAGGCCGGGTTCGCGCAGGTCACCAGCGTCGGCGCAGACGTCTTCCACTGCGCACGGCGGGACCGCGTGTTGCTGCGGGACATCTTCCGCTTGGGAACAGCCACGTCAAACTCCTTGTTCTCTGGGCGCGAGCGCCCGCTCAGTTCTGGGTGTCGTCAGCCCAGCCGGCCAGGGACGCCCACCGGGGGTCGATCGCCTCGCCATGGTCGTGGTCGGGATCGTCGTTCAGGTTGACCCCGCAGGTGGGGCACAGCCCGGCGCAATCCTCCCGGCACAACGGGATGAACGGCAGGTCGAGCACCGCCGCGTCCCGCAGGACCGGCTCGAGGTCGATCAACTCTCCCTCGACCCGGCTGGCCTCGACGTCGTCGGGATCGATGCCCGGGAAGAGGAACAGTTCCTGCAGGTCGATCTCGGCCTCCGCCGTGATCTCGGTCAGGCACCGAGCGCACTCCCCGCGCAGCTGAACCTCAGCGACGCCGGTGGCCAGAACCCCGTCGCCCACCCCCTCGAACCGAACGTCGAGGTGGATCGGAGACTTGGTCGGCACTCCGATCACGTCGTTGCCGAGGCCCTCAGGGGCGGGGACGTCGCGGACAATTTCTTTGCTTCCACCCGGCTGATGCCCGAATTCGTGGATATCGAAGACGAGTTCAGACCGGGGGTCGACCGAACGAGTTGCCATCGCGTTCACCCCCTCCACTGCTGGCACGACAACGTCATAACCGAAGGACAACCTTACCGGGTCGCGCGCGGGCGACCAAACCCGTTGCCCCCACGCCCGGCGCCCCCGCCGACCGTGGCCCTGCGTCGCTCCCCCGACTCGTCACCGGTTCGCCGAGCCCCGTTCACCTCGGGTGCCCCAACGAGACGGACGGCCTGCCTACGTTCGCCTCGTGCCGAGTACGTCCCAGGGTCCGCAGTCGACCGCCTCCTCCCCCCACGCCTCGCCCGCCGCGCGGCGCTCCCGGCTCTCCCGCCGCACCCTGCGGGAGTGGGCGCTGTTCGTGCTGCTGGCCGCGCCCAACGTGGCCCTGATCCTTGCCTTCACCTACCGGCCGCTGCTGACCAACGTGTACTACTCGACGCTGGACTGGACGCTGGGCTCCGAGACGGCCACCCCGGTGGGCCTGGGCAACTACGTGGAGTTCTTCACCGGCCCGGACGCCGTCCCGGTGCTCCGCACCACCGCCGTCTTCACCGTCGCCACGGTCGGCGGGTCGATCCTGCTGGGGCTCGCCCTGTCCACCGTCCTGAACCGCCGCCTGCTCGGACGCGGCGTCGCCCGGGCGACGGTGTTCGCCCCGTACGTGCTGTCCGGAGTGGGCATCGGACTGGTGTGGATGTTCATCTTCGACCCGACCACGGGCGTCCTGTCCGGCCTGCTGCGCGGCGCCGGCCTGCCGGTGCCCGAGTGGTTCCTCAAGCCGGAGCTCTCCCTGGCGATGGTCATCATCGTCTACGTCTGGAAGAACCTCGGCTACTGCGCGGTCATCTACCTCGCCGCGCTCCAGGCCATCCCACCCGACCTGCTCGAGGCCGCCGCGATCGACGGCGCGGGCCGCTGGCGCAGGTTCCGCAGCATCGTGTGGCCGCTGCTGTCGCCGACCTCGTTCTTCCTGCTCATGACGATGCTCCTGTCCTCGCTGCAGGCGTTCGACCTGATCCGCATCATGACCCCGCTGGGCAACGGCACCACGACGCTGATGTACGACGCCTACCTGCAGGCCTTCGGCGGCTACAACCGGGCGGGCTACTCCTCCGCCATCGCGACGATCCTGTTCGTCGTCCTCATCTGCCTGACGCTGGTGCAGTTGCGCGTCATCGAGCGGAAGGTCCACTACGCATGAGCGCCACCCTCCTCACCGAGCGCCCCGCGCCCGCGGCCCCGGCGGCCCCCGAACCCCGGCGCGGCCGGCGCCGGGCGGGCCTGGAGCGCGAGTCCACCGCCTCGATGGTGCTGGGCGGCTACCTGCCGCTGGTGCTGGCCACGCTGATCATCGCCCTGCCGCTGCTGTGGATGGTGCTCGGCTCGCTCAAGACCAGCGGCGAGGTGATCTCCCGCGACATCGTGTGGCTGCCGGGTTCGCCGAGCCTCGACGCGTACGCGGAGGCCTCGCGCCGCGTGGACTTCCCGCGGCTGTTCTGGAACTCGACGCTCGTCACCCTCATCGGCGGCGGCATCAAGGTGATCCTGGCGATCACCACGGCCTACGCACTGGTGTTCGTGCGGTTCCCGTTCAAGCGGGTCATCTTCGCCGGCATCCTCGTGGCGCTGATGGTGCCCCCGCAGGTCTCGCTCCTGCCCAACTACGTCCTCATCGCGGGGCTGGGCGGGGCCAACACGTACTGGGGCATCATCCTGCCCGGGCTCGGCACCGCGTTCGGCACGTTCCTGCTGCGGCAGCACTTCCTGTCGCTGCCCGCCGAGATCCTCGAGGCCGCCGAGCTCGACGGCGCCGGGCACCTGCGCCGATTGGTCTCGATCGTGGTGCCGATCTCGACCCCCACCATCGCGACCGTGGCGCTCGTGACGCTCGTGAACGAGTGGAACGACTACATCTGGCCGCTGATCATCACCAGCGACGACCAGATGATGACCCTCCCCGTCGGCCTGACCCTGCTCAAGAACCTCGAGGGCGACCCGAGCTCCTACCCGATCCTCATGGCCGGCGCCGTCGTCGTGATCGTCCCCGTCCTGATCGTCTTCATGTTCCTGCAGCGCTCCATCGTCGCCGGGCTGACCCAGGGCGCGGTGAAGTGACCCCGCAGCCCCGGCCCGAGCCGTCCCGCTGAGTCGCTCGCGGCCCGAGCCGACCCTGAGCCACCCCGCCCCAGACATCCCCGTCAGCAAGAAACCTGTGCCCCCGCCCGGGGGCCGACCGTGAGGAGAGACACCATGTCCGCATCCCTGACCTCGGCGCGGCTCACGCGCCGGACCCTGCTCGGCGCCGCCGGCGTCGGCCTCGGTTCCGCCGTCCTCGCCGCCTGCGGCGGTCCCAACGTCGCGGCTCCCGGGACGGCCGGGGCCTTCCCCGCCGCCGACCCGAACGGCCCGGACTTCGCGGGCGTGACCCCCGCCACGTCGATCACCTTCTGGTCCAACCACCCCGGCAGCTCCGAGGCCGTCACGAAGGAGATCATCGCCGCCTTCACCGCCAAGGAGGGCATCGAGGTCAACCTCGTCACCGCCGGCTCCAACTACGAGGAGGTGGCCACCAAGTTCCAGGCGGCCCAGGCGGGTGGCCAACTGCCCGACATCGTCGTGTTCTCCGACGTGTGGTGGTTCCGCTACTTCCTGGCCGACTCGATCATCCCCCTGGGCAACGCCCTGAAGGCCGCGGGCGTGGACGCGTCCGACTACCGCCCCGGCCTGTACGCCGACTACCAGTACAAGGGAGCCCAGTGGGCGGTTCCGTGGGCGCGCTCCACGCCGCTGTTCTACTACAACAAGGACCACTGGAAGGCGGCCGGTCTGGAGGACCGCGCCCCCGGACGTGGGCCGAGTTCGCCGAGTGGGCACCCCGGCTGAAGGCGGCCAACCCGGGCGTCACGCACGCCTACGAGCACCCGGCCCTGGCCGACTACGCCGGCTGGACGCTGCAGAACATCCTGTGGGGCTACGGGTCGGGCTGGTCCGCGCCGGACTCCTTCGACATCACCTGCGCCGATGACAAGGCCGTGGCCGCCCTGCAGTACGTGCAGGACTCGGTCTACAAGCACGGCTGGGCCGGCGTCGCCTCCAAGTCCGCCACCGACGACCTGGCCGCCGGGGCCATCTCCGCCACGCTGGGCTCCACCGGTTCGCTGGTCGGGATGCAGAAGACGGCGGCGGGCAAGTTCGCGCTGGGCGTCGGTTTCCTCCCCGGCGGCCCGGAAGTCACGACCCCCGTCTGCCCGACCGGCGGCGCCGGCGTGGGCATCCCCAAGAAGATCTCCAAGGAGAACCAGCTCGCCGCGGCGAAGTTCATCGGCTTCCTGACCGATCCCGAGAACACGGTGAAGTTCGCCGCCGCGACGGGCTACATGCCGGTCCGCACGTCGGCCGACACCAGCAGCCTGCTGGCGAAGAACCCGCTGGCCGGCGAGGCGATCAAGCAGTTGGACGCCACCCGCCCGCAGGACTACGCCCGGGCGTTCCTGCCGGGCGCCGACCAGGAGATGGCCAAGGCGGTCGCGGAGATCGTCACCCAGCAGGCCGACGTGAAGGCGTCCATGACCACGCTGAAGGGCGTGCTGGAGGGCATCTACACCGGCCAGGTCAAGGGCAGGATCTGACGGCTCCACCGCTGGCTCTCCCCGCTCGACCCGCACCCGCGGCGTCCCCTCGGACGCCGCGGGTGCGGCCGTCCATCGGCGTGCCCGGGACGCGGGCGCCGGATCAGCCCGGCACCTTCGTCCCCGCGGCTGCGCTCCGGTCAGCCAGGGCCGTCGGGCGGCCGCTCAGCGGCGGCGGGCCGGCAGGCGGGTGAGGCCGTCGGTGTCGCCGAAGACCTCCAGGCCGGCGCACTCCCCCGTCCCGTCGAACAGGGTCGCCCCGTCGGGCGCGGTGAGCCGGAGCCGCAGGCGGGCGTCCAGGGTCTCCTCGACGCGGCGGTGCATGGCGGTGCGCAGCGGCGCGTGCAGCAGGCCGCCGCGGACCCGCTCCGCGGCCAGGTCGAGGGTGCCGTCGGGGCCGGCCATCCGCCAGTGCACCGTCTGGTCGTCGATCCGCAGGTCCAGATCGCGGGAGCCGTTCCAGGTCGCCCAGGTGCGGACGCGCCCGCCGAGCGCCAGGGCCACGATGCTTCCCCGGAAGCGTCGCCCCAGCCCCGGTATGACGGCGCAGGACGCCATGAGCGAGCCGTCGGGCCGCTCCCCGGACGCGTCGGCGAGGTGGTTGCTCGCCGCCCACACGTAGGCGGACGGGAACGAGCGCCCCCAGTCCTTCTCCAGGTAGCCGCGTCCGCCGTCGAAGTCGACCGCGACCCCCTCGACGTCGAGGGTGCCGGCCAGGTCGTGCCCGAACGAGACGATGCCGTGCCGGCACTCCATGATCGGCAGGTAGCCGTACCAGCCCATAATCCCGGGCACGCGGGCGGTCACCGGGTAGGGCCGCAGCGGCGTGGCGAAGTCGATCCGCCCGGCGAGTTGCGGCACCTCGACGGTGATGCCGGACGCGTCGAAGATGTTCGGGCCGACGCGGACCGCGAACTCCCGCTCGGAGGCTGCGAAGGCGTCGGCGTCGTAGCGGTGGTACCACGACCGCCCGGTCAGCCCGTCGAGGACCTGCACGAACGCCTCGGCCGCGCCGCCGCGCTCTGCCCGGAACACCCCGGGGATCACCGCCCAGCGCTGGGTCCCATCGGACGAGACGAGCTTGACGTACCAGCCCTCGAAGTAGCCGCCGCTCACCCCGCGGCCGTGGAACGCCTCGGGGTGACGCACCCCGAGCAGGTACTGGAACGGCGTCCGCATGCGTCACGGTAACCCGTCATCGCCCAAGCGCCCAGCCGCGCGCTCAGATTCGGCGCGCGCCTCCGGGGATCAGCCCAGGGTGAGGAAGGACGCGGGCAGCGATGCGGTGAGCCAGACCCGGTCATTGCCGCGGTGGAAGGTGTGCCCGGCCGCGACCGCGGCGGCGGCGTCCACGGTCAGGAGGAGCGGCTCGGGGTCGCGGCGCCGGCCGACCTCGGTGGCCATCTCGGCGTCGGTCGACAGGTGGACGTACTGGCGCCGCATCGGCCGCAGCCCTTCGGCCTGGATCCGCAGCCAGGCGGCGTGGGAGGTGCCGTGGAACAGCCGCGCGGGCGGCTCCCCGGCCTCCAGCACGACCGCGTTGGGCGTCGAATGGCCGTAGCGGGCCCGGATCCGGTCTCCGGACAGTTCGTGGCGCTGCTTGGCCGCCGAGGCCAGCATCGCCTCGACGTCGGCTCGGCCGACCTGGGCCCACTCACCGCCCTGCTCGCGGAGGGCGTCCAGGAGCTGGTCGAGCGGGACCCAGCCGTGCTCGTCCAGCTCGAGCTCGTAGCGCCAGGGCTCGTGCCGCAGCGCGTGCGACATCGCCCGGCTCAGATCCTCGGCCCGGACGCTCACGCCTGCCCTGTCGACTTGGCCGCGATCGCCTCGGCGACCTGCGGAGTGACGAACTGGCTGACGTCGCCGCCGAGCTTGGCGATCTCGCGGATCATCGTGGAGCTCAGATGCGACCACTGCGCCGAGGTGGGCAGCATGATCGTCTCGATGCCGCTCAGCGCGTGGTTCATCTGCGCCATCTGGAGCTCGAAGTCGAAGTCGCTGGCGAACCGCAGCCCCTTCACGATCACGTCGACGCCCTGGTCGCGGCAGAAGTCCACCAACAGTCCGTCCAGCAGCATCACGCTCACGCCCGGGAGATCTTTCACGGCGTCGGTCAGCATGGCGACCCGCTCGTCGGGGGTGAACAGGTAGTTCTTGGCGCTGTTGCGGCCCACCGCGACGATCACCTCGTCGAACAGGTGCGCGCTGCGCGTCACGATGTCGAGGTGGCCGTGCGTGACGGGGTCGAACGAGCCGGGGCAGATCGCCCTCATGCGGGATCCTCCTTGGTCGCCAGGTGGAGCGTCGTCTCACCATAGCGGCGCTCCGAGCGGTCGGGCAGCGCCGCCGGCCAGGCGAGCGGCACGCTGCGGCTGGACCGTTCCACGACGACCAGGCCGTCCGGCGCGAGCCAGCCGCCCTCCACGACGCGGGCCACCTGGGCGTCCACGATCGGGAGGCGACGTCGTAGGGCGGGTCGAACCACACCACGTCGAAGCGACGGGGTGCCCCGGCCAGGTAGGCGTCCACCGAGGACGCCACGACCGCGACGTCCAGGCCGGTCGCCTCGGCATTGCCGCGGGCGAGCGCGGCGGTGGCGCGGTCCCGCTCCACACAGACCACGGGGCCCGCCCCCCGGCTGGCCGCCTCCAGCGCGACGGCCCCCGTGCCGCCGTACAGGTCGAGCAGGCTGAACCGGGCGAGCATCTCGTCGGCGGGCTCGCCGACAGTGCCGGCCCAGTCGGCGATCAGGTTGAACGCGGACTCGCGCACCAGGTCCGAGGTGGGGCGGGTGCGGGAATGGCTCGGCGTCGCGAGGCGGTGCCCGCCCGCGCGTCCGGCGATGATGCGGCTCACCCGGTCAGGCTACCGAGCGGCGGCCGCCGCGGCCCCCCGACGGGCCGCCCGGACGCCGCCGGCGACGAGCCCCAGCGCGGCCACCACCAGCAGCGCGCACCCGGCGACCAGCAGCGGGACGGGATCGTAATACTCGGTGCAACTCGTCCCGTCGGGCATGGGGGTGCACACCTCCCCGGGGCCCAGCCGGTTGCGGGCGGCGATCCACAGCACCAGCGCGGCGACGCCGACGAGCAGCCCGGGCCAGCCGCGTCCCGCCGTCCGCCACACCAGCAGGGCGACGACCGCGGCGGCGACGGGCAGCACGAACACCCCGATCGTGAACATCCCGGCGAACGCGAGTGCCACCAGCAGCCCCGCGACCGCCCAGCCGGCGGCCGCCCACCCGTACCTGGCCATACCGCCACGGTGCGCCGCGCCGGCCGCGCGCGTCAAGGGCGCTCGCAGTCGCCCCCTCTCGTGCCAGATGCCCCCTTTGCTACGGGGGCGTCTGCACCGGACGCGGGCGACTCGTTCCAAGCGGGGGCGGCTCGTTCCAAGCGGGGGGCGACTCGTCCCAAGCGGGGGCGACTCGTTCCAAGCGGGGGCGGCTCGTCTCAAGCGGGGGCGACTCGTTCCAAGCGGGGCGGTTCCACCCCCGCGGTCAGGAGCGGTCGATCCACTCCTCGCCGGCCAGCAGGTTGGTCTGGGTGACGGCGTCCGCGAAGCCGGGCTCCCGCCGGTCGGGGTCGCGCCGGACGGCCTCCTCGGCCAGCGTCCGGGCGGCGTCGATCAGGTCGGCGTGCTCCAGGACGCGCAGCAGGCGCAGCGTGGAGCGTCCGCCGGACTGGCTGGCGCCCAGCACGTCGCCCTCGCGGCGCTGGGCCAGGTCGAGCTCGGCGAGCTCGAAGCCGTCGCGGGTCGCCGCGACCGCCGCCAGCCGCTCCCACGACGGCGCCAGCGGCTCGGCGGCGGAGATCAGCAGGCAGACGCCGGGCAGGCCGCCGCGTCCGATCCGGCCGCGGAGCTGGTGGAGCTGGCTGATGCCGAACCGGTCGGCGTCCCAGATGATCATCATGGACGCGTTGGGCACGTCGACGCCGACCTCGATGATCGTGGTGGCCACGAGCACGTCGAGGTCGCCGGCCGCGAAGGCGGCCATCACCGACGCCTTCTCCTCGGCCGGCAGCCGCCCGTGCAGGACGCCCACCCGCACCCCGGCCAGCGGGCCCTCGCTCAGGTGGGCGGCCAACTCGAGCACGCCCATCCCCTCCTCCTTGCCGCCGCCGATGTGCGGGGCGACGACGAAGGCCTGCCTGCCCTGGGCGACCTCCTCGCTGACGCGTTCCCAGGCCCGCTCGACCCAGGCCGGCCGGATGCCGGCGTCCACCACGGTGGTGGTGACGTCGGCGCGGCCGGCGGGCAGCTGGGACAGCGTCGAGACGGTCAGGTCGCCGAAGACCGTCATGGCCACCGAGCGCGGGATCGGGGTCGCCGTCAGCACCAGGACGTGCGGGCGGGCGTCGGCGCGGTCGGTGAGGACCGCGCGCTGCTCGACGCCGAAGCGGTGCTGCTCGTCCACGACGACCAGGCCGAGGTCGGCGAACTGGACGTGGTCGGCGAGCAGCGCGTGGGTGCCGATGACGATCCCCGCCTCGCCCGAGGCGACCTTCAGCAGGGCGGCGCGCTTCTGGGCGGCCGGGGTCGATCCGGTGATGCACACCACGTCGGTGGCGACATCGGGCGCCCCGAGGGTGCGTCCGTACCCCAGATCGCCGAGCAGGCCGGTGATGGTCTGGTGGTGCTGCTGGGCCAGCACCTCGGTGGGTGCGAGCAGGACGGCCTGGCCACCGGCGTCCACCACGGCGAGCATGGCGCGCAGCGCGACCAGGGTCTTGCCGGAGCCGACCTCGCCCTGCAGCAGCCGCTGCATGGGCTGGTGGCGGGCCAGGTCGTCGAAGATCTCCTCGCTGACCTCGGCCTGGCCGGCGGTGAGGGTGAACGGCAGCCGGGCGTCGAAGGCGTCCAGGATGCCGTCGGCGACGCGGGCCCGCGGACCGGCGGACTGCCGCGCGTTCTCGGCGCGCCGGTAGGCCATCGCGAGCTGGGTGGTGAAGGCCTCGTCGAACCACAGCCGCTGCCGGCCCACGTCGATCTGCGCCTTCGACTCGGGCCGGTGGACCGCGGCGAAGGCGTCCTTGAGCCCGATGACGCCCGCCCGTTCCCGCACCCAGCCGGGCCACGGGTCGGCGTCCGGCAGGACGTCGAGGGTGATCCGGGCGCAGTCGGCGATGGTCCAGGTCTTGAGCTTGGCGGTCGCCGGGTAGAGCCCCACCAGGCCCGAGCGGGACAGCTCGGCGATCCGCTCCTTCTCCTCGGAGTTGCCGACCACCCCGCCGGCCTCGTCCAGCATCACGAACGCCGGGTGCGTCATCTGCGGCTGGTCGCGGAAGCTGCCCACCTTGCCGACGAAGATGCCGCGGACGCCGGCCGAGAGTTGGCGCTGCCACCAGTTCACGATGGACGCCCGGCCGAAGAAGGTCGCCTTGAGCCGGCCCTCCCCGTCGGTCAGGGTGACCTCCAGGCGCGAGTTGGGCGGGCGCTTGCCGCCGGTGAAGCCGCCGCGGCCCTCGAAGATCTCGGTGCGGGCGACGCGGGCCATGACGGCGACGTGCTCGCCCTCCTCGAGCGTGGCCAGGTCGGTGAGCTCGGTGCCGGCGAGGTAGTGCCGGGGCACGTGCCGCAGCAGGTCGCCGACCGTGTGGACGCGCAGCGCGGCGAAGGAGTCGGCCGCCTTCGCGCCCAGCACCGTGCCGACGGGCTCGTTGAGGGTGCGGAAGGCGTCGGTGCGCCACGGGTCGAGCGGAGTCACACCAGCATCCTAGGAGGCCGCTCGGACGCTTCCACCCGCCACTCGTCGGCGAGCACCGCGTACTCGAAGGAGTCCAGCCAGACGCCGCGGCGGTGCAGCGCGGACGCGCGCGTGTGCGCCTCCCGCCGCATCCCCAGGCGCTCCATGAGGCGCCAGGAGGGCTCGTTGTCGGCGAAGCACACCGCGCGGACGCGGCGCACCCCCAGCGCCGAGAAGCAGGCGTCGATCACCGCCGCCACCGCCTCAGTGGCGTAGCCGTGCCCGCCGTGGGCGGGGTCGAGGCTCCAGCCGACCTCGGCCTGCCGGCCGGCGGCGTCCGCGGCGACCTCGCGCTGCGCCTCGGCGTCCTCGACGCGGCAGATCACATCGCCGATCACCCGCGGCTCGGTCCCGCCGAGCTCGACGGCCAGCACCGTCGCGAGCCGCCCCGGCGCGGTGAACTCGGCGCGGTACTCCTGTGGGGTGGCGGCGAACCAGCCGATCCACTCCCCCACCTCGGGGAGCCGGCGGTAGGCCCAGGTCGCGTCGGCGTCCGCGGGCGTGACCCGGCGGATCGTCAGGCGCGGTGTCCGGAGCGGCCAGGCGAGGGCGTCGAGCGGGTCCATGCCCCGACGCTAGCGCCGTCCCCCGCGACCCGTTCGCCGACGCGGCGACCGCCGGGTCGCGGGACCGCGTTCCGACCCGGCCGGGGCCGAGGGGCGCCGCGTCCGGGCAGGAACCGGCGCAGACGTCCCCGGACATGCGAAAGACCCGCCGGAGCGGGTCTTCAGCGGGCGAACCCGAGGGTCAGCGGGCGATCTTGCCGGCCTTGAGGCAGGACGCGCAGACGTTCATGCGCTTGGTGCCGCCGTTGACGGACGCGCGCACGGACTGGATGTTCGGGTTCCAACGACGGTTGGTCTTCTTCTTGGACCAGGGCACGTTATGGCCGAAGGTCGGCTTCTTGGCGCAGACGTCGCACACGGCGGCCATGGCACTATCTCCTCAGTGATGGGAATCCAGCCCGCGCGAGACATCACGCGTCGAGCTCGAAATCGGAACCGAACCATACTAACCGACTCGGCACCCAAACAAAAACTCAGGTCGACAACACCACCGGCACGATCATCGGGCGCGCGCGGTAGCGCTTGCTCACCCAGCGCCCCAGTCGGCGACGCATCACCTGCTGGAGTTGGTAGGTGTCCTCCGCGCCGTCGGCGAGGGCGTCGCGCAGCGCCTGGGCGACCTCGTCGGTGATCCTGTCGAAGATGTTGTCCTCGTCGAAGAAGCCGCGGGCGGTGATGATCGGACCCTCGACCAGCTCGCCGCTGTGCAGGTTGACCACCGCGATCGCCGAGATGAAGCCCTCCTCGCCCAGGATGCGGCGCTCGTCGAGCTCGGCGTCGCCCACGGCGTCCACCGTCGAGCCGTCCACGAAGACGTAGCCGCACTCGACGCGTCCGACGATCTTCACCCGGCCGTCGCGCAGGTCGACGACCGTGCCGTCCTCGACGACCACCGTGTTCTCGCGCGGGACGCCGGTGGCGATGGCCAGCTCGGCGTTGGCCACCAGGTGGCGGACCTCGCCGTGGACCGGCATCACGTTCCTCGGCTGCACCAGGTTGTAGCAGTACAGCAGCTCGCCCGAGCTGGCGTGCCCCGAGACGTGCACCATGGCGTTGCCCTTGTGCACGACCTTGACGCCGTTCTTGGTCAGGCCGTTGATGACCCGGTAGACCGAGTTCTCGTTGCCCGGGATCAGCGAGCTGGCCAGCAGCACCACGTCGCCGGGGCCGGCCGTGATGACCGGATGCTCGTGGTTGGCGATCCTGCTCAGCGCGCTCAGCGGCTCGCCCTGGGAGCCGGTCGAGATGATGACGACGTCCTCGGGGCGTACTTGTCGATGTCGTCGAGCGCGATGAGGGTGTTGCCCGGCACCTTGAGGTAGCCCAGCTGCGCCGCGATCGTCATGTTCTTCACCATGGAACGGCCGACGTAGACCACCTTGCGGCCGGCCTTGACGGCCTCGTCCATCACCTGCTGCACGCGGTGGACGTGCGAGGCGAAGCAGGCGACGATCAGGCGGCCCTTGGAGTGGGAGAACACCCGCTCCATGGCCGGCTGGATGTCCTTCTCGTGGGTGGTGAACCCGGGGGTCTCGGCGTTGGTGGAGTCGACCATGAACAGGTCGAGCCCCTCCTCGCCGGCGCGGGCGAACCCGCGCAGGTCGGTGAGGCGGCCGTCCAGCGGCAGCTGATCCATCTTGAAGTCGCCGGTGTGCAGCACCGAGCCGGCCTTGGTGCGCAGCAGCACGGCCAGGGCGTCGGGGATGGAGTGGTTGACCGCCAGGAACTCGAGGTCGAACTCGCCGATCTTCGTGCGCGAGCCGGCCTCCATCTCGCGCAGGTCGGCGTTGCGGATGCGGTGCTCCTTGAGCTTCTCGCGCACGAACGCCAGGGTCAGCTTGCTGCCCAGCACCGGGATGTCGGGGCGCCGCCGCAGCAGGTACGGCACCGCGCCGATGTGGTCCTCGTGGCCGTGGGTCAGCACGAGGGCCTTGATGGCGTCGAGCCGGTCGTCGAGCAGGTGCAGCCCGGGCAGGATCAGGTCGACGCCGGGGTGGTTCTCGTCGGGGAACAGCACACCGCAGTCGAGGATCATCAATTCATCGTTGATCTCGAAGCTGGCGCTGTTGCGGCCCACGTCGCCCAGGCCGCCGAGCGGCGTGATCCGCAGCGTGTCGGGGCGCAGTTTCGGTGGGGTCTGAAGGGGTTCTCGCACGATGCTCACCATAGCGGTCGGCCCCGACACGGTTAGGATGACCCGCGTGAACGACGCTCCCCGCACGCCCGATTCCTGCCGCCTCGCCCTCCCCTCGGAGGCCGAGCGCCTCGCGGCCATCCAACGCCGCAGCTGGGAGCAGCAGTTCCCCGGCGACGTGGCGCGCAGCATCCTGGGCCATCTGGACCTCGCGACCATGACGCAGTCCTGGGAGACGGCGATCGCGCGCCCGCCCCTGGCCAAGCTGCGCGTCCTGGTCGCCGTGGAGGACGGCCGTCCCGTGGGGTTCGCCGCGGTGGGCCCCTCCGACGACCCGGACGCCGACCCGGCCGCCGACGGCCTGGTGGGCGAGTTCATCATCGACCCGCCGGCCCAGAACCAGGGGCACGGGTCCCGGCTGCTCAACGCCGTGGCCGACACCCTGCGCGCCGACAGCTTCTCGCGGGCCACCTGGTGGGTGCGCTCGAACGACGACCGGCTGCGCGCCCTGCTGGAGTCCTCGGGCTGGGCGGCCGACGGCGCCCACCAGGCGGTCGGCACCGACGAGGACGCCGCGCCGGTGAAGATGCTGCGGTTCCACACCGCGCTGGCCTGAGACGCTCCCTTCCGGCGGCACGGTGCCGCCGGGTCCGGACGCGAAAGAGGGGCGTGACGGCCCCAGACCGTCACGCCCCTCCCCTTCCCGACCGGGGAGGTCAGTTCACGTCGTCGTCCACCCAGTCGAAGGTCTTCGTGACGGCCTTCTTCCAGTTGCGGTACAGGCGATCGCGCTCGGCCTCATCGACCTCGGGCGTCCAGCGCTTGTCCTCGGCCCAGTTGTCGATGACGTCCTGCTCGCCGTTCCAGAAGCCCACCGCGATGCCCGCGGCGTACGCGGCGCCCAGCGCCGTGGTCTCGGCGACCACGGGACGGACGACGTCCACGCCGAGCTGGTCGGCCTGGAACTGCATCAGCGTGTCGTTGGCGGTCATGCCGCCGTCGACCTTGAGCTCGGCCAGCTTGACGCCGGAGTCGGCCTCCATGGCGTCCAGCACCTCGCGCGTCTGGTAGGCCGTGGCCTCCAGGACGGCGCGGGCGATGTGGCCGCGGTTGACGAACCGGGTCAGGCCGACGATCGCGCCGCGGGCGTCGGAGCGCCAGTACGGGGCGAACAGGCCGGAGAACGCGGGCACGAAGTACGTCCCGCCGTTGTCCTCGACCGTGGCGGCGAGTTCCTCGATCTCGGGGCGGACTCGAACATCTTCAGGTTGTCGCGCAGCCACTGCACCAGCGAGCCGGTGACCGCGATGGAACCCTCCAGCGCGTAGATCGGCTTGTTGTCGCCGATCTTGTAGCACACGGTGGTGAGCAGGCCGTTCTTGCTCGGGACCTTCTCCTCGCCGGTGTTCATCAGCATGAAGCAGCCGGTGCCGTAGGTGTTCTTGGCCATGCCGACCTCGAACGCCGCCTGGCCGAACGTCGCGGCCTGCTGGTCGCCCAGGATGCCCGCGACGGGGATGCCGCTGAGGGAGCCCTCGGGACGGACCACGCCGTACACCTCGGAGGAGGACTTGATCTCAGGCAGCATGGACATGGGGATGCCCATCTCACCCGCGATCCCCTCGTCCCAGCTCAGGGTGTCGAGGTCCATCAGCATGGTGCGGGACGCGTTGGTGACGTCGGTGACGTGCACGCCGCCGTTGACGCCGCCGGTGAGGTTCCACAGCACCCAGGTGTCCATGTTGCCCATGACCAGGTCGCCGGCCTCGGCGCGCTCGCGGGCGCCCTCGACGTTGTCGAGGATCCACTTGACCTTCGGGCCGGAGAAGTAGGTCGCCAGCGGCAGGCCCACCTTCGCCTTGTAGCGGTCGTCGTCGCCCTGGGCCAGTTCCTTGCAGATCTTGTCGGTCCGGGTGTCCTGCCAGACGATCGCGTTGTAGACGGGCTCGCCGGTGTTCTTGTCCCACACCATCGCGGTCTCGCGCTGGTTGGTGATGCCGACGGCGACGATCTTGTCCTTGCTCACGTTCGCGTGCGCCAGGGCGATCCCGACGACCTCGCGGGTGTTGTCCCAGATCTCCTTGGGGTCGTGCTCGACCCAGCCGGCGCGCGGGAAGATCTGCTCGTGCTCCTTCTGGCCCACGCCGACGATCTGGCCGCCGTGGTTGAACACGATGGCGCGGGTGCTCGTCGTGCCCTGGTCGATCGCGATAACGAACTTCTCAGTCATTGGGTGTTTCCTTCCACCTCGTTGTGTTGAGTCACGGAGAGTGGGTGCGGCCGGGACACCCGGCCGCACCCGGATGGGATCAGGGCAGCAGGACGTTGCTCAGCAGACCGGCGAGGACACCGCCGAGGATCGGGCCGACGACGGGGACCCAGGAGTAGGCCCAGTCGGACGCGCCCTTGCCCGGGATCGGGAGCACGGCGTGCGCGATGCGCGGGCCGAGGTCACGGGCGGGGTTGATGGCGTAGCCGGTGGGACCACCCAGCGACGCGCCGATGCCGACGATCAGGAGCGCGACGCCGAGGGCGCCGAGCCAGCCGAGGTTGGCCACGGGGGTCGGGTTCTGGCCGGTGAACTTGCCGACGGCGAGCACGACGAAGACCAGCACGAAGGTGCCGATGGCCTCAGTCACGACGTTCCACACGTAGTTGCGGACCTCGGGGCCGGTCGAGAAGACGCCCAGCTTGAGGGCGGCCGGGGCCTCGGTGTCGAACTGCTTCTTGTACGCCAGCCAGCACAGGACGGCGCCGATGAAGGCCCCGAGGAACTGCGCGCCGATGTAGGTCGCGATGGAGGCGAAGCCGACCGGGATGCCCGGCACGAACTCCTTGGCGCCCGAGGACGCGATGCCGAGGGTCACGGCGGGGTTCAGGTGACCGCCGGACTTGTAGGAGACGAGGACGCCGGCGAAGACCGCCAGACCCCAGCCCCAGTTCACCATCAGGAAGCCGGTGCCGTTTCCCTTGTTCTTGGGGAGGATGTTGTTGGCGACCACACCGCCACCGAGGAGGAGCAGCATCGCCGTCCCCACGGTTTCGGAGAGGAAGATGGTTGCGAGAGACACGCGTTTCTCACTTTCCGGCACAGCCTTGTGCCTGGTCGGGGCCCCCCGGTCGGGTGGGCGCCTGTTTTTTTTGGGACCCGGGCACCGGCGCTTGTGGGCGCCGGTGCCCGACCTGGGGGTCAGAGGGTGGACGGCACCATGTCGGGGGCTTCCGTCCTGACCTTGGACGCCTCGGCGTCCGTGGTCTGTTCCTGAGCAGCCAACTCTGCGGCTGCGCGGGCTCGGTAGTTCTCCTTCTCGGCGGTCGTCCGGTCGGCGTCCCAGCCCAGGAGCGGGGCGGCGATCTCGGCCACCTCGTCCACGGCGGACGCGCCCCGGTCGGGCGTGGAGGAGTTGAGGCGGACGCGCTGGATCAGGATGTCCTCCAGATGCAGGGCGCCTTCGTAGCGGCACGCGAACGCGACCTCCGCGCGGACGTACCAGTCGCAGGCCTTGAGCTGCCGGCCGAGGTCGGGGTCCTCGTCGATGAGCGCCAGCAGCGCGTCGATCTCGGAGCCGTAGGTGTCGAGCAGGTGGTCGACCTGCCCGGTGGACCAGCCGTACTTCTTGGCGATCTCGTCGCGGCGGCGGACGACGGCGGAGTAGCCGTCGGCGCCCAGCAGCGGCACGTTGTCGGTGATCGACGGGGTCTCGGCGGCGCGCTGCTTGCCCAGCGCGACGTCGACGGCGTCCTTGGCCATCACGCGGTAGGTGGTGAGCTTGCCGCCGGCGATGCTGACCAGGCCGGGGGCCGCCTCGAGCGTCGTGTGCTCGCGGGAGACCTTGGCCGACTTGGCCTCGTCCTGCCCGACGGGCTGCAGCAGCGGGCGCAGGCCGGCGTAGGTGCCGATGATGTCGTCGCGGGTGAGCTTGGCGTCCAGGACGGCGTTGGCGTGCTCCAGCACGTAGTCGATGTCCGCGGCCGTCGGCACCGGGTGCTCGAGCTGCTCGTGCCAGGCGGTGTCGGTGGTGCCGATGACCCAGTAGTGCTGCCACGGGATGATGAACAGGACCGACTTCTCGGTGCGCAGGAACATGCCGGCCTCGGCCTTGATCCGGTCGCGCGGCACGACGATGTGGATGCCCTTGCTGGCCAGCACCTTCAGGCCCGCGCGCGTCGTGGCCATGGACTGGGTGTCCTCGGTCCACACGCCGGTCGCGCCGATGACGGCCTTGGCCTTGACGTCGAACTCCCGGCCCGTCTCCATGTCGCGGACCTTGGCGCCCGTGACCCGGCCGTCGGCGCCCTGCAGCAGGCCGACGACGGCGGTGCGCGACGCCGTGGTGGCGCCGTAGCGCACCGCGCTGCGGGTCAGGTTGATCACCAGGCGGGCGTCGTCGACGCGGGCGTCGTAGAACTCGATCGCGCCGACCAACGCGTCGGGCCGCACGTCGGCGAAGCGCTGCATCGCGCCCTTCTTGGAGAGGTGCTTCTGCAACGGGACGGTCTTGTGCATTCCGGCGCCGATGACGGCCAGCGCGTCGTACAGCCCGACGCCGACCGCGGAGTAGGTGCGCTCGATCACCGGGGTCTTCAGCGGCCACAGGAACGGCTGCGCCTTCACGAGGTGGGGGGCGAGCTTGCTGATCAGCAGGCCACGCTCCTTCAGCGCCTCGGCGACCAGCGCGAAGTCCAGGTTGTACAGGTAGCGCAGGCCGCCGTGCACCAGCCGGCTGGAGCGGCTGGAGGTGCCGGAGGCGTAGTCCTGGGCCTCCACCAGGGCGGTCTTGAGGCCGCGGGTCGCGGCGTCGAGGGCCGTGCCCGCACCGGTCACCCCGCCGCCGATCACCAGGATGTCGAACGTCTCCTCCGCGAGGGTGGCCAGATGCTCTTCACGCTGCTGGGGGTTCAGTGCTGGGATGGTCATGCTCGGCTCCTTTGGTGCACGACGACTAGTAGACGTGCTCATCTTGCCCACGCTGCACGATCGTGTCACCCTTCTGAACAAACGTGCACGGACGGGGAGGGATCATGAACGGGCGCACCGAGGACATGTACCGGGCGGCGACGCACTACTACGTGCAGGGCGAGAAGATGGAGTCGATCGCCCGCGACATGGGGGTGTCCCGCTCGACGGTCTCGCGTCTGCTGTCGGAGGCCCGCGAGCAGGGGGTGGTGCGGATCACCATCGCCGACGACCTGGGCTCCCGCTCCCCCCTCGTGGACGGCCTGGCAAGGGCGTTCGGCGTCCGGGTGCACCTGGTTCCGGGCCGGGCGACGGCCCCGCTGGCCACCCGGATGGACCAGGTCGCGCAGCGCGCGGCCAGCCTGCTGGCCGAGATCGTGGCCGACCATCAGATCATCGGGGTGGCGTGGGGCGTGACCATCGCCAACCTCTCCCGGCACCTGCCGCGGCGTCCCCTGGTGGACAGCGTGGTGGTGCAGATGAACGGCGGCGCGAACCCCCGGTCGAGCGGGGTGCCCTACATCGGCGAGATCCTGCAGTCCATCGGGGACGCCTTCGACTCCGAGGTGATCCTGTTCCCCGTCCCGGCGTTCTTCGACTTCGTCGAGACCAAGCGCGCCATGTGGCGCGAGCGGTCGGTGCAGTACGTGCTCGCGCTCCAGCAATGGCTCGACGTGGCCGTCTTCGGCGTCGGCTCCCTCTCGGGGTCGATCCCCTCCCACGTCTACGCGGCCGGCTACCTCGACGACGCCGAGCGCGAGCGGTTGTTGGCCGACCGCGTGGTGGGCGACATCTGCACCGTCCTGCTCCGCGAGGACGGCACCTACGCCGACATCGCGGCGAACCAGCGGGCCACGGGGCTGACCCCGGCCGAACTCGCGCGCGTCCCGCGGCGGATCTGCGTGGCCTCGGATCCGTTGCGCGCCCGCGCGATCCTCGGGGCGCTGCGCGCCGGCGTCGCCACCGACCTCGTCATCGACGAGCAGACCGCCCGCACCGTGGTCAACCACCTGTGAGAAGGGCTTGCGCCCCGTGAGACGGTGGACCCATGAGTGAGCAGGCCGAACACAGCACGGGCGGGGTGTACTCCAGCAAGGGCAAGGAGTACGCGCGCGACACCCGCTACCTCCCCACCCGACTCAAGCGGGCGGTGGCCCCCGGCGAGGACGCCGTCGCCATCGAGCCCGGCCGCTACCGCCTGATCGCCGCCCGGGCCTGCCCGTGGGCGAACCGGGCCATCATCGACCGCCGGCTGCTGGGGCTGGAGGACGCCCTGAGCCTGGGCCTGCCGGGTCCCACCCACGACGCCGACTCGTGGACGTTCGACCTCGACCCCGGCGGCGTCGACCCGGTGCTCGGCATCCATAAGCTCAAGGACGCCTATCTCGCCCGCGACCCGCAGTACCCGCGCGGCATCACCGTGCCGGCGATCGTGGACACGACGACCGGCGCGGTCGTCACCAACGACTTCGCGCAGATCACGCTCGACTTCGCCACCGAGTGGAAGGACTTCCACCGCCCCGGCGCGCCCGACCTCTACCCCGAGGCGCTGCGCGACGAGATGGACCAGGTGATGCGGCGCGTCTACACCGAGATCAACAACGGGGTGTACCGCTGTGGCTTCGCCGGGACGCAGGAGTCCTACGACGCCGCCTACGATCGGCTGTTCGCGGCGCTGGACTGGGTCGAGGAGCGGCTCACGACGCGGCGCTACCTGATGGGCGAGCACATCACCGAGGCCGACGTGCGGCTGTTCACCACCCTGGTGCGCTTCGACGCGGTGTACCACAACCACTTCAAGACCAACCGCAACAAGCTCATCGAGATGCCGGCGCTATGGGGGTACGCCCGCGACCTGTTCCAGACGCCCGGGTTCGGCGACACCGTCGACTTCGAGCAGATCAAGCAGCACTACTACGTCGTGCACTCCGACCTGAACCCGCTGCAGATCGTGCCGAAGGGTCCCGACCTGTCCGGGTGGCTCACCGACCACGACCGCGGCTCGCTGGGCGGTTCGCCCTTCGGGGATGGGACGCCGCCGGGGCCCGTGCGGCCCGCCGAGCGGGCGCCGCACACGATCCTGGAGTCCTGACCCTCGATCCGGGGCGCGGGCCCTCCCCGCGGGCGGCGACCCTAGCGCGTCATCGGGAACGAGACGTCGGTGCCTCCGACCCGGGCGGCCACGCCGTCGGCGTCCGGCGTCATGGCCTCGAGGCGCAGCCCGTAGGGCAGGGGCACCGCGACCGGCTTGAGCATCGCGTCCACCACGGGCTGGCTCACCTGCCTGGGGACCGCGACGCCCGCGACGTTGATCTCGCTCTGCGTCACCGCCACCGTCTGGGCGGCGGGGTCGACGGTGAGGCGTCCGGTCACGCCGATGGGGACCCGGGCGCCGAACACGTTCGCCTCGCTGGTGAAGGTGACCTGGTCGCCGCCGGCCGATTTCGCCTGGACGCCGGCCATCGCGCCCAGGTCGGCGTACCCCAGCCGCGCCCCACCCTCCGCCGTCGCGGCCCGCACGGCGTTGCCGGTGAGCTTCACGTCGCGGAACGTGAGGTCGAGGTCGGTCAGCAGGACGGTCCCGCCGCGCTCGAGCCGGACGTTCATGGCGTCGCCCTGCACCCGCACCGCGGGGAAGGACGTCGTGAGCACGTTCCACGCGACCGGGTAGCCCTCGACGGTGACCTCGGGGGGCTCCCCAGCCCGAGCCCCGACTGGAGCGCGCGCGCCGCGCGCTGCTCCACCTCGTCGCGGATCATGCCGTCGGCGACGAAGACCGCCCCGACGATCAGCACGACGAGGGCCAGCAGGAAGATCAGCAGGCCGGCGAGGAACTTGCCCAGCGCGCGCATCACAACCCCAGGAGCGACTCGATGCCCACGGTCAGGCCGGGCTGGTCCGGCACCGCGCGGATCGCCGCCAGCACGCCGGGCATGTAGGACGACCGGTCGAAGCCGTTCTCGGCGATGACGAGTTGCTCGCCCTCGTTGCCGAAGCGCACCTCCTGGTTGGCGAACAGCCCGCGCTGGCGCACCGAGTGGACGCGGATGCCGTCGATGTCCGCGCCGCGGGCCCCGTCGGTCTCCTCGGTGGTCGCGTCCGGGGTCGGGCCCAGCCCGGCGGCGCGGCGGGCAGCGGCGATCGCCCGGGCGGTCGTGGCGGCGGTGCCGGAGGGGGCGTCGACCTTGTTGGGGTGGTGGAGTTCGATGATCTCGACCGACTCGAAGAAGGGCGCCGCCAGCTCGGAGAACTTCATCATCAGCAGCGACCCGATGGAGTAGTTGGACGCGACGATGGCGTGCGCCGGCGTCCCGTCGAACAGCTCGCGGACCCGCTCCAGCTTCTCCGGGGTGAACCCGGTCGTCCCCACCACCGCGTGGACGCCGTGGGCGGCGCACCACTCCAGGTTCGCCATCACGGCGTCGGGGACGGTGAAGTCGACCGCGACGTCGGCCGCCTGCGCGGGCGTCAGGTCGTCCCCGGCATCCAGCGCCGCGACCAGCTCGAGGTCCTCGGCGGCCTCCACGGCGCGGCACACTTCGGCGCCCATGCGCCCCTTCGCTCCCAGCACGGCGACTCTCAGCATGCGCCCCATCCTAGGGTGGGATTCGGTCGCGCCCGGACGCCGCATGGCGCATGCTGGAGCCATGCGCGATCCCAAGGATCTGACCTGCTGGCTCACCGACAAGGACGGCGTCCTCGTCCACGGCGACCGCCCCATCCCCGGCGCCCGGGAGCTGATCGAGTTCTGGACCGAACACGACATCCGCTACCTCGTCATCACCAACGACTCGGTGCAGACGCCCCGGGACCTGTCGGCGCGGCTGCGGCGGGCGGGGCTGCGGGTGCCGGAGGAGAACATCTGGACGTCGGCGATGGCGACGGCCGCGTTCCTGAAGAACCAGAGCGGGCTCAAGACGGCCTACGTCCTGGGCGAGGCGGGCCTGACCACCGCCCTGCACGAGGCCGGGTTCGTCCTGACCGACATCGACCCCGAGTTCGTCGTCCTGGGCGAGACCCGGGGGCTGTCGTACGAGCAGATCACCAAGGCGATGCGGCTCATCCTCGCCGGGGCGCGGTTCGTGTCGACCAACCCCGACACCAGCGGCCCGGCGGCCGACGGCATCGTCCCGGCGACCGGCGCGTTCGCCGCCATGATCACCGCGGCGACCGGACGCAGGCCCTACGTGGTGGGCAAGCCCAACCCGATGATGATGCGCTCGGGGATGAACCAGATCCAGGCGCACTCCGAACACACCGGCATGATCGGGGACACGATGGGCACCGACATCGTCGCCGGCATGGAGGCGGGCCTGCACACCGTGCTCGTGCTGACCGGCTCCACCGACGCCGGCGAGGTGGACGCGTTCCCCTACCGGCCCTCGCGCGTCCTCGACTCGGTGGCGGATCTGCTGCCGCTGCTGCGCGGCTGACCCGGACGCGGCGAGGGCGCCGCCCCCGGTCGGGAGCGGCGCCCTCGGCGCGCGTGGTGGGTCGGACTCAGGCGTCCGCACCCTCGGTGGCCTCGGCGGCCTTCTCGGCCTCCTCGACCACGGGGGCCAGCGACAGCTTGCCGCGGTCGTCGATCTCGGTGATCTCCACCTGGAGCTTCTGGCCGACGCTGAGGACGTCCTCGACGTTCTCGACGCGGTTGCCGCCGTTGAGCTGACGGAGCTTGCTGATGTGCACCAGCCCGTCCTTGCCCGGCATCAGCGACACGAACGCGCCGAAGTTCATCAGCTTGACGACGGTGCCCAGGTAGCGCTCGCCCTTCTCCGGCATCGTCGGGTTGGCGATGGCGTTGATGAGCGAACGGGCGGCCTCGGCGGACTCGCCGTTGGTGGCGCCGATGAAGATGGTGCCGTCGTCCTCGATGGAGATGTTGGCGCCCGTGTCGTCCTGGATCTGGTTGATCATCTTGCCCTTGGGGCCGATGACCTCGCCGATCTTGTCGACCGGGATCTTCACCGTGATGATGCGCGGCGCGTACAGGCTCATCTCGTCGGGGGCGTCGATGGCCTCGCCCATGACGTCGAGCAGCGTGTGGCGGGCGTCGCGGGCCTGCAGCAGCGCGGAGGCCAGCACGTCGGCGGGGATGCCGTCGAGCTTGGTGTCCAGCTGCAGCGCGGTGACGAAGTCACGCGTGCCGGCGACCTTGAAATCCATGTCGCCCAGCGCGTCCTCGGCGCCGAGGATGTCGGTCAGCGCGACGTAGCGCGTCTCGCCGTCGATCTCCTCGCTCATGAGGCCCATCGCGATGCCGGCGACCGGCGCCTTCAGCGGGACGCCCGCGTTGAGCAGCGACAGCGTCGAGGCGCAGACCGAGCCCATCGAGGTGGAGCCGTTGGAGCCCAGCGCCTCCGACACCTGACGGATCGCGTAGGGGAACTCCTCGCGCGTCGGCAGCACGGGCAGGATCGCGCGCTCGGCCAGCGCACCGTGGCCGATCTCGCGGCGCTTCGGCGAACCGACGCGGCCCGTCTCACCGGTGGAGTACGGCGGGAAGTTGTAGTTGTGCATGTAGCGCTTCGTCGTCTCCGGCGACAGCGTGTCGAGCTTCTGCTCCATGTCGAGCATGTTCAGCGTGGAGACGCCCAGGATCTGGGTCTCGCCGCGCTGGAACAGCGCCGAACCGTGCACGCGGGGCAGGACGCCGACCTCGGCGCTCAGCGTGCGGATGTCGCGGGTGCCGCGGCCGTCGATGCGGACGCCCTCGGTCAGGGTCTTGTGGCGGACGACCTTCTTGGTCAGCGCACGGTAGGCCCCGGTGACCTCCTTCTCGCGGCCCTCGAACAGGCGGTCGAGCTCGGCGTGGACCTCGGCCAGCACCTCTTCGGTGGTCTCCTCGCGCTCCTGCTTGCCCGCGATGCTCATGACCTCCTTGAGGCGGTCGGCGGCGGCCTTCTCGACGGCCTCGTAGACGTCGGGCTGGTAGTCCTTGAAGACCGGCAGGGTCTCGGTGGGCTTGGGCAGCTGCTCGGCCAGCTCGATCTGGGCCTCGCACAGCGCCTTGATGAACGGCTTGGCGGCGTCCAGACCGGCGGCGACGACCTCTTCGGTCGGCGCGGTCTTGCCGGAGCGGACCATCTCGACGGTGCCCTCGGTGCCGCCCGCCTCGACCATCATGATCGCGACGTCGCCGTCGGGCAGGACGCGGCCGGCGACGGCCATGTCGAAGGCGGAGTCCTGCATCTGCTCCACGGTCGGGAAGCCGACCCACTGGTCGCCGATCAGGGAGACGCGGACGCCACCGACGGGGCCGGAGAACGGCAGGCCGGCCAGCGTGGTGGACGCCGAGGCGGCGTTGATGGCGAGCACGTCGTAGCGGACGTTCGGGTTGAGCGCCATCACCGTGACGACGACCTGGACCTCGTTGCGCAGGCCCTTGATGAAGCAGGGGCGCAGGGGGCGGTCGATCAGGCGGCACGCGAGGATGGCGGCCTCGCTCGGGCGGCCCTCGCGGCGGAAGAAGGAGCCGGGGATGCGGCCGGCGGCGTACATCCGCTCCTCCACATCGACGGTGAGCGGGAAGAAGTCGATCGCGTCGCGCGGGTTCTTCTGCGCGGTCGTGGCCGACAGCAGCATCGTGTCCTCGTCGAGGTACACCACGGCGGCGCCGTTGGCCTGCTTGGCCAGCAGCCCCGACTCGAAGCGGACGACGTGCTTGCCGAACGAGCCGTTGTCGATGACGGCCTCGGTCGAGCGGAGTTCAGGTCCCTCCATAGCCATGGAGAACTTCCTTTCAGGTGTGCGCACCCGGGCTCCGGCCCCATTCTTCGAGGTTGGTGGATCGGTCTTCGATCGAGGCCCACGGGCTGCCGACGCGCGGCGCTTCCCGGAGGCCACTACCGAGGACCGAACGAGCACGGGCCAGGTGAGCGGTGGATGGTGATTCAGTTGTGCGGACGCCCGCGGGCGTCCTGTTGGCGGACACCGACACGCGTCGGTGCCAGCGTACCGGTGGAACACGCGCAGAAGGGAGCGGCCGCGAGGGCCGCCCCTTACGAAGCGCTGGGGTTGATCAACGACGCAGGCCGAGCCGCGCGATCAGCGCGCGGTAATGCTCGACGTCCTGCTGAGCCACGTAGTTCAGCAGCCGGCGGCGCTGGCCGACGAGCAGCATGAGCCCACGGCGGCTGTGGTGGTCGCCCTTGTGCATCTTGAGGTGCTCGGTCAGGTGCGAGATCCGCTTGCTCAGCAGCGCGATCTGGACGTCGGGAGAGCCCGTATCGCCCGGGGTGGTCGCGTACTCTTCGATGATCGCCTTCTTGGTTGCGGCATCCATCAGGTGCTTCTCCTTCTCGTCCGTTGCGCGGTGCCGTTCCCGAACGGGTGGCTCTCTGAATCCGCGGGCGTCCTGACGCCAGTCGTCCACTCTACCGCAGGGACGCCCGGCGCCCCAAAACCGGCCGGTGGCGCTCCCGGCCCCCGCCGCCGGCGCTCCACCACCCGAGGAGCCTCGATCCCTGCCGGGGCGCCGGCGGTGTCCCAGCCGCGCCGCCGCGTCCCGGCGGGGCTGACCACAGCGCAAAATCAACAACGGCGCACTCGACCGCGCCAGCCCCGGCGTTTCCCCTTGTGGGGTCGCCGGCCCACCGCGTCGAGTGCGTCTTTGCTGATTTCTTGGCACCGTCTCCTGACTCTGCTCCACCCCTGGCCGTCCGGGGTCGGACGGGACCGCCCGCCCGCTCCGGTTCAGGACCCGGTCCGCTTCCTCGCGGCCGGAGTCGGTGACTAGGGTGGCCACGGACCCACCTCCGATCCGAAGGAGCCGTCGATGCCCCCGCTGTCCGCCCCCCACGCCCGCTTCAAGGCCGGAGCCACCGCCCTCGCAGCCGGAGACAAGGACGCCGCCGGGCAGCACTTCGCCGCGGCCGTCCAACTGGATCCCACGATGGCGGACGCCTGGCTGGGGCTGATGGGGTCCGGGGTGCGCAGCGACGAGGCGCTGGAGCAGGCGTACCGGCACCGCACCGAGATCGCCAAGGCGCGCGCCGTCACCGACACCGCCCTCAGCGTCGTGGGCGACATCGGCGCGCACGTGGGCGTGCGGATCGGCAGCGCGGACGGCGTCACGCTGACCTGGGCGGCGCGGCTGGCCGGTCTGGAGCGCTTCGACGAGGCCTGGCAGGTGCTGTCGACGCTGACCGACCAGTGCAACCCGTACCAGCGCAAGGTGGTCGAGGCGCGCATCGCCTACCGCGAGAAGGACTACGACCGGGCCCTGGAGGCCGGCGCCGAGGCGGCGACCAGCGACGACGTGTGGGTGGCCAACGAGGGTCACGTGCTCGCGGGCTGGGCGGCCGCCGTGACCCGCCAGCTCGATCTCGCCATCGCCCACGTCAAGGAGGTCGAGAGCCAGACCTTCTCGTCCTCGGCCGCCGGGGAGGCCTACCAGTTGCACGGCCTGTGCGTCCGGGCGAAGGGGGACCTCGAGGGCAGCATGACGCTGCTGCGCCGGGCGCTCGAACTCGCCCCGCAGTTCACCGCCACGCAGAGCGCGCTGAACGACCCCAACTGGCAGATCACGTTCGCGGTCGGGAAGAAGCGGATCACGCTCGACACCCCCGAGCCCGCGAAGCCCGTCCGCGACGGCGAGGCCCCCACGCCGACGCCGACCGGCCGGGAGGACGCCGACGGGGACGAGCAGCCCCGGGAGAGCGTCGCCGACATCATGGCCGAGCTCGACTCCTGGATCGGCCTGGACTCGGTGAAGCGCCAGGTCCGCGTGCTGCTGGCCCAGGTGCGGGCCAACCTCGCCCGCGCCCAGCACGGCCTCAACGCGGGCCGGGTCACCGAGCACATGGTCTTCGCCGGGCCGCCCGGCACCGGCAAGACCTCGATCGCCCGCGTCATCGCCCGGCTCTACCACGCCCTGGGCGTCCTGGAGCGCCCCAAGGTCGTGGAGGCGACCCGCTCCGACCTGGTCGGGCAGTTCCTGGGCGCCACCGCGATCAAGACCACCGAACTCGTCGAGGGGGCGGTCGGCGGCGTCCTGTTCATCGACGAGGCGTACAGCCTGCAGCAGCAGGGACTCCAGGGCGGGGACGCCTTCGGCAGCGAGGCCATCGACACCCTGCTGAAGCTGATGGAGGACCTGCGCGAGCGGCTCGTCGTCATCGTGGCGGGTTACGAGGCGGACATGGACCGGTTCCTGGAGTCCAACGAGGGCTTCGCGTCCCGGTTCACCGCCACCCTGACCTTCCCGCCCTACTCCGCCGAGGAACTCGTCCGGATCGCGGTGTCCATCGCCGACTCCGGGGGCGCGATCCTCGGCGACGGCACCGTCGACCTGCTCAGCGACCACTTCGCCAAGGTGGTCTCCGCCGGGGAGATCAACCGGCTGGGCAACGGCCGCCACGCGCGCAACGTCATCGAACGCGCCCAGCGGGAGCGCGACTTCCGCCTGTTCGGCGGCGCCGAGGACCCGGCGTCCCTCACCAAGGAACAACTCCAGACCATCGAGTCCAGCGACCTGTTCGGGGCGCTCGCCCCCTAGTCGCAGCCGGGTCGACGTCACCTCGCGGCCCCGCGAACGCGTCCACGGCGCGTCCTCGCGGGAGGCCGCGGCAATCTTCCGCACCTTGTTGCCGGGGCCTCCACGGCGGTGTTACCTTCGATCCATCGGGTGAGAACCCGCAAGATTGTTACTCGGCTGTCGAGGCAAGGCTTGAGACGCACTGACGTGCGGCTCAGGCCTTTTTTGTTTGCTCGAAACACGGAAGGGGACCCGACGATGGGTTCAGTGGACTACAAGGCGCTCGCGCCGCAGATCCTGGAGAGGGTGGGCGGCGAGGCCAACATCGCGTCCATGGCGCACTGCGCCACCCGGCTCCGGCTCACGCTCAAGGACGACGCGCTGGCCGACAGGGCCGCGGTGGAGAAGCTCCCCGGCGTCATCGCGGTCATGCCCGCGGGCGGCCAGTTCCAGGTCGTCATCGGCAACAACGTGCCGCTGCTGTACGAGCAGATGACCGCGATCACGGCGCTCGGCGACGCGCACGACGCCGGGTCGGGCGGCAAGCCGAAGAACCTTCTCAACGGCTTCATCGAACTGATCAGCTCGATCTTCCTCCCGGTGCTGTGGACCCTGGTCGGCGCCGGCCTGCTGAAGGCGTTCCTCGCGCTGACCGGCACGCTGGGCTGGCTCGACCCGGAGGCCACGACCTACACGATCCTGAACGCCGCCGCGGACGCGATGTTCATGTTCCTGCCGATCTTCCTCGCGGTCACCTCCGCCAAGCGGTTCCGAGCCAACCAGTTCACCTCCATGGCGATCGCGGCGGCGCTGGTCTACCCCACCATCGTGGCGCTGGCCGCCAGCCCCGAACCCGTCACCTTCTTCGGCATCCCCGTCGTGATGATGAACTACACCAGCTCGGTGATCCCGATCATCATCGCCGTGTGGGTCCAGAGCTACCTCGAGCGCGGCCTCGGCAAGGTGCTGCCCAGCTGGCTGCGCAACTTCGGCACGCCGCTCATCACCCTCGCCGTCATGGTCCCGCTCGTCCTGATGACGATCGGCCCGGTCACCACCATCGCCGCGCAGGCGATCTCCGGCGGCGTCAGCACCCTGTTCGCCTTCGCCCCCTGGCTCGGCGGCGCCCTCATGGGCGGCTTCTGGCAGGTCTTCGTGCTTTTCGGTCTGCACTGGGGCTTCGTTCCGATCATGATGAACGACATCGGGACGCTGGGCTACTCGGTCCTCGGCGGCCCCCTCATCGCCGCGGTGCTCGCCCAGGCCGGCGCCGCCCTCGCGGTGGCGATCCGCACCCGCAGCGCCAAGCGGCGCGAGGTCGCGGCGTCCGGCGCCCTGTCCGGCTTCGTGGCCGGTGTCACCGAGCCGGTGATCTACGGCGTCAACCTGCCCCTGAAGCTGCCCTTCTACTTCGGCATCGCCGGCGGCGCCGTCGGCGGCGCGATCGCCTCGGCCGGCGGCAGCGCCATGGACCAGTTCGTGTTCCCGTCCCTGCTGGGACTGGCCGGCTACACCCAGCACGGCTCGTTCGTCCTGCAGCTGGTCGGCACCGGCGTCGCGATCCTCATCGGCTTCGGCCTGACCCTGGTCTGGGGCCCCCGCGAGACCCCGGACGCCGACGACGAGGCCGACGAGGTCCCGGTCGTGACCGCCGCCGGGCAGAGCGTCTCGCTCGGCTCCCCGCGCGGGGCCGCAGCATCCCCCTGGCCGACGTGCCGGACAAGGTGTTCGCCTCCGGCAGCATGGGCGGCGGCCTCGCGGTGATCCCCACCGACGGCACCATCACCTCCCCCGTCGACGGCCGCGTCGTCGTCGCGATGAAGACCGGCCACGCGTTCGGCCTCAAGACCCCCGAGGGCGTCGAGGTGCTGGTCCACATCGGGATCGACACCGTCCAGATGGGCGGCGACGGTTTCGCACCGAAGGTCGCCAAGGGCGACGTGGTCAAGCGGGGCGACGTGCTGTGCGAGGTGGACCTGGCCAAGGTCCAGGGCGCCGGCTACGACCCCACCACGGTCGTGCTCGTCACCAACAGTGGCCAGTTCGCCCAGGTCGCCCCCGCGACCCCCGGCGACATCGCCGCGGGCGCCGACGCCGCGCTCGTCACCCTCTGACCACCACACACGCTAGGAGAAGCATCCATGCTCACTGACACCACGTTCCCCGCGTCCTTCCTGTGGGGCGGCGCCGTCGCGGCCAACCAGCTCGAGGGCGGCTACGACGAGGGCGGCAAGGGCCTGTCCATCCAGGACGTCATGCCGCGCGGCATCGCCGCGCCGCCCACCACCGAGCCCACGCCGGACAACCTCAAGCTCGAGGGGATCGACTTCTACCACCGCTACGCCGAGGACATCGCCCTGTTCGCCGAGCTCGGCTTCAAGGTCTTCCGGTTCTCGGTGGCCTGGTCGCGCATCTTCCCCCTCGGCGACGAGGAGACGCCGAACGAGGAGGGCCTGGCCTTCTACGACCGCGTCCTGGACGAGCTGGAGAAGCACGGCATCGAGCCGCTGATCACCATCAGCCACTACGAGACGCCGCTGCACCTGGCCCGCACCTACGACGGCTGGACCGACCGCCGCATGATCGGGTTCTACGAGCGGTACGCCCGCACGCTGTTCGAGCGCTACGGCGACCGGGTGAAGTACTGGCTCACCTTCAACGAGATCAACTCGGTGCTCCACGCGCCGCTGATGTCGGGCGGCATCTGGACGCCGAAGGACCAGCTCCGCCCCGCCGACCTCTACCAGGCGATCCACCACGAGCTCGTCGCGTCCGCCTCGGCGACCAGGATCGCCCACGAGATCAATCCGGACATCAAGGTCGGCTGCATGGTGATCGCGATGCCGATCTACCCGCTGACCCCCGACCCGGCGGACGCGCTGAAGGTGATGCAGGTCGACCACCAGAACCTGGCGTTCAGCGACGTCCACGTCCGCGGCGAGTACCCGGGCTACTTCCTGCGCGAACTGCGCGAGGCAGGCGTCGAGCTCGACATCACCGACGCCGACCGGGAGACGCTGAAGCACACCGTCGACTTCGTCAGCTTCAGCTACTACATGAGCCTGTGCGAGGCCGCGACCGGCGGCCGGGCGGGCGAGGGCAACATCATGGGCGGCGTCCAGAACCCGACGCTGCCCGCCAGCGAGTGGGGCTGGCAGATCGACCCCGTCGGCCTGCGGATCGTGCTCAACCAGTTCTGGGACCGGTGGCGCAAGCCGCTGTTCATCGTGGAGAACGGGCTGGGCGCGACCGACGTCCTCGTGGAGCAGAACGGCACCATGACCGTCGAGGACGACTACCGTATCGCCTACCTGCGCGACCACCTCGTGCAGGTGCGCGAGGCGATCGAGGACGGCGTCGAGGTGTGGGGCTACACGTGGTGGGGACCGATCGACGTCGTCAGCGCGTCCACCGCTCAGCTGTCGAAGCGCTACGGGTTCATCTACGTCGACCGCCAGGACGACGGCTCCGGCACGCTAGCGCGCCACAAGAAGAAGTCGTTCGGCTTCTACGCCGACGTGATCGCCAGCAACGGCGCGAGCCTCGGCGCCTGAGCGGACCGGGCGCCCGGACACCGGCCGGGCGCCCGATCGCGACGCGCGGGAAGGAGGGGGTGTGCACGTCCTGCGGGTGTTCAACACCAACGTGGTGCTGGCGCGCGACCCCGACGGCCGCGAGGTCGTCCTGACCGGGCGCGGGCTCGGCTTCCAGACAGGACCGGGACAACCGGTCGACGAGTCGAAGGTGGTGCGCGTCTTCGTCCCCGACGACGGCCGCAACGCCGACAACTTCGGCGCCATGCTCGCCAGCATCGCGCCCGAGCACGTGCAGGTCGTGGACCGCGCCCTGGCGCCGGTGTGGGCCGAACTGCGGCGCGAGCCCTCCTCGACCACCGTGCTCGCCCTGGCCGACCACCTCTCCTTCGCGATCAAGCGGCGGCAGCGCGGCATCGACGGGGTGTTCCCGCTGCGCGCCGAGGTCGCCCACCTGTATCCCCGCGAACTTCACTGGGGCGAGAGCATCGTGACCGCCATCAACGACGAGCTCGGCGTCGACCTGCCGCTGGAGGAGGCGGTGCCGGTCGCCCTGCACCTGGTGAACGCCTCCTTCAACTCCGGCAACCTCGCCCTGACCTACCGGATGACGGGGTGTTCTCCCAGATCTTCGACATCATCGAGGCGGAGTACGGAGGCCCCCTGGAGCGGGAGTCGATGAACGTCGCCCGCTTCGTCACCCACCTGCGGTACTTCTTCGTGCGCGCCCACACCGGCGCGCAGCTCGCCGACGACACCAGCACGCTGCTGGCGGCGATCCGGGTGGCGCATCCGCGCGCCGACCGGTGCGCCCGGCGCGTCCGCGACGTCCTCGAGATGCGGCTCGACCAGCCCATCACCGAGGAGGAGACCGCCTACCTGACCCTGCACATCGCCCGGCTGAGCCAGCCCGGGCGGCTCACCTGAGGACCTCATGATCGTTCTGCTCGACGTCGACGGCACGCTCGTCGACTACGCCACCGACCTGCCCGCCTCCGCCGAACGAGCCGTGCGGGACGCCGTCGCGTCCGGTCACCGGCTCTACCTGTGCACCGGACGCGCCCGCGCCGAGGTCTACCCCGAACTGTGGGACCTGGGGCTCAGCGGGATGATCGGCGGCAACGGCTCCTACGTCGAGAGCGACGGTGCCGTCATCCACCATCAGGTGATGGCCGCCGACGACGTCGACCACGCGATCGCCTGGCTCCGCGAGCGCGGGCTGGCCTTCTACGTCGAGTGCAACAGCGGGCTGTTCGGCACCGCCGACCTCATCGAGCGCGCCGCCGCGCTGCGCCCCGAGGGCGCCACGCCCGCCACGATCGCGCACACGGCGTCGGCGCTCCCCCACCTGATCGTCACCGACTTCGCCGGGGACGGCCCCTGGCGGCACGACGCCAACAAGATCAGCTTCGTGCTGAGCGACGACGTCGACCTGGGCCCACTCACGGCGGCGGTGTCCCCCCGGGTCGCGATCGACACCTGGTCGCTGACCGGGACGCGGCCCGAGTTCGGGGAGTTCGGCCAGGTGGGCGTCGACAAGGGGCGCGCCGTCCGGCTGCTCGCCGATCACCTCGGCGTCGGGACCGCGGACCTGATCGGCTTCGGCGACGCGCGCAGCGACGTCTCGCTGCTGACCGCGTGCGGGACCGGCGTGGCGATGGGGCAGGCGCCCGACGAGCTCAAGGCGGTCGCCACGCTCGTCACCGAGCCGGTGGACGCCGACGGCCTGGCCCTCGCGTTCGCCCGCCTCGGGCTGAACTGAGAGGAGCGCCGGGAGGGTCGATCCCCCGAGTGGCGCGCCGATTCGCCCTACTACGACAATCCGTAGTTGAATGGGGCGACAGACGGTCCACGAAGGAGTGAAGCCCATGACGGTCGTGATCGGGATCCCGGCCAGCGCCGAGGACGAAACGAGGTCGCCCATCACCGGCGACGTCGTCAAGAAACTGGCCGCGCTCGGCGCGCGCGTGCTCGTCCAGCGCGGCGCCACCGACGCCGCGTTCGCCACGCCCGAGTCCCTCGGGGACGTGGACTGGGCGCCGACGTCGGCCGAGGTGATCGCCGGGAGCGACATCGTGTGGACCATCGGCAACCTGTCGGACGCCGACGCCGCGGCCCTGAAGCCCGGGCAGGTGCTCATGGGCCTGCTCACGCCCTACGCGGGCGCCGCGCACGCGACCTCCCTGGCCGAGCGCGGGGTCACCGCCTTCGCCATGGAACTGCTCCCCCGCATCTCGCGCGCCCAGAGCATGGACATCCTCTCCAGCCAGGGCGCCGCGTCCGGCTACGAGTGCGTGCTGATCGCCGCCACCCGGACGCCGAAGTTCTTCCCGATGCTGACCTACGCCGCCGGCACCATCCGCCCGGCGCGCGTCCTGGTGATCGGCGCCGGCGTCGCCGGCCTGCAGGCCGTCGCGACCGCCAAGCGGCTCGGGGCCATGGTGCACGGCTACGACGTCCGGCCCGAGACGCGCGAGCAGGTCGAGTCGCTCGGCGCCAAGTTCGTCGACACGGGCGTGAGCGCCGCCGGTGAGGGCGGCTACGCCCGCGAACTCACCCCCGAGGAACTCGCGCAGCAGGCCAAGGCGCTGGCGAAGGCCGTGGCCGACTCCGACGTGCTCATCACGACCGCGGCGGTGCCGGGCAAGAAGGCCCCCGTCATCGTGAGCCGCGCCATGGTCGAGGCCATGAAGCCCGGCTCGGTCGTGGTCGACATGGCGGCAGAGGGCGGCGGCAACGTCGAGGGCACCGTGGCCGGCAAGGAGATGCTCGTGGGGGTGCCCGGGTGATCGGCCCGGTCAACCTGCCGGCGCGCATGTCCGTCCACACCTCGGAGATGTTCGCCAAGAACCTGCTCAACTTCTCCACGCCGATGATCGTCGACGGCGTCCTGTCCATCGACTGGAGCGACGAGGTCATCGCGGGCACCGCCCTGACCCACGGCGGCGCGGTCGTCCACGCGGGCGTCGCGAAGGTGCTCGGCCTGCCCACCGCCCCGCTCCCCGTCCCGTCGCCCGAGGAGGAAGCCTCCGCATGATGACCGACCTGCTCTACCTCTACATCTTCGTGCTGGCGGCCTTCGTCGGCTACGAGGTGATCAGCCGCGTGCCGGTGATCCTCCACACGCCGCTGATGTCCGGCTCGAACTTCGTCCACGGCGTCGTGCTCGTCGGCGCCATGTGGGCGCTGGCGCACGCCACGACCCCGCTGCAACTGGTGTTGGGCTTCCTGGCCGTGCTCCTGGGCGCCGCCAACGCGGCCGGCGGCTACGTGGTCACCGAGCGGATGCTCGGCATGTTCGCCACCAAGTCCGACGCCAAGCCCGTGACGAAGGGGGCCTGAGCCCATGTTCTGGGTCATCAACGCGGCGTACGTGGTCGTCGCCGTTCTGTTCATCCTCGGCCTGAAGGCGATGAGCTCGCCCAAGACGGCCAAGCGGGGCATCACCTGGGCGGGCGTGGGCATGCTGCTGGCCACCGTGGCCACCTTCTTCATCCCCGGACCCGACGGCGGGCTGCTGTTCTTCGCTCCGGGCAAGAGCATCAACCTCATCCTCTGTCTGGTCGCGCTGGTGATCGGCGCCGGGGCCGCGGCCTACCTGGGCAAGGTCGTCAAGATGACCGACATGCCCCAGATGGTCGCCATCTACAACGGCATGGGCGGCGGCGCCGCGGCCCTGATCGCGGCGGTGGAGTTCACCTCCGCGGAGCCCCCCACGGGCCTGCACTCCGTCCTGGCGATGCTCGGCGCGTTCATCGGGTCGGTCGCGTTCTCGGGATCGATCCTCGCCTGGGCCAAGCTGCAGGGCGTCATGAAGCGCGCCGTGCGCTGGCCGGCCCAGAACCTCGGCAACGTGCTGCATTCGCTCGTGACGCTCGGTCTCGGCGTCGCCATCGTCGTCGTCGGGCCCCACCCGCTGCTGGTCATCGCGTTCTTCCTCATGAGCCTGATCCTCGGCCTGGCGCTGACCAGCCCGATCGGCGGCGCCGACATGCCCGTCGTGATCTCGCTGCTGAACGCCTTCACCGGCCTGGCGGTCGGCCTGGAGGGCTACGTGCTCGACAACCCTGCCCTCATCATCGCGGGCATCGTGGTGGGCGCCGCGGGCACGCTGCTCACCCAGCTGATGGCCAAGGCGATGAACCGCCCGCTGACCAACGTGCTGTTCGCCCCGATCACGGGCGAGGCGCAGGCGGGCGGCGGCGTCCAGGGGACCATGAAGGAGGTCTCCGCCATGGACGCGGCGGCGATGATGCGGTACGCCGAGAGCGTCATCATCGTCCCGGGCTACGGCATGGCCGTGGCGGGTGCGCAGCACAAGGTCTACGAGATGACGAAGCTGCTGGAGGCCGAGGGCGTGGACGTGAAGTTCGCGATCCACCCGGTCGCGGGCCGGATGCCCGGGCACATGAACGTGCTGCTGGCCGAGGCCGGCGTGCCGTACGACCAGATCTTCGACCTGGACGAGATCAACTCCGACTTCCCGCTCGCGGACGTCGCCCTGGTGATCGGCGCCAACGACGTGGTCAACCCGGTCGCGCGCACCGACAAGTCCAGCCCGATCTACGGCATGCCGATCCTGGACGCCGACAAGGCGCGCCAGACGATCGTCATCAAGCGCGGCAAGGGGGCGGGCTACTCGGGCATCGAGAACGCCCTGTTCTTCGCCGACAACACCTCGATGCTGTACGGGTCCGCGCAGCAGGCCATCGCCGAGGTCATCACCCACGTGAAGGAACTCAGCTAGTCGAGCATCGACGACGAGGGGCGCGCCGGGCATCCGGCGCGCCCCTCTCCTCGTCGGTCACCGTCAGCGGGGCACCTCGATGTGGAGGTTCTCGTTGTAGCGGTGGTAGATCATGTCCACGCTCACGCCGACCGACGGCGCCGCGAACACCACGCGCCCCAGCCGCCCCTGGGCGTCGAAGGAGTAGTCGACCACCACCCGGTTCTTCTTCGCCGCCCTGGTCGTCGTGCCCATCAGGTCGGCCTCGGACATGGTGAGCCGGTAGCGCTCGAGCGGGACGGGCCCCGAAGCCTCGTCGCTCCCCTCGTAGGTCCACGACCCCGGCATCGTGAAGATCCGGTTCAGGTCCGCCGCGTAGTCCAGTTGCGGGAGCATGACCCCCGCCCGCGCGAGGTCCTGGGCCGTGTGGGTCTCCCAGTAGCCGTCCTCCCCCAGCACGTGGATGGTGTCGTCCACCTGGATGAAGGAGAACGACGGCTCGCCCGCCACCCGCAGTTCGGCCTCCAGCACGCTCCCCTCGGGCGCGTGCCGGTCATAGCCTCCGCTGACGACCATCAGGTGGCGGGTTCCGCGGATCTCCGTGGTGATGGTGCCGTGGAAGGCGGCGGAGCGGACGGCGAAGGACGCCTCCACCAGGGCGCGGCGCAGCGCCTCCACGTCGGGCTCGCCGCCGATGTCGGCCTTCGGGAGCGCGACCTCCACGGTGGGCGGAAGCGTGGGGATGGGACGGCCGGACGGGGTGACGCTCGGCGTCGCCGTCGCCGTCGCCGCCGGCGACGGGGCACCGGCTTGCGCTGTCGCGCCCGACGAGGGCCGGGGCCGCACCGCGGCGCCGAGGTCGCCGACCCGGGTCGCGACGTCGAGGACGCTGCATCCCGACGCCGACACGGCCAGCGCGAGCGCGAGGGCCGCGCACGCGGCCGGGAACCTGGTCACGCGACCCCCGTCCGGGTGAAGCACGGGACCGGCCGCCCGGTGACCGGTGCCGGCCGCACTCCGGCGCCGGTCCGCGGGCCCCGCTCGGGGCCGCACCGCCTCGGTCGGTTCACTTCTTGGGGAGCCGCTTGGCGTCGGTCGGCGCGCTGAAGGAGGCGGGCTCCCCGTACCCCGAGCCGCGGTAGCGTGCCGTGGCCCCGTCCTCGTGCTCGACGTCGAACCGCACCAGCCGACCCGCCTCGTCCAGGAACAGTTCGCCGGTGGCGGCGACCTTGTCACCCTGCGGCTCGAGCGTGAGCGTGTAGCGCCGAGCGCCCACCCCCTCGGCGATCGTGCGGCCCTGGTCGACCGCCCGCGAGACGCGCCCCTCGAACGCGTCGAGGTAGCTGGCCAGCGAGGTCACCTTCTCGAGATCGCTCACCGTGCCCGGTTCGACGATGTACCACCCCTCGCCCAACTGGGGCAGACGCGCGTAGTACTTCTTCCCCACCCGCATCGCTTCCATCTGGACGAGCGCATCGACCGACATCAGCATCATCGGCCGGCCGGGATCGTGGTTGTCGAGTTCGAGGGCCACGAACATCTCGATGCCCTCGACGGTGTTGTTGGTGATCTCCACACGACCCGACTTCTCCGCGGTCATCGCCTGCTTCACCGACGCCAGCAGAGCGTTGCCGTCCACCAAAGCCGGGGTCGGGGTGGGCGTGGGCGTCGGGGTGGGCGTGGGCGTGGGCGTCGGGGTGAGGGTGGCGACGCCGGGGCTGCCCGCGGGGGTGACCGCGGGCGCGGGCGCGGCGACGGGGGCCGCGCAGGAACTCAGGAGGAAAAGGGCCGGGAGGAGGAGCGCCCAGCATGCCGACGAACGCGGCGGTGACACCGTTGACACCATGGTCGCATGCTAGGGTCCCCGCCCCGGTCCCGCTGCCGAATCGCGCGTTATCCGTGCCCGGACGGAACGGTGGGGCCGGCGCTCGCCGCGCCGGCCCCACCCGCCTGACGAGCGTTCCTCACTCCTCCGTCGCGTCGGCGGGGATCGTGATGGTGACCGGCTCGTCGAACTTGCCGAGCTTGGTGGTCGAGGTGCCCGCTGGGCCCTGGGTGAAGACGGTCTGGACGGGCCGGTTCCGGCCGTCGACGTACAGTTCCGCCGTGATCTCCGACGCGGAACCGCCGGACGCCTTCCCCAGGTTCATGGTCACCGTGTAGTGCGAGGCGTCGACGCCGTCGACCTTCTCCTGCCCGACGTAGACGACCTTGGTCAGGGCCTCCTTGTAGGCGGTGTAGCTCTTCGACAGGTCGCCGGGGTTGTCGGGGGTGATCCGGATGCCGCCGGTGCTCGGCTTGGACAGGTCCCGCTTGGTCCAGGTGGTGGCGCCCGGCTGCTTGGAGTAGTACATGTCGCCGTCGAAGACCGACTCGCCGGTCTGGCCGTCCGAGGTGATGACGCTGTGCGAACGGGGGTGGGACGGGTCGGTGCGGTCGGTGACCGTCGTCTGCTTCTGCTGCGAGGTCTGGCCCTGGACGGTGGTCTGGGTCGTCATCTCGACGGTGACCGTCTTCACCCCGTCCACCCCGGCGATGAGCGCGTCGCCGAAGGTGTTGATGTCGACCTCCGAGCCGGGCGCCGGAAGGTCCTTGCGGGGCGCCGGGGCGGGCGCCGACGACGACGCGCCGCCACCGCCGCCGCCCGGCGCCGGGGCGGGCGTCCCGCTGCACCCCGCCAGGGCGACGGCGGCGGCGAGCGGCAGCAGGGCGAGTCCGAGTCTGTTCACGAGGAATCCTTCTGGGAGGTGGGTTTCGTTGGGGCGGCCGTCACTATACCCGGTTGATAACGTGGTTCTGCGTCCGGGGTTGACCGTTGGGCAAGACCCGATTTGCGTTTACTGGGGATCGGCGAGACTTAGGCCGTAGCCCAGCTTCAGGAGTGATGTGATGTCGGATAGCCCCAAGACCGCCGTCGCCGCCCGCCTTGCCACGCGCGACGACCTGCCCACGCTCGAGGCGAACGAGACGGAGAAGACGAGGGGACTGTCCGCCACCTACCTGGACGAACAGGACAAGGGCGACTTCTACGTGGTCGTCGGCCTCCTGGGCGATGAGGTGGGCGGTCGGGTCATCCTGGACTGCCGCGACGACGACGCGGTGCTCACCCCGGAGATGAAGCTGCTGTGGGTCTTCCCGCAGGCGCGCCGCCAGGGGCTCGGCGCCGCGATGACCCAGGAACTGGAGAAGCTGGCCCGCAGCCTGGACTACGACGAGATCTTCCTCGGCGTCTCGGCCGACAACAACCCGGCGGCGATCCCGATGTACGTCAGCCTCGGCTACACGCCCACCGGCGACCACCGCAACGCGGTGAACCTGTCGGTGATCGACGGCAGCCAGGCCCAGGAAGAGGATCCCACCGAGGCCATCTTCCGCAAGTCGCTGCGGGTGCGCTGAGGCTCAGGCCTCGCCCAGCGCGATGAACTCCGGACGCCGCGGGCCGGCGTCCAACGTCAGCAGCAGGCGCCCCTGCTCGTAGCGGTGGTCGCTCAGTTCGACCGTGCCCCCGACCAGTTGGCGCACCACGAGCCACGGGTCCGCGCTGCGACGCCCCTGCACCACCAGGACGCTGCCGTCCGCGAACCGCAGCAGCCACTGGTCGTCCACGCGCGACGGGGTCATCGCCCGCACCGGGACGCCGCGGGCGCGGATCATCCGGACCCGCTCGGCCAGGACGCAGGCCCGCTCGGCCCGGCGCTCCCGGACCAGCCGCTCCCCCAGCGCGGTCAGCTCGCGCACGTCGTCGGGGTGCACCCCCGGCACCTGCGGCAGGACGCGGGGCTTGCGGACTCGCCCCATCGAGGCGAGCACCACGATCGTGGCGATCACCAGCAGTGACGCGACCCACTCCATGGTGCTATTCTGCGCCGCCCGCGGGCCGGGCGGAAGGTCTGCGCGAGGATCGGGCACGAAATCCCGGCCCCGACCCAGACCGCCGAACCGGGCGGGCGGCGCGGCGCGCGACGGCGCCTCAGGACCGCCCGCACGGGTGGTCGGCGAGGACGCGGCGGGTGGCCGCCACGTCGGCGTCCATCTGCTCGATGAGCGCCTCGATGCCCGCGAAGCGCACCTGGCCGCGGATCCGATCGCAGAAGTCGACGGCGATGGGGACGTCGTAAAGGTCGAGGTCGTCGCGGTCGAGGACGAAACTCTCGACCCGGCGCTGCTCGCCGTCGAAGGTGGGGTTGCTGCCCACCGAGATGGCCGCGGGCCACGCGGGGGCGGCCACCCCCTCGGGCAGCGGCTCGCCGCGGTCGTCGCGGCCGTCCAGGCGCGTGACGTAGCCGGCATAGACGCCGTCGGCGGGGGCGGCGAAGTCGGCCGGGACGGGCAGGTTCGCCGTGGGGAAGCCGAGCTCGCGCCCGCGATGATCCCCGTGCTGCACCTCGCCGCGGAACCGGAAGGGCCGCCCCAGGAGTTCCGAGGCGTGCCGGACGTCGCCGGCCTCCAGCGCCGCGCGGACGCCGGAGCTGCACGTCTCCTCGTCCCGGACGCGCACCAGCGGCAGCCCTGTGACCTGGAACCGGCCGCGTCCGAGCGCGGCCAGGGCCTCGAGGTTGCCCGCCGCCTTGTGGCCGAAGCGGAAGTTCTCCCCCACCACGACCCGGACCGGGTCCAGGGGCATGATGACCTGATCCACGAACTGGCCGGGGGTGAGCTGGGAGAAGTCGCGGGTGAACTCGATCACCTCGACCTGGTCGGCCCCCGCCTCGCGCAGCAGGGCCACCCGTTCGTCGAGGTCGGTGAGCAGCTTGGGCCCGCCGCCGGGTCGCACGACCGAGGCGGGGTGCGGCCAGAAGGTCACGACGATCAGCGGGGAGTCCGGCTCGGTCGCCTTCGCGACGTGCAGGACCTCGCGATGGCCGGGGTGGACCCCGTCGAAGTTGCCGATGACGACCACGGAACCTGTCACGTCACTCCTCTTCCCCGCACCGCGGGATCGATCCGCCGACCCAGCCTAGACCAGGACGGCCACGGGGACGGAGCCGGTGCCCTGCGGGCGATACAGCGCCAGCAGCCGGCCGCCGTGCAGCAGCGCCGTCGGGTCGGCGGGCAGCGGGCGCGCGAGCGGCCGGCCGAAGCCGACGTCGCGGGCCTCGTCGTCGTCGATCTCGACGGTCGCGAACGCCAGCGGCGCGATGTCCCCGAGGGGGTAGGTGGGCACGGGGAACAGCTCGCCGGGTGCCAGGTCGGGCAGTTCGGCGTCCCAGCCCGCGTGCGCCAGGGTGAAGGGGCCGATCCGGGTGCGCCGCAGCCGGGTGAGGTGCCCCCCGACGCCGAGCGCCGCGCCCAGATCGCGCGCCAGGGCGCGGATGTAGGTGCCCGAGCTGCAGTCGACCACGACGTCCAGATCGACGACGCCGGCGCCGTCGGCCTCGGCCTCGCGCACGTCCCTGACCTCGAAGCGCGCGACGGTCACGGGGCGGGCGGCCAGTTGGACGTCCTCACCCTTGCGGACCAGCGCGTACGCCCGGCGTCCGTTCACCTTGATCGCGGACACCGACGACGGCACCTGCTCGATGGCGCCGGTGAGCGCCCCACCTCGACCGCGATCCTGGGGCCGACGGACGCCAGCGTGGCTCCCGGCGCCGCGACGACCTCGCCCTCGGCGTCGTCGGTGTTGGTCGCCACCCCGAGGCGGATCGTCGCCTCGTAGGTCTTGTCCATCCCCGTCAGGTGCCCCAGCAGTCGGGTGCCCTTCTCGACGCCCAGGACCATCAGGCCCGTGGCCATCGGGTCCAGGGTGCCGGCGTGGCCGACCTTCTTGGTGCCCAGGGCGCGCCGGGCCCGCGAGACGACCTGGTGGCTGGTGATGCCGCCCGGCTTGTCGGCCAGCAGCAACGCCGCGTCGACCACCGGGTCAGTTCTCCTCGGCGTCGTCCTCGGACGCGTCGTCCTCGGCCGGCTTCTTGTACGGGTCGGCGTCCCCGGCGTAGGTCGCGCCGGCGCTGCGGGCCGCCAGGTCGGCGTCCGAGGCGCGGGCGGCCGCCAGCAGGGCGTCCATCTCGGCGGCCGTCTCCGGCACCGCGTCCAGGACGAAGGCGATCGTCGGGGTGAACTTCATCCCGAGCTGCTTGCCGACCGTGGAACGGATCAGGCCGCCCGCGGACTTCAGCGCCACGGCGCTCGCCACACGCTCCGCCTCGTCGCCGAGCACGGTGTAGAACACCGTCGCCTCGCGGCCATCACCGGTCAGGCGGACGTCGGTGAGCGTGACGAAACCCAGCCGCGGGTCCTTGATGCGGCGCTCGAGCAGTTCGGCGATGATCACCTTCATCTGCTCGGCGACCTTGATGTAGCGCGGGTTGCCCATGTCCTTCATCCCTTCGTGAATCTGTGGGACGCGGCTGGCCCGGGCGAGCTCTCGCTTCCCGGGCCAGTCGCTGGTTGTTCCGTGCGAGGTCAGTCGCGCGGCTTCTCGACCATCTCGAACGTCTCGACGATGTCGCCGATCCTGATGTCGCTGTAGTGGTTCAGCGTCAGGCCGCACTCGAAGCCCTCGCGGACCTCGGTGGCGTCGTCCTTCTCGCGCCGCAGCGACGCGATCGAGGTCTCCGTGACGACGATGCCGTCGCGGAGCAGGCGGGCCTTGGCGTTGCGGCGCATGATGCCGTCCAGCACCATGCAGCCCGCGATCGTCCCGACCTTGGAGCTGCGGAAGATCTCGCGGATCTCCGCCTGCCCCATCGTCTTCTCCTCGAAGATCGGCTTGAGCATGCCCTTGAGCGCCGCCTCCACGTCGTCGATCGCCGCGTAGATGACCGAGTAGTAGCGGATGTCGACGCCCTCGGAGTCGGCCATCTGCGTGGCCTTGCCCTGGGCACGGACGTTGTAGCCGATGATGACCGCGTCGGACGCCGCCGCCAGCGAGACATTGGTCTCGGTGATGGCACCGACGCCGCGGTCGATGACGCGCAGCGACACCTCGTCGCCGACCTCGATCTTGGCCAGCGAGTCCTCCAGCGCCTCGACCGAACCGGCCGAATCGCCCTTGAGGATGAGCTTGAGCTCCTGGGTCTCGCCCTTCTCCAACTGCTCGAACAGCTGGTCGAGGGTCTTGCGGCGGGTCGTGCGGGCCAGCAGTGCCGCGCGCTGACGCGCCTCGCGCTTGTCCGCGATCTGCCGGGCCATCCGGTCGTCGTCGACGGCCAGGAAGCTGTCGCCGGCGCCGGGGACCGACGTCAGGCCGAGCACCTGGACCGGCATCGACGGCGGAGCCTCGTCCACGGTCTCGCCCAGATCGTTGATCATGGCGCGGACGCGGCCGTGCGCCGAGCCGGCGACGATCGAGTCGCCGGTGCGGAGCGTGCCGCGCTGGACCAGGACCGTCGCGACCGGGCCGCGGCCCTTGTCGAGGTGCGCCTCGATCGCCACACCCTGAGCGGGCATGTCGGGGTTGGCGCGCAGGTCCAGGGCCGCGTCGGCGGTCAGGACGATCGCCTCCTGCAGCCGCTCCAGGCCCTCGCGGGTGACCGCGGAGACGTCGACGAACATGGTGTCGCCGCCGTACTCCTCGGGGATCAGGCCGTACTCGGACAGTTCGCCGCGGACCCGCACCGGGTCAGCGGTCTCCTTGTCGACCTTGTTGACCGCGACCACGACGGGCACGTCGGCGGCCTGGGCGTGGTTGAGCGCCTCGATCGTCTGCGGCATCACGCCGTCGTCGGCGGCCACCACGAGCACCGCGATGTCGGTCGACTTGGCGCCGCGGGCACGCATGGCGGTGAACGCCTCGTGGCCCGGGGTGTCGATGAAGGTGATCCGACGCTCGACGCCGTCGACCTCGGTCTGCACCTGGTAGGCGCCGATGGCCTGCGTGATGCCGCCGGCCTCCTTGGCGACCACGTTGGAGTGGCGCAGCGCGTCCAGCAGCTTCGTCTTGCCGTGGTCGACGTGACCCATGACGGTGACGACCGCGGGGCGGGGCTCCAGGTCGTCCTCGTCGCCGGCGTTCTCGCCGAACTCGAGGTCGAAGGACTCCAGCAGTTCGCGGTCCTCGTCCTCGGGGCTGACCATCTCGATGTCGTAGTTCAGCTCCGCGCCCAGCACCTGCAGCGTGTCGTCCGCCACCGACTGGGTGGCGTTGACCATCTCGCCGAGGTGGAACAGCACCTGCACCAGGGACGCGGGATCGACGCCGATCTTCTCGGCGAGATCCGTCAGGGACGCGCCACGACGCAGCCGGACCTTCTGGCCCTCACCCGACCGGATGCGGACGCCGCCGATCGTCGGGGCCTCCATCTGGTCGAACTCTGCGCGACGCGCCTTCTTGCTCTTGCGTCCGCGACGCGCCTGGCCGCCACCGCGACCGAACGCACCCTGGGTGCCGCCGCGACCACCGCGACCGCGGCCACCGCCGCCGACCGGGCCGGTCGAGGGGCCGCCGCCGAAGCCGGGACGCGCACCGCCGCCGGGACCGCCGGCACCGCCGGGACGACCGCGGCCGGGGCCGCCGGCGCCGCCGCCGCGGGCGGGACGCTGCCCCGCCGGGCTGAGCTGGCCGCTGGCGTGCTTGGGCATCATCGCGGGGTTGGGACGCGGCATGCCGCCGGTCCCACCGGGACGCGGCATGCGCGGGGCGCCGCCCTCGGCGCCGGGGCGCGGGCCGGGACGACCCGGGGCACCCGGACGGGCACCCTGCTGCGGCGCGTCGGGGCGCTGGCGACGCACGCCCATGCCCTGGCTCGGCGCGAACGGGTTGTTGCCGGGACGCGGTGCGCCACCGGGACGCGGGGCGCGCTGCTGCTGGCCGGGAAGGCCGCCGGTGCCACCCGGACGCGGGCCCGGGCGGGGCCCGGGACGCGCGGCGGCACCCGGCTTGGGCGCCGCGGCGGGCTGCTGCGGCGCGCTGGCCGCCGGACGCTGCTGCTGCGGCGGCTGCTGCGGCTGCGCGGCCGGGCGGGGGGCCGGCGCAGGCGCAGGCGCCGCAGCGGGCCGGGGCGCGGGCGCCGGAGCCGCGGGACGCGGGCCCGGTGCGGGCGCGGGGCGGTTGCCCGTCGGCGCGGGCGCGGGGGCCGACGGCCGGGGGCCCGGCGCGGCCGGGCGCGTGCCGGCGGGGGCGGACGCCTTCGGGGCGGCCGGGGTCGCCGGGGCGGCGGGCTTGCTCTCGGAGGAGCCGCCCTTCAGCTTCTCGGTGAGCCGCCGCACCACGGGCGGCTCGATCGTTGAGGATGCGGACCGGACGAACTCGCCCATGTCCTTGAGGATCCCCAGAACCTCTTTGCTTTCGAGTCCGAACTCCTTCGCGAGTTCGTAGACGCGGACCTTAGCCACTACTCTCCTTCAGGCCCGCGACGCGCGAGCCAGTTAGTCGTCGTTGCTCATTTCGAATTACTCATCGAGTGGTCATGAGCCTGAGCCCACCTTCTGGTTTGTGTTCGCGCACAGCACGCGAAGCGCAGCGTCCATCCTACCGGTTGCAGCAGCCGTTTGCCCAAGCGGATCGCGCGGGGCGCCGCAGCCGGACGGCCGCGTCAGCGCGAGGCACCCCGCCCGGACCCCGCCTCGGCGGCGACCGCCTCGGCCAGGCCCTCGGTGGAGACGCCCGGCGCCCGCAGCGCGCGGGGCAGCGCCCGGCGCTTCAGGGCGGCCTCGAGGCACCCCGGGTGCAGCCAGGCGCCGCGCCCCGGGAGCGTCCGCCCCACCACGACGCGCCCGGCCTGGGCGACCACCCGCACCATGGCGGTCGGCTCCTCGGTCGCGCGGCAGCCCACGCAGGTTCGGATCGGCACGGCCTCAGCCTAGTGCCGAAGACTCACAGCATCCTGACAGCCCGCGTCCAGCGGGCGCTGATCCGCCGGGTGCCTACTGGAGTCGTAATCGTCCACCACGTAAGGAGAACCATGAAGACGATGCACAAGATCGGTCTGGGGCTAGGCGCGGGCGCGCTGGCACTCGGCGGCGTCGCCGGCGCGGCCGGGATCGCCCAGGCGGCCGACCCGACCCCCTCCCCCACGCCCTCGGCGTCCGTGGGGAGCGACCAGCAGGGGTCCGAGCGCGGCGGGGGCAAGGGCCGCCACGGCGGGGAGCGCGACGGCCGGCTGGCCCAGCAACTCGCCGAGAAGCTAGGGCTCGACCAGGCCACGGTGAGCGAGGCGTTGAAGACGGCGCACGCCGCCGTCAAGCCGGCCAAGGACGCCGCGGGGAACCAGCAGAACCGGCCGAACCACGAGGAGCGCCAGGCGGCGCTGGCCTCCGAACTCGCGAAGGCGCTGGGGGTCGACGAGGCCAAGGTCACCGAGGCCCTCGCCGGGATCCAGTCCGACCGGGACGCCGACCGCGCGGCCGCGCTGCAGCAGCGCCTGGATCAGGCGGTCACCGACGGCGACCTGACCCGGGCCGAGGCCGACGCGGTCAAGAAGGCCGTCGAGGCCGGCGTGATCGGGGGTGGTCGCCGCTGACCCCTCCGCCCTCCTCACCCGCGGGCCGCGCGTCGCTCGGACGCGCGGCCCCCGTGCGTCTCAGCAGGCCAGCACGGTGGGGCGTGCCGGGGTCGTCACGCCCTGGTTGCGGCACACACCGATGCCGCGCGACGCCAGCCCCGAGGTGATCTGCTGCAGCGCCGTCGGGTTGAAGGCGGCGTGCTGCATGTGCATCAGCACCGTCGCCCCGGCGGGCGCGCCGCGCGCGATCGAGACCACCTGGGCCTGCGACTTGGGCCCCTGCCAGTCGTTGGTGTCGAGCGTCCACGTCCACACGCGCATCCCCTTGGCGAGGTAGGCGTCCTTCACCGCGGTGTTGTAGGCGCCGTACGGCGGCCGGCCGTAGGACCCCTGCACCCCCGGCGTCCCGAGCTGGGTCGCGACCCCGGACGCGCTGAGCGTCGTGAGGTCGGGGTGGCTGACCGAGTGGTTGAACACGTAGTGACCCAGGCTGCGCGCGTAGCCCACGTCGACGCGGCCCGCGGACACGCACTGCCCCGTCGGGAACAGCACCAGCGCGACGCCCTGGTCGCGGGCGGCGCGGACCATGGTCGTGAAGGCCGCCAGCGACGTCGGGCAGTCGTCGTAGCTCAGCACCACGCGGCCGGACAGGTTCGGGCCGCGGCCCGTCGTGTACCGGGTGCCGCTGTTGGCGACCATCGCGCTCCACGAGCGCTGACCCACGACACCGTCCACGACGAGTTCGACGCGGTCACCCTGGAACCTGCGCACGGCGCGCTCGGTGCCCGGGCCGAAGATGCCGTCGGCGGTCGCCGCGAACCCGCGGGCGGTGAGCAGCTGCTGCAGCACCCGGACGCACGAGCCGGTGTCCCCGCGCCGCAGCAGCGGGCGCTGCGCGACGGGGGTCGAGGAACTGCAGGGCGGTGAGGCCGCCTGCGCGGGCGTGCCCCCAGGAGAGACATCACCACCGTGAGTGCGAGAACGAACAGGGCGGCAGTGGCCGGACGACTGCGCATGGCGACCTCCCCGGGGTCCGCGCGGTCGGGGGCGAGTCCTCGCCGCGCATGGCGCATTCTCCGCCCGCCCCAGAACAGCGACAAGGGGGATCACCACCCCCGTTGCGGGTGATGATCCCCCTTGTCGTTCGGGGTGCTCGCGCCTCAGTCCTGCTGGGTGTCCGGGCGGATGTCGATGCGCCACCCGGTGAGCCGGGCGGCGAGGCGCGCGTTCTGGCCCTCGCGACCGATCGCCAGGCTGAGCTGGTAGTCGGGGACGATGACCCGCGCGGCCTTCGCGAACTGGTCGGTGACCGTCACCGAGCTGACCTTGGCGGGGCTCAGCGCCTCGGCGACGAACGTCGCGCCGTCCTCGGACCAGTCGATGATGTCGATCTTCTCGCCGTTCAGCTCGTTCATCACCGCCCGGACCCGCTGGCCCATCGGCCCGATGCACGCCCCCTTGGCCGACACGTTCGTGTCGTTGCTGTTGACGGCGATCTTGGTGCGGTAGCCGGCCTCGCGGGCGAGCGCCTTGATCTCGACGACGCCGGACTCGATCTCCGGCACCTCCATCTTGAACAGCCGCTGCACCAGGTTGGGGTGCGTGCGCGAGACCACCACCTGCGGCCCCTTCGGCTCGCGGCGCACCGCCACCACGTAGACGCGGATCCGGTCGCCGTGGCGGTAGGTCTCGGTCGGCACCTGCTCGGCCGGCGGCATGATCGCCTCCAGCGGGCCCAGGTCGACGCGCACCGTGCGGCTGTCGCGGTCGGCCTGGATGACGCCGGTGATGATGTCGCCCTCCTTCGCCGCGAAGTGGCCGAACTTCTGCTCGTCCTCGGCCTCCCGCAGCCGCTGGAAGATCACCTGGCGCGCGGTGGCCGCCGCCACCCGCCCGAAGCCCTCCGGCGTGTCCTCGTACCAGCCGACGACCTCGCCCTCCTCGTCGGTCTCCGGGGCCATCACCGAGAACCGCCCGGACTTGGTGTCCAGCTCGACGCGGGCCCCCTTCACGGGGTGACCCGACTTCTCGTACGCGTTGAGGATGGCCTCCTCCATCGCGCGCACCAGGACCCCCATCGGGATGTCCTTGTCGCGCTCCAGCATGCGCAGCGCGCCCATGTCGATGTCCACCGTGTCACTCCTCTTCGTCGGCGTCGTCGGCGAAGGAGTCCTTGCGGAGTTCGGCCTGGACGACGGCGTTGCTGATGTCGCCGAGCGGGACGCTGCGGGTCGCGCCGTCCACGTCGACTTCGACGGCGTCGCCGTCGACGGCCGCGATGCGGCCGGCCACCGGGCCGTCGGGCGTGGTGAGCTTCACCAGACGCCCGACGTTGCGGCGGAAGTGCTTGGCCTCGGTGAGCGGCCGGCTGACGCCGCGCGTGCTCACCTCGAGGGTGTAGGGGGCGTTGCCGACGGCGGGCGACTCGTCCAGCGCCGTGGAGATCGCGCGCGTCGCGTCGGCGATCTCGTCGAGGCTGGGGCCGCGCCCGTCGGGGCCGTCACCGTCGAGGTAGACCCGCAGGACGCTGCGCTTGCCCGCCCGCGCGATCTCGATCCGGTCGACTTCGAGCCCGCTGCGCGCCACCACCGGCTCCACCAATGCCGCGATCGCATGCTCGTTCATGAAGCCTCCTGTTGTGACGTGCAGTTGTTCGCACGAGTCTAGCCGAGCGGCAGGGCGGCGACGCGTCCGCGCGGGGTGGTCGGGGTTGCTAGCCTTCGGCCTGTGCTGAGCAGGCGTGCGTTCGTGGGCGGGGCGGTCCTCGCGTCGCTGTCGGGCTGCGCCCTGGTCCCGCTGGGCCCGCCGCCCGCGCCGCTGGCGCCGCCCACGGGGGCGCTGCTGGACGGCCAGCGGGCGGCGCTGTCGCTGCGGGACGCCCTCGACGCTGCGGCCGCCTCCGGACAGGACGCCCCGCACGCCACGCTGCTCGCCTGGGCCCTGTCGGTGAGCGACGACCAGCTCGCCGCGCTGTCCCTGCCCCCGGCGCGCTCCCCCGGCGCGTCCGCCGCCCCGACGCCCACCGCCGCGCCGTCGGCATCACCCGAGGCCGCGTTGAGCGCGGCCGCCGACGCCTTCGCCGCGCAGTCGATCGCCGCCGACGCCGCCCGCCCGCTGGTGTGGGCGGCGATGGCCGCCTGGGCGCGGGCGCTGGCCACGCACTGGGCGGCCGCGACCGCCTCGCTGGAGCCGGCCCGCACGCTGCTGGAACCGGCGGCGCAGGAACCGGCCGAGGCGGTGCAGGCGGCCCTGGATGCCGCGGGCGAGGCCGTCTACGGCCTCGAGGTGGCCACGGGCGCCCCGGGCCTGAGCGGCGAGGAGACCTCCACCCTGCGCCGGCAGCGGGCCCAGTGGCTGACGCTGCGGGACGCGTTGACCGAGGCGTCCGCGACCGCCTCGCCGGCGCCGACCCCCGTGGCGCCGTGGTACCGCGTGGAGCGGCCCACCGACCCCGCCGGGGCGCGCGCGCTCGCCGCGCGGCTGCAGGGCGACGCGCTCCCGGTGCTGGGCCGCGCGTTCGCGCACGCGCCGTCGGTGATGCGCCCGGCGATCTCGGCGCAACTGGACGCGTCGGCGTCCGGGGTGGCGACGTGGGGCGGGCTGATGCAGCGCTGGCCCGGGCTACCGCTGCGCTGACCGCGGTCCCCGGCGGGAGGACCGGAGGCCGCACACGCGCCGGAGGTCAGCCGAGGAAGCCCAGCACCGTGTCGTAGGCGACCTTGGCGCCCAGGACGACGATCACCACCAGGAAGACCCGGCGCACGAAGCCGTTGCCGTGCTTGAGCGCGGTGCGCGCGCCGAGCAGCCCCCGCACACGTTCGCCGCACCCATCGCGAGCCCCAACCCCCACAGGATGTTGCCCGAGAACCCGAACACGAACAGCGCCGCCACGTTGGTGGTCAGGTTGGCGACCTTGGCCAGCGCGGTCGCCTGCAGGAACTCCAGCCCCATGACCGCGACGAGCAGGATGAGGAAGAACGACCCGGTGCCCGGCCCGATGAAGCCGTCCCACGCGCCGACGAGCAGGCCGATCCCCAGCAGCCGCAGCCCGGCCGCCCAGCCGGCGTGCGCGTCCTCGGCGGCCATGCCGAGTTGGGGCCGGCGCCACGTGTACCAGCCCACCCCCACGATCGCGGCCAGCACGAGCGGGTTGAACGCGCGCCGGTCCAGCAGGTGGGTGAGCTGCGCCCCCAGCGCGGATCCGGAGGCCGCGCCCGCGATGAGCGGCACGAGGTGGAGGTACGTGATGGGGACGCGCCGCAGGTAGGTGAGGGCCGCGGCGGCGGTGCCCAGCGAACTGGGCAGCTTGTTGGTGCCCGCGATCGTCGGGACCGGGGTGTCGGCGGGCAGCCCGATCAGCAGCGACGGCAGTTGGATCAGCCCGCCGCCGCCCACGACCGAGTCGACCCAGCCGGCGAAGAAGGAGGCGGCGACGAGCAGCGCCAGCGTCGCCAGCGGCAGCTCCAGCCCGGTCACTCCGCCAGGATCGCGAGCAGCCGGTCCCCCACCTCGTCGGCGGGCACCTCGGTCTTCTCGCCGGTGCGACGGTCGCGCACCTCGACGACGCCGTCGGCGAGGCCGCGGCCCACGACGACCGAGGTCGGCATGCCCATGATCTCGGCGTCGGCGAACTTCACGCCCGGGCTGGCCTTGCGGTCGTCCAGGAGCACCTCGAGGCCGGCGTCCGACAGGGTCTGCGCCAACTCGGCGGCGAACGCCAGCGGCGCCTCGTCCTTGCCGGTGGCGACGAGGTGGACGTCGAACGGCGCGACGGCGCGCGGCCAGGCCAGCCCCAGCTCGTCGCTGGTCTCCTCCGCGATCGCGGCGACGGCGCGGGAGACCCCGATGCCGTAGGAGCCCATCGTGACCGTGACGAGCTTGCCGTTCGGGTCGAGCACCTTCAGGCCCAGCGCGTCGGCGTACTTGCGCCCCAGCTGGAAGATGTGGCCCAGCTCGATGCCGCGCGCCAGCGTCAGGGGGCCCGAGCCGTCCGGCGCGGGGTCGCCGTCGCGCAGTTCGGCGACGTCCAGGACGCCGTCGGAGGAGAAGTCGCGGCCCATCACCAGGTCGTAGACGTGCCGGCCCGGCTCGTCGGCGCCCGTGATCCAGCGGGTGCCCTCCGACACGGCCGGGTCGGTCAGGTAACGCACGCCCTTCCCGTCCGCGCCCGCGCCGAGTGCGCCGGGGCCGATGTAACCCTTGACGAGCTGGGGGTACCGCTCGAAGTCGGCCTCGGAGAAGGCCTCGACCTCCGCGGGCTCGACCGCCGCCTCCAGGCGCTTGCCGTCCACCTCGCGGTCGCCGGGCAGGCCGATCGCCAGCGGCGTCCGGGTGCCGTCGGGCTGCACCAGCATGAACAGCACGTTCTTGAGCGTGTCGCCCGCGGTCCACGGCCGGTCGGCGCGGGGGAAGCGGTCGTTCGAGAGCGCCACCAGCGTCTCGATGGTCGGGCTGTCGGGAGTGTCCTCGGCGTGCGCCGCGGGGACGCCGGACGCGTCCTGCGCGGGGCCGTCGGCCGGACGACCGCCTCGACGTTCGCCGCGTAGCCGCCGGGGCTGCGGACGAAGGTGTCCTCGCCGTTGGCGGCGATGCCGAGGAACTCCTCCGACGCCGAGCCGCCCATGGCGCCCGAGGTGGCCTTGACGATGACGTAGTCCAGGCCCAGCCGGTCGAAGATCCGGATGTAGGCGTCGCGGTGCTGCGCGTAGGACTCCTCCAGGCCGGCGTCGTCGATGTTGAAGGAGTAGGAGTCCTTCATCACGAATTCGCGGCCCCGCAGCAGGCCGGCGCGCGGGCGGGCCTCGTCGCGGTACTTGGTCTGGATCTGGAAGATCGACAGCGGCAGGTCCTTGTACGAGGAGTACAGGTCCTTCACCATCAGGGTGAACATCTCCTCGTGCGTCGGCCCGAGCAGGTAGTCCGAGCCCTTGCGGTCCTGCAGCCGGAACAGGTTGGGGCCGTACTCGGTCCACCGGTTCGTCGCCTCGTAGGGCTCCCGGGGCAGCAGCGCCGGGAAGTGGACCTCCTGCGCGCCGAAGGCGGCCATCTCCTCCCGGACGATGGCCTCCACCTTGTGCAGCACGCGCAACCCCAGCGGCAGCCAGCTGTAGATCCCGGGCGCCACGCGGCGGATGTACCCGGCGCGCACGAGCCAGCGGTGGCTGGGCAGCTCGGCGTCGGCGGGGTCCTCGCGGAGGGTGCGGAAGAACAGCTGGGACATGCGCGTGATCACGATCAGCCACCCTACCGTCCCGCGGCGGTCCGCAGGATCGTGGAGGGGGTGGCGACAGCGGGGCTGACGTGCCCGCGGGCGCGTCTTGCGGGACGGGCGTCCGGGCGCACCGGCCGCCCCGGCTGCTTGTATTGCGCCATCCGCCGTACTCGACACCGGATCCCGGTGGAAGGGGACCCCCATGGCAGCCACCCCCCGGCTCATCGCCGCCCTCGGCATCGGCCTCGCCCTGTCCACCCTGGCCGGGTGCAGCGTGCTCGGCCTGTTCCCCGGCGGCGCACCCACGCCCGCCCCGAGCTCCCCTGCACCGTCGCCCGGCGCCACGGCGTCGTCGCCGGGCGGCGCGCCGGCGGGTGCCCGCCCGCTGCTCACCCCGCTCGGCGCGGACGCGGGGGCCTGGCTGGCGCCCGGCTACGCCGACGGCCTGGGCCGCACGTTCGACGCCGAGGGCACGCCGTGCGGCGTCACCCCGGACGGCGCGATCCTGCTGCTCCAGGCCCGGAACGCGCAGCAGCAACTGGAGGTGCGGGCGCTCGACCTGACGACCGGGGAGAAGCTGTGGTCCACGGCGCCCGGCTCCTGCGAACCCGGGGCGGTGATCGGCACCGTCGCCGTCGTCGCACGCGCCACCGAGAAGCCGCAGGGCGGCTACGCCGTGGCCGCCCTGCGCGTCCGTGCCTCCGACGGGGAGGTGCTGACCGAGGGCGACGTGCCCGACGACCTGGGCGGGCTGACCGCCATCGGGGAGGACGGCCGGCGCACCTACCTGTTCGTGCACGCCGAGGAGAGCTCGATCATGGCGATGAACCCGGACGGCTCGACGGCGTGGTCGGCGCCGGTGCCTCCGGGCGGCACGGTGGCGACCTGCCGGCTGCTGGACGAGACGCTCGGCTGCGGCGGGACGGCGTCCGCGTCGCTGGCCTGGGCGCTGAACACCGGCGACGGGAGCTTCCGCGTCCAGCCGTTCAGGTCCACCGAGGTGACCTGGGCCCACGACGGCTACGTGATGGGGCACGGGGCCACCGCCTTCGTCGCCCACGACCTGTCCGGCTCCCCGGTGGGCGTGGACGTCGCGGCCGTGCCGGGGCTGCCCGCGCCGAACACGCGCACCTCGTTCCGGCTGGCCGACTTCGCCTCCGGCGTCACCGCGGTGGACCGGGACGGGCGCGCCGTCCTGGTGGAGGAGTTCGACCAGTTCGGGCTGGGGACCAGCACGTTCGCCCAGACGGGCGTCACACTGCCCGACGCCGGCCTCCAGACGGTCATGGAGGCCGTCTCCTCCGACGGGGCCGTGGTGGCCTACCGCCCGATCCGGACCGGCACGACGCTGCTGCTGCGGACCAGCCGCGGCACCCAGGTCGGGTCGCTGGACGTCAAGCTCGACCCCACCGGCGACACCGGGATCACCGTCGACATGATGGGCGGGCTACTCGTTTCGTCCTCGGCGAGCGGCCTCACCACCGTGTACTTCCCGCGGGGCTCCTGACCCCCCTCAGGAGCGGGCGCGCCGGCTCAGCCGGAACGTCCGGACCTGGAACGGCCGGAACGCGGCCTCGAAGGCGCCGCCGACCAGCAGGCGCGGCCCGCCCGGGGCGTCCACCTCGATCAGGTTGGTGTCCGCGAGCAGGTGCTCCCTCGGCGCGTCCAGCGCGAAGCGGGCCGTGGCGCGCCCGCCGCGGGACTCGTACGCGCGCACGATGAGGTCGCCCGAGCGGTCGTCGGCCAGCTTCACCGCGCTGATGAGGACCCCGTCGCCGCGGACCGCCACGAGCGGCGGCACCGGGGAGCCGGACGCGCGGCGGACGGGGTGCTCCATCGCGAGGCCGGCCGCGGTCGCTGCGGCCACGTCGGCGCCCACCAGCACCCCGACGCGCAGGGTGTGCCGTCCCCGGTCGGCGGTGGGGTCGGGGTAGCGCGGCGCGCGCAGCAGCGAGAACCGCGCGATCTGCCCCGGTGAGTCGGCGTGCCGGGTGCGGCGGACGTCGAAGCCGTGGCTGGACTCGTTGAGGAACGCCACCCCGAAGCCGGGCTCGCGCACCAGGAACCAGCGCTGGGCGTGCGTCTCGAAGCGGGCGGCCTCCCAGGACGTGTTCGTGTGGTGGGCGCGGCGCTGGTGGCCGAACTGGGTCTCGGCCACCACCTCGTCGGTGAAGACGTCGACGTCGAACGCCAGCTTGAGGAACTTCTCGTCCTCGTGCCAGTCGATCGCGTGGTCGATCAGCAGCGTCCGGCCGTCGCGGGCCAGCGACAGCCGCTGCTCGACCCGGGAGGCGCCGAACGTCCGGGCCACGACGACGCCGTCCCCGTCGGCGCGCACCTCGGCGGGGCCGTCGAGGTCCTGGACCATGCCGAGGTAGTGGGCGTCGACGTCCCAGGCGTCCCACTTGTTGGGGAAGTCCTGGTGGAGCTGCAGCAGGTTGCCGCGTCCGCCCGCCGGCACGGCGTCGCGTCCGGACGCCTTGTCGAGCAGGGAGACCACGAAGCCGTCGGCGTCGATGCCCACGCGGACGTGCCCGCTCTCCAGCACGTGCCCGCCGGGCGCCGCCGCCGCGACCGGGGGCGGCTCGGGCAGATCCCCGGCCGTCACGGCGAGCGCCGGCGCCCCGTGCTGGGCGACGGGGGCGGCGTTGATGACGAGCGGCCCCCCGGCGGCCGCCGTGACGCCGAGGGCGTCCAACGCGTCGGCGATCAGGTCGGCCAGGCGCGCGCTGATGGCGGCGTGCCGCTCCTCGGCCTCGCGGTGCACCCAGGCGATCGAGGTGCCCGGCAGGATGTCGTGGAACTGGAGCAGCAGCACCTCGCGCCACAGCTCGTCGAGGGCGTCGTACGGGTAGGGGTGACCGGTCCGCACGGCGGCGGTGGCGGACCACAGCTCGGCCTCGGCGAGCTGCGCCTGGTTGCGCCGGTTGCCCTGCTTGGTGCGGTGCTGGGTCGTGAAGGTGGCGCGGTGCAGTTCGAGGTACAGCTCGCCGCGCCACACCTCGGGGTCGGGCAGCTCGGCCATCGCGCGGTCGAAGAACGCGTCCGCGGACTCCAGCACGACCTGCGGGGAACCCTCCAGGTCGGCGAGCCGGCGGGCGCGGGCGAGCATCTCGCGGGTGGTGCCCCCGCCGCCGTCGCCCCAGCCGGTGGGCGCCAGCGAGGAGCGGGCCACCGACTTCTCCTGGAACTGGCGGGCGGCGCGGGCGACCTCCTCGCCGCTGAGCTCGGCGTTGTAGGTGTCCAGCGGCGGGAAGTGGGTGTAGATCCGCGTCCCGTCGATGCCCTCCCACCAGAAGGTGTGGTGCGGGAACCGGTTGACCTGGTTCCAGGAGATCTTCTGGGTGAGGAACCACCGCAGGCCCGAGCCCACCAGCAGCTGGGGCAGCGCGCCGCTGTAGCCGAAGCTGTCGGGCAGCCAGGCGCCGGTGCTCTCCAGGCCGAACTCCTCGCGGAAGAACCGCTGGCCGTGGCTGATCTGCCGGATGAAGCTCTCCCCCGAGGGCAGGACGGCGTCGGGCTCGACCCACATGCCGCCGATCGGGACGAAGCGTCCGGCGGCGACGGCGTCCCGCACGCGGGCGAACACCTCCGGGCGGTGCTGCTTGAGCCAGGCGTACTGATGCGCGCTGGACATGGCGTAGACGAACGCGTCGTCCTCCTCCAGCAGCGTCGTCATGGACGCCGCCGTGCGGGCCACCTTCCGCACCGTCTCCCGCAGCGGCCACAGCCAGGCGGAGTCGATGTGCGCGTGCCCCACGGCGCTCAGCCGGTGCGCGCTGGCCTCGGCCTGGCTCGCCAGCGCGGGCGCCAGCACCGCGCGGGCGGCGGCCGCCGTGCCGGCGACGTCGGCGAGGTCCACCTGGTCCAGGGCGCGGTCGAGGGCCCGCAGGATCGTGGCGCGGCGGGCCGAGTCCGGCGGCAGCTGCTGGGCGAGCTGGGCGAGCACCTCGACGTCGTGCACGAGCTCGAACACCTCGGCCTCGAAGACGCACAGGTCCACCGCGCGCACGCGGTAGAGCTCCTCGTCGCTCGCGGTCAGGACGTCGCCCTGCTCGGTCGGCGCGAACGAGGGCAGGTGGGGGTTCGCGGCCGCCTCGACATAGAACTCGAGGCGGTCGCCGGCCGCCCCGTCGACGGGGATCCAGTCCGCGCGCGGGTTCAGCGACCGGACCGGGGTGCCGTCGGGGCGGTGGACGAGCCCCTCGCACTGGAAGCCCGGACGCCGCGGGTCGAACCCGAGGTCGGCGACGATCTCGAGCCGCCGACCGGCCAGCTCCGGCGGGATCTCGCCCTCGATCCGGAACCAGACGGTGTCCCACGCGCGCCCCCAGCGCTCCCCACCGCGAAGGGGCGGTAGTCGGCCGCCAGCCCGTCGGCGACGCTGATCGGCTCGCCGCCGACCACGTGCGCCGACAGCCGCAGCGGGGTGCGGTGTGAGTGGATCGCCGGGCGGAGCCGCTCCTCCAGCACCCGCTCGATCCGACCCGACGACAGCGCCTGGAACTCATGCATGGGTCGATCCTGCCGCCGCGCGGCGGCGGGCGTCACCGGGTTGCCGCGGGATGCTGGGTGGTTGCGGCCAGTCCGGTCAGTAGGTGGGCCCCTTCATCCACGGGATGAACTCCTGGGAGCCGTAGCCCAGTTCCTCACTGGCGGTGCGCCGCCCGGACGCCGTGGCGACGATGAGCTCGTAGAGCTCGCGCCCCTTGTCCGCCAGCGGGACGCCGGCGTCGACGACGTCGCCCGCGTTGAGGTCCATGTCGTCGCGCATCCGCTCGAACAGCGGCGTGTTGGTGGCGACCTTGATGACGGGCACGAGCTGGCTCCCGAGCGCGGAGCCGCGTCCGGTGGTGAAGACGACGACGTTGGCGCCGCCCGCGATCAGCCCCGTCACCGAGACCGGGTCGTAGCCGGGGGTGTCCATGAACCCCAGCCCCGGGGTGTCGATGCGCTGCGCGTACTCGTAGACCGCCGCCAGCGGGGCGTGCCCCGCCTTGGACACCGCCCCCAGGGACTTCTCCAGGATGGTGGTGATCCCGCCGGCCTTGTTGCCCGGGCTGGGGTTGTTGTCGAGCGTCTCGCCGGCCGCGGCGATCTCGCGCTCCCAGCGCGCGATGATGGCGCGCAGCCGGTCGGCGGTCGCCGGCTCGGCGCGGCCGAGCAGCAGGTCCTCGGCGCCGTAGATCTCGGGCGTCTCCGCGAGCACCGAGGTGCCCCCGTGCGCGACCAGCAGGTCGGAGGCCACGCCCAGCGCCGGGTTCGCGGTCAGGGACGACCAGCCGTCCGAGCCACCGCAGTTCAGCCCCAGGACCAACTCGTCGACGCCGATGTCCTCGCGCTCGACGGGCCCGATCGCCGCGGCGAGCCGCTCGACGGCGGCGACCCCGGCCTCGACGGTCGCGCGGGTGCCGCCCACCTCCTGGATGGCGAGGCGTTCCACCGGCAGGTGCGCGGGCAGGTCGGCGGCGTCCAGGAACGCGGAGATCTGGTTCATCTCGCAGCCCAGCGCCACCACGACCAGGCCGGCCACGTTGACGTGACCGGCGTAGCCGGCGAGGGTGCGGCGCAGCTGGTCCATGTCGGGGCCCTCGACGGCGAGGCCGCACCCGGTGGTGTGGGTGATGGGGACCACGGCGTCCACGCCGTCCCAGGCGTCCAGCAGGCCCGCGCGCTCGATGGTCGAGGCGATGCGCTGGCAGACCGTCGCCGAGCAGTTCACGGTGGACGCCACCGCGATGACGTTGCGGGTCGCCACGCGGCCGTCGGGGCGCCGGATGCCGCGGAACGTGGTCGGCACCCCGGTGGGCAGGCCGTCGGTCCAGGCGGGGGCCGCGTCGGCCGCGGCGGGCTCGCCGGTGTGGTCGCCGAAGGCGAGGTTGTGGGAGTGCACGTGCTCGCCCACCGCGATGTCGGCGGTCGCGTACCCGATCACGTGGCCGAACTTGCGGACCGGCGACCCGGCGCGCACGGGCCGGACGGCGACCTTGTGGCCGGCGGGGACGGCCCCGCCCTCGCTGGTCACGACCTCGACGTCATCGGACGCTGTCACGTTCATACGATTCAATCTAGCGGCGGGTCTCCCCCGCCCCGCCGCGGTTGCCACGGACCGGCCCCGAGGCGGCACCGGCCGGCTCAGTAGAGCACGGACGCCAGTTCGTCCACGATCGCGTAGCCGCAGCTGCGGTAGCAGGAGACCGCGGGGGTGTTGAAGTCGTTGACGTACAGCGACGCGATCCGGCCGTCCTCGACGATCGCGTTCGTCACCGCCGCCATCGCCGGCACGGACAGCCCCTGGCCGCGCAGCCGCGGCGCCACCCAGACGCCCTGCACCTGGGCGACCGCGGGCGACACCGCGCCGAGGTCGGCCTTGAACACGACCTCGCCGTCGTCGGTGATCGCGAAGGCTCGCCGGGCGTCGATCAGCGAGCGGACGTAGCGGCGGTACCCGGCGAAGTTCGTGGCCAGCGGGTCCTCGTCGAGTTCCTCGCGGTACATGGCGACGGCGCCGGCGAGGTAGCTGTCGTAGTCGGACGCCCGCGCACGCCTCACCCGCGGGTCGGGCGCGGCGGGGCTGGGGGCGCTGCGGGCCATGAGGAACTGGCGCTCGCGGACCAGCCGGGGCTCGGCGTACGGGCGGCCGTAGCGGCGCGTGAGGCGGCGCCATAGCCCCAGCGCGACGGGGGTGGGCCCGACGATGGCCACGAACCGGCGCCAGCGCCCCAGGTCCTCGGTGAAGGCATCCAGCGCCTCGTCGTCGGGGTTGACCGCGACGATGTTCGCGCCGACGTGCAGCAGGGCGCGCGGGGCGTGGGCCGGGTAGCCCCAGAGTTCGCCGGGGCCCAGGCTGAGGATGCCCGCGTCCACCCGGGACGCCACGAAGCAGTTGCCCACGGGGTCGCGCGCGAGCAGTTCCGCCACGAGGGCGCGATCCCCCTCGTCGAGCACCCGCGCATGCATGCGGACACGTTAGCGGGGTCGCCGCCGCGCCGCTGGCGCCGGCACGCCTCCCGCCGCGCCGCGCCCGGCCTTGTCGCGCGCGTTCCCGCCGCCGGACGCGCGAACGCCCGGGGTGGTCCCCCGGGCGTTCGCGAGATCGGTGCGGTCGTCAGCCGACGCTGACCTGCGGGGCCTCGCCGGTGTGCTCCATCTCGGCGGCGATCCGGTTGGCCTCGGCGATGAGCGTGGCGACGATCTCGTCCTCCGGCACGGTCTTGATGACCTCGCCCTTGACGAAGATCTGGCCCTTGCCGTTGCCGGAGGCGACGCCCAGGTCGGCCTCGCGGGCCTCGCCCGGGCCGTTGACGACACAGCCCATCACGGCGACGCGCAGGGGCACGGTCAGGCCCTCCAGGCCCTCGGTGACCTGCTCGGCGAGCGTGTAGACGTCCACCTGGGCGCGGCCGCAGGACGGGCAGGAGACGATCTCGAGCTTGCGGGGGCGCAGGTTCAGGCTTTCAAGGATCTTGTTGCCGACCTTGACCTCCTCCACGGGCGGGGCCGACAGCGAGACCCGGATGGTGTCGCCGATGCCCTCGGCCAGCAGGATGCCGAACGCGGTGGAGCTCTTGATGGTGCCCTGGAAGGCGGGGCCGGCCTCGGTGACGCCCAGGTGCAGCGGGTATTCGCACTCCGCGGACAGCTTGCGGTAGGCCTGCACCATCACGATCGGGTCGTTGTGCTTGACCGAGATCTTGAAGTCGCGGAACCCGTGCTCCTCGAACAGCGAGGCCTCCCAGAGCGCCGACTCCACCAGGGCGTCCGGGGTGGGGCCGCCGTGCTTGGCGAGCAGCCGCTTGTCCAGCGAGCCGGCGTTGACGCCGATCCGCAGCGACACCCCCGCGTCCGCGGCGGCCTTGGCGATCTCGCCCACCTTGTCGTCGAACTGCCGGATGTTGCCGGGGTTGACCCGGACGGCCGCGCAGCCGGCGTCGATGGCCGCGAAGACGTACTTGGGCTGGAAGTGGATGTCGGCGATCACCGGGATCTGGGACTTCTTGGCGATGATGTGCAGCACGTCGGCGTCGTCCTGGCTGGGGACGGCCACGCGCACGATGTCGCAGCCGGACGCGGTGAGCTCGGCGATCTGCTGCAGCGTGCCGTTGATGTCGGTGGTCTTGGTGGTGGTCATCGACTGCACGGAGATGGGGGCGCCCCCGCCCACGGCCACCTTGCCCACCTGGATGCGGCGGGTGGGCCGGCGCGGCGCCAGGACGGGCGCGGGCGCGGTGGGCATTCCGAGGTTGACGGTCATGATTCTCCTTAGAAGATCTTCACCGGGCTGACGATATCGGCCACGATCAGCACGATGCCGCACAGCAGGAGGAATCCTCCCACCGCGTAGGACACCGGCACCATCTTGGCCGTGTCGACGGGGCCCGGGTCGGGGCGTCCGGTCAGTTTCGCGAACGTGCGCCGCAGCCCCTCCCACAGGGCCCCGACGATGTGCCCGCCGTCCAGCGGCGGCAGCGGCACGAGATTGAACAGCGCCAGGAACAGGTTCACCGACGCGAGGATGGAGGCGAACATCGCGACCCGGTCGGCGACCGGGACGTCCAGCGTCGCGGCCTGGCCGGCGGTCGCGCTGGCGCCGACGATGCTGATGGGGTCCTCGACGCTGCGGGGCTGGCCGGTCGCGACGTCGACCGCCACGTTCCAGACCTTGACCGGGAACTGGGCCAGCGCCACCAGCGACTGTCGCGTGAGGTCGGCCATGTCCCGGACGACCTCCACGGGTCCGCCGCGGACGAGCTGGCGGTCCTTGACGAAGCCGAGGTAGCCGACCGACACGGTGCCGTCGCCCGAGGCCGCCGGCACGGCGACCTTGATGGTGCGCACCGTCGGCAGGGTCACCCGCTCGCCGCCGCGCTCGACGACCATGGCCGCAGGGCCGTCCGCGTTGCCCTGCACGAGCGCCGCGAGCTGCGGCCAGTCGGCGATCGGCGTCCCGTTGAAGGAGACGATGCGGTCCCCCGGCAGCATCCCCGCCTGCGCGGCCGGGGTCGCCGGGTCGGTGGGCAGGCAGGTCGGGTCCGCGCGCTGCTCGGTGTGGTAGCAGGGCTGGACGCTCGCCACCACCGGGACGTCGCGGTAGGTGCCGTGCAGGCCGTAGACGCCCCACAGGAGGACGAAGGCCAGGAGCAGGTTCATGGCGATGCCGCCGGCCATGATGACGAGCTTCTTCCAGATCTTCTGCTGGTAGAACAGCCGGCCGTCGTCGGCGGGGGTGATGCTCTCCCACTCGTAGCTGCGGACGTCGTCGGCGAACATCTGCAGGCGCGTCTGCTTGGCGTGGGGGTTCTCGGGCGGGTACATGCCGAGCAGTTGCACGAAGCCGCCGAGCGGGAACAGTTTGAGGCCGTACTCGGTCTCGCCGCGGCGCGTCGACCACAGCGTCTTGCCGAAGCCGACGAAGTACTGGGGCACCCGGACGCCGAACAGCTTGGCGGGCAGCATGTGCCCGATCTCGTGCAGCGCCACCGAGGCCATCAGCAGCACGAAGAACAGCAGCCCGAAGGCCACGGTCCAGAACAGGTCCATCAGGAGCCCGCCCCGCAGATCGCGCCGGCGCGGGCGCGCGCCCAGGCGTCGGCCGCCAGCACGGCGTCGACGCTCAACCCGTCATCGCCGACGTGTCCGTCGGCCAGATGCTCCCCCACCACGGCATCCACGGTATCCACGATGTCCAAGAACCCGATCCGGCCGGCACAGAAGGCGTCCACGCAGACCTCGTTGGCGGCGTTGTACACGGCCGGCGCGGTGCCGCCCGCACGGCCGGCGCGCCGGGCCAGCTCGACCGCCGGGAAGGTGGCGTCGTCGAGCGGCTCGAAGCTCCAGGCGCGCGGCGCGGACCAGTCGTAGGTCGCGGCGGCGTCCGGGACGCGGTCCGGCCACGCCAGGCCCAAAGCGATGGGGAGCTTCATGTCGGGCGGGCTGGCCTGGGCGATGGTGGCCCCGTCGACGTACTCGACCATCGAGTGCACGTCGCTGGTGGGGTGCACCACCACGGTGATGTCGTCGTAGTCGACGCCGTAGAGCAGGGCGGCCTCGATCAGCTCGAGGCCCTTGTTGACCAGCGTGGCGGAGTTGATGGTGATGACGCGGCCCATGTTCCAGGTGGGGTGGGCCATCGCCTGCTCGGGCGTGACCGCGGCGAGGTCGGCGCGGGACCGCCCCCGGAACGGCCCCCCGGACGCCGTCAGGATCAGGCGGCGCACCTCGTCGCCGCGTCCGGCACGCAGCGCCTGGGCGAACGCGGAGTGCTCGGAGTCGACGGCGACCAGCTGACCGGGCGCCGCGGCGTCGGTGACGAGCCGGCCGCCGATCACGAGGCTCTCCTTGTTGGCCAGCGCCAGAGTGGTCCCCTGCGCCAGGGTCGCAAGGGTGGCCGGCAGCCCGGCGGCGCCGGTGATGGCGTTGAGGACCACGTCGGCGGCCATCCGGGCGGCGGTCTCGTTGCCGTCGGCGGCGATCTCGACGTCGGCGTCCCCCAGCAGCCCCCGCAGCCGGGCCGCCGCGTCCTGGGTGGGGACGGCGACGAAGCGGGGCGCGAAGGCGCGCACCTGCTCGGCCAGCAGCGCCAGATTGCCGCCGCCGGCGGTGAGGGCGACCACCCGGAAGCGGTCGGGTCGCGCGGCGATGACCTCCAGCGCCTGGGTTCCGATGGAGCCGGTACTGCCGAGGATCACCACATCACGCACCCCGCTAGTCTCTCACCATGCGCCGCGAGATCGAGACTCTGGAAGAGTTCGACGCTCACGTCCGGGCCGAGCGATCGCTGGTGGGCTGCCTGCTGCAGGCGCTCGACCTGCGCGGGCGCGCCGACGTGCTGGAGAAGGTCGCCGTCCAGAACGCCTTCTTCCTGGGGTGCCGGCTCAAGCACCGCAGCGCCGTCGACCTGGCCGCCCGCGGCGCCGCCGTGTTCCCGCGGCTGCCGCAGGTCCCCTTCGACGCCTACCGGCCGACCCTCTACACGCCGCTGGAGTTGTACAGCGACGTCGCCGACGGCTATCCGGCCACGACGGACGCCCGGGTCTACGCCTGGACGCTGCGGGGCCGCTCGAGGCTGCTGGACGCGTCCCTGGCCCAGTCGCTCCACGACCACTTCGTGAGCGACGCGCTGCTCGAGGTCGTCACGAGTCCCGGGGCGGGCGTCGGGATCATGGGCGGGCACAGCGTCGGCCGCGGCACGCCCGAGTACGAGCAGGCGGCGCGGCTGGGCCGCGGCCTGGCCGATGCGGGCAACCTCGTGATGACGGGCGGCGGGCCGGGCGCGATGGAGGCCGCCAACCTGGGCGCGTCGTTCCGCGGCTCCCCCGAGGACCTGACGCGGGCGTGCGCCGTGCTGGCCGAGGTGCCGAGCTTCACCCCCGACCCCGGCGCCTGGGCCGCGCAGGGGTTCGCGGTGAAGGAGCGCTTCGACTGCACCCGGCTCAACGTCGGCGTCCCGACGTGGTTCTACGGCCACGAGCCGCCCAACGTGTTCCCCACCCTGATCGCGAAGTACTTCGACAACGCGATCCGCGAGGACATCCTGCTGCGGCTGTGCGGGGCGGGGCTCGTGTACGTGCCGGGGCGCGCGGGCACCACCCAGGAGATCTTCCAGGCGCTGACGCGCAACTACTACGCGCTCGAGAGCGGCCAGATCCGCCCCATGGTGCTGCTGGGGGTCGAGTACTGGACGCACGAGGTGCCGGCCTGGCCGCTGCTGGCCTCGCTCGCCCGGGGCCGGCTGATGGAATCCTCGATCCACCTGGTCGACACCGTGGACGAGGTGCTGGAAGTGCTCGCCTAGCCCTTCGTGCCCGGGCGGCGGCGCGCGAAGGGGGCGTACGCCAGGGCGAACGCGCCCGCCGCGACGCCGGCCAGGATCGGGATGTAGCCCGGCCACGCCGGCAGCCGGTCCAGGATGCTGGCGGTGGCGGGCTTGCGGTTGACGTAGAGGTAGTTGCTGCCGAGGCAGTGGTTGATGGCCCCGACCACGGCCGCGTGCCCGAGCAGCGCCGCGTACGCCCGGCGTGCCCCCGCGGCGGTGGGGCGGCGGCCCTCGACGAACACCTGCCACAGCGGCACCGCCAACACCAGGCCGTGGCTGACGAAGAACTGGAAGAACCGGTAGTGCGGGAAGCCGTACTCGCCGACGTCCGGGGTGAGGAGCGCCTGCGGGACGCCGGCCACGCCCCAGTACCAGGTGACGTCGTCGCCGAGCCCCGTCGGACGCAGCAGGTTCGCCGATCCGCCCCACACCAGGACCGAGCACAGGTGCAGCGGCAGCATCTCCTGGACGTTCCAGGTGCCCCCGGCGCGCCGCCACGCGTGGTAGCCGAGTTCCTGGCCCGCGAGCGCCGCCGCCAGGACGCGGCGCGCGCGGCGGCGTCCGACCGGGCCCAGCCGGCGGCCGCCCGCGATCAGCGCCGCCAGAGACGCCGAGGTGACGGCCAGGGCGGCGAGGTGCTGCCCGCCGAACAGTTCGAACCCGTCCCCCTCGGAGCGGACGGCGAAGGCGCCCGCCAGGTCCACCGCCTCAGCGCTCCTTGGCGGCCAACTGGCCGCAGGCGCCGTCGATCTCCTGGCCGCGGGTGTCGCGGATGGTGGCCGCGATGCCCGCGTCGGTGAGGCGGCGGACGAACTCGCGCTCGTCGTGCTTGCGGGAGGCGGTCCACTTCGATCCGGGCGTCGGGTTGAGCGGGATCGGGTTGACGTGCACCCAGCCGGTGCCGCGCCCCTCGGCGCTGAGCAGGTCGGCCAGCGCGTCGGCGCGCCACGCCTGGTCGTTGACGTCGCGGATCAGCGCGTACTCGATCGAGACGCGGCGGCCGGTCGCGGTGAAGTAGTCGTGGGCGGTGCGGACGACCTCGTCGACGGAGTGGCGCGTGTTGATCGGCACCAGCGTGTCGCGCAGTTCATCGTCGGGGGCGTGCAGGCTGACGGCCAGCGTGAGCGGCAGCCCCATCTCGGAGAGCTGCCTGATGCGCGGGACCAGGCCGACGGTGGACACGGTGATGCCGCGCGCCGACATCCCCAGGTCGCCGACCATGCGGCGGATGGCGCCGGTGATCGCCTTGAAGTTGGCCATCGGCTCGCCCATGCCCATGAACACCACGTTGTTGAGCCGCACGCGGGCCGAAGCGGCCACGACCTGCGCGACGATCTCGGCGGTGGACAGGTTGCGCTCCAGGCCGCCCTGCCCGGTCGCGCAGAACGGGCACGCCATCCCGCAGCCGGCCTGCGACGAGATGCACAGCGTCGCGCGGTGGCGGCCGGTGCCGCTGCTCGGCTTGCCGGGGACGCCGTACTCCATCAGCACGCTCTCGACCAGGTTGCCGTCGTGGAGGCGCCACAGCGTCTTCACGGTGGTGCCCTCGTCGGCGGTCTGGGTGCGCACCTCGTGCAGCAGGTCCGGGAAGAACGTGGCCTTGATGACCTCGCGCTGCGCGGCGGGCAGGTCGGTCCAGGTGTCCGGGTCGGCGCTGGCCCTGCCGTAGTAGTGCTGGTCGAACTGCGAGGCCCGGAAGCCCGGCAGCCCGGCGGTCGTCACGGCGCCGCGGCGCTCGTCGGGTTCGAGGTCGCCCCAGTGGCGCGGCGGCTTGCCGCGCCGGGGGGCGTCGAACACGAGCGGCAGCACGCGGCCCGCGCGCGCGTGGGCGTCCAGTTCGTCGGCGCGGGCCTTCTCGGCCGGGGTCAGTCCTTGAGTCATCGCGGTGAAGGTTACCCGCCCGGGATGAGCAGGTACATCACCAGCCAGGCCGGGGCGGCGGCGACCAGCATCGAGTCGAGCCGGTCCATCACCCCGCCGTGGCCGGGCAGGAACGAGCCCATGTCCTTGATGCCGACGTCACGCTTGATCGCGCTCTCGATCAGGTCGCCGCAGGTGGCGAAGAACGCGCAGACCGCGCCGAGGATCGCGCCGATCCACCACGGGCTGCCCAGCACGAAGTGCACCATCAGGCTGCCGGTGAGCACCGCGAAGCCGACCGAGCCGGCCAGCCCCTCCCAGGTCTTCTTCGGGCTGATGGCCGGCGCCAGCGGCGTCCGGCCGAACAGGACGCCGACCGCGTAGCCGCCGGTGTCGTTGGCGACCACGCAGAGCAGGAACGTCACCATCCGGGCCGCGCCGTGCTCGCCGGCGAGGATGAGCGCCGTGAACGAGCCCAGCAGGGTGATGTAGCCGATGATGAACACCGACGCGGAGGCGTCCCGGACGAAGTTCTCGTGCCCCTTGGGGAACCGCACGATCAGCACGGCGAGCACCGTGGCGCCCAGGCAGGTCAGCAGCACCGAGTGCCACGGCATCAGGTGGAAGCCGACCCCGGTCGCGGCGGCGTAGGTGCCGACCACCATGGCGATCGTGCCGATCACGATCGGCACGATCTCGGCGCGCATGCCGAGCCGCCGCATGGCGTTGTTCACCTCGGTCGCCCCGAGGGCGAGCATGGCCGCCACGAGCAGGATGAAGCCCCAGTGCCAGAACGCCAGGGTGACGATGACGAGCAGGATCAGGCCCACGCCGACGGCGATCGCGGCCGGGAGATCCCGCCCGGCCGATCGCTTCCTGGGCGCCGGTGCGGGCGCTGACGCGTCCGTCATCAGACCTCGATCAGTTCCGCTTCCTTGGCCTTGAGCAGCTCGTTGATCTGCTCCTCGTACTTCTTGGTGAGGGAGTCGAGCTGCTTCTCGGCGTTGCGGGCGTCGTCCTCCCCGACCTCCTTGTCCTTCTCCAGCTTCTTGACCGCGTCGACGGCGTTGCGGCGGTTGCCGCGCACCGCGACGCGCCCCTCCTCGGCCTTGGTCTTGGCGAGCTTCACGTACTCCTTGCGGCGCTCCTCGGTCAGCTGCGGCAGCACGATGCGGACGTGCTGGCCGTCGTTGGCCGGGTTGACGCCCAGATCGGAGTCGCGGATGGCCTTCTCGATGTCGTTCATGGAGCCGCGGTCGAACGGGCTGATCAGCACGATGCGGGCCTCGGGGACCTGGAACGTGGCCAGCTGCTGCAGCGGCGTCGGGGTGCCGTAGTAGTCGACCATGATCTTGTTGAACATCGCCGGGTGCGCCCGCCCGGTGCGGATGCCGGCGAACTCCTCCTTGGCGTGCTCGATCGTGGCCTTCATCTTGGACTCGGCACTGGAGAGGATCTCGGAGATCACGTCAGGTTCCCTTCGTGAGGATTTCGTGTGCGGCGCGGTGGTCAGGCGTGGACCGTCGTACCGATCTTCTCACCATTCACGACCCGGGCGATGTTGCCGCGGACACCGAGGTCGAAGAAGACCATCGGCAGCCCGTTGTCGCGGGCGAGGCTGATCGCGGTGGCGTCGGCCACCTTGAGGTCCTGGGAGAGGAAATCGGTGTAGCTGAGGTCGTCGTAACGGCGGGCGTCGGGGTTGCTGCGCGGGTCGTCGTCGTAGACGCCGTCGGTGCCGTTCTTGCTCATGAGCAGCACGTCGGCGCCGACCTCGAGCGCCCGCTGGGCCGCGACGGTGTCGGTGGAGAAGAACGGCATCCCCGAGCCGGCGCCGAACAGCACCACGCGCCCCTTCTCCAGGTGGCGCACCGCGCGCAGCGGGATGTAGGGCTCGGCGACCTGCCCCATGGTGATCGCGGTCTGGACGCGCGTCTCGACGCCGGACTGCTCCAGGAAGTCCTGCAGCGCCAGGCAGTTCATGACGGTGCCGAGCATGCCCATGTAGTCGGCGCGGCGGCGCTCCATGCCGCGCTGCTGCAGCTGCGCCCCGCGGAAGAAGTTGCCGCCGCCGGTGACGATCGCCACCTGCGTGCCGCCCCGGACGATGTCGGCGATCTCGTCGGCGATGCCCGCGATGATGTCGGGGTCGACACCGACCGACCCGCCCCCGAACGCCTCTCCGGACAGCTTCAGCAGGATGCGGTCGTACGCGGGCATTCGGACTCCTTCATCGGGCGGGTGGACGCCGCGGGCACGGGCCCGGACGTGGCGGTGGCGTGCGCCGTGGGGTTCTCCCACGGCGCACGCCACTGTAGTGGATCGTGCCTGGTCAGGCGCCGACGGCGAAGCGCACGAAGCGCGTGACGGTCACGCCGTTGTCCTTGAGCAGCTGGCCGACCGACTTCTTGTCGTCCGACACGGACTGCTGCTCGAGCAGGGTGACGTCCTTGTAGAAGCCGTTGAGGCGGCCCTCGACGATGCGCCCGATGATGTTCTCGGGCTTGCCCTCCTCCTTGGCGGTGAGCTCGGCGACGTGGCGCTCCTTCTCCACGACGTCGGCCGGGACCGAGTCGCGGTCGAGCCACTGCGGGCTCATGGCCGCGATCTGCATCGCGATGCCGCGGACGAACTCGTCGTCCTCGGTGCCGGTGTACTCGACCATCACGCCGACCTGCGGGGGCAGGTCCTGGCTGCGGCGGTGGAGGTAGACGGCGGCGGGCGCCTCGAAGGTGGCGACCTGCGCCAGCTCGAGCTTCTCGCCGATCTTCGCGGCCAGGGCGGCGACCGCCTCCCCGACCGTCGTGTCGCCGAGCGGCAGGGCCTTGGCGGCCTCGAGGTCGGCGGCGCCGGCGGCCTGGACGGCCTCGACGACGCTCGCGGCCAGGGCGACGAACTCGTCGTTCTTGGCGACGAAGTCGGTCTCGGCGCCCAGCTGGATCAGCGTGGTGCCCGCGGCGGCAACGAGGCCGTTGCTGGCCTCGCGGTCGGCGCGGCTGCTCACCTTGGCCGCGCCGGTGACGCGGAGGATCTCGGTGGCGGCCTCGAAGTCGCCGTCGGCCTCGGTGAGGGCCTTCTTGGCGTCCATCATCCCCGCGCCGGTGGCGTCGCGGAGCTTCTTCACATCAGCGGCAGTGATCGCCATGACGTCGTTACTCGCTTTCGTTGGTTCGGTGGGTCACTTCTCGTCGGCGACGGGCTCGGTCGCCTCGGCCTCGGCCTCGACGGCGGCCTCGGTCTCGACAGCCTCGGCGACCTCGGCGGCCTCGGTCTCGGCGACGGCGTCGGCCTGGGCGATGCCGCCCTCGACCTCGTCGACGAGCTGGTCACCCTGCTTGTCGCTGCCCTCGACGGCCTCGGCCTCGGAGGTGGTCGGCTCGACGGCCGCGGCGCCCAGGAGCTCGCGCTCCCACTCGGCCATCGGCTCGGCCTCGGTGGTGCCGGCGGTCGACCCGCCCTGGCTGCGGGCCAGCAGGCCCTCGGCGGCGGCGTCCGCGATGATGCGGGTCAGCAGGGCGACGGAGCGGATCGCATCGTCGTTGCCCGGGATCGCGTAGTCGACCTCGTCGGGATCGCAGTTGGTGTCGAGGATGCCGACGATCGGGATGTGCAGCTTGCGCGCCTCGTCGATCGCGAGGTGCTCCTTCTTGGTGTCGACGACCCACAGCGCCTGCGGCAGCTTGTGCATGTCGCGGATGCCGCCGAGGGTCTTCTCGAGCTTGTCCTTCTTGCGCTCCTCCTGCAGGAGCTCCTTCTTCGTCAGGCCCGAGCCGGAGGCGTTGGTGAAGTCGAGCGCCTCGAGCTCCTTCATCTTCGCGGTCCGCTTGGAGATGGTGGCGAAGTTGGTCAGCATGCCGCCCAGCCAGCGCTGGTTCACGTACGGCATCCCGACGCGGGTCGCCTGCTCGGCGATCGCCTCCTGGGCCTGCTTCTTGGTGCCCACGAACAGGATCTGGCCGCCGCGGGCGACGGTCTCCTTGACGAAGCCGTAGGCCTGGTCGATGTAGGTGAGCGACTGGCGCAGGTCGATGATGTAGATGCCGTTGCGCTCGCCGAAGATGAACCGCTTCATCTTCGGGTTCCAGCGGCGGGTCTGGTGCCCGAAGTGGACACCGCTCTCGAGCAGCTGACGCGTGGTCACGACGGCCATGGCCGTTCCTTTCTGCGGCGTCCGGCCCTCGGGCACGCGGACGCCAGTCCGGTTTCCAGGGCCGACCTTCGACCCTGCCTGGTGCAGCGGGCCCGCACCGCCCCATCGCTGGGGACCTGGTGGTGTGGCTCCGGTTCTCTGCACGCGAAGTCGACCCGGCGCAGCCGAGTCGCTGCCCCCATCCTAGATCCGGACGCTTCCGGGCACCAATCCCGGGTTGCGCGCCCGATTCGGCCTCGTTCGTCGCCGGGCTGCTGCGACCGCCGACCCGCACCGACGCCCCCGTCGCGGCCCCGCAGTTGGCGGCCGCCTCCCACTCGCGGCCAGTTCGAGGCCGACTGCCCCCGCTCGCGACCAGACGCCCCCGTTTGCGACCAAACGCCCCCGCTTACGACAACCCGCCCCCGCCTGCGACCAAACGCCCCCGCTTCCGACAACCCGCCCCCGCCTGCGACCAAACGCCCCCGCTTCCGACGAAACGCCCCGGCTTGGGACGAGACGCCCCCAGTCACGACCAAACGCCCCCGCTCACGACCAAACGCCCCCGCTTGCGACGAGACGCCCCCGTTTGTGACGAGACGCCCCCGCTCGGCCCAGTTGCCCCCGTTGCAGAGGGGGCAACTGACGCAAACGGGGGCGACTTCCTCTGCTTCCCAGCACCGCACCCCCGCTTACGACGGGACGCCCCCGCTTGCGACAACCCGCCCCCGGTCGTGACCCATTCGCCCCCGTTTGAGACGAGACGCCCCCGCTCGGCTCTGTTGCCCCCGTTGCAGTGGGGGCAACTGGCGCAAACGGGGGCGTCTGGCGACAGTCGCGCACGCCGATGCCGCCACCCGACGGTGTGCAGAGGGCGGGATCACCTCGAACTCTCGCGGCCTCCCTCGGAGTCGACCAACCTCTGCTGGGCGGGTGTCGGCCGGCGCGCGGTGTCCCGCGCGCTCGCCCGCTTGACGCCGGACGCTCCCCCTCGACCTCCATCCGCGGCATGGGCATCTGACGTGGACGGCCGGCATGCGTCCGCTCCAATCACGTGTCCCACCCTTGCGACCGCGGCGAGCCCTGCAGCGCGGACGCCCACTCTGCGGCACGGGGGTCCGACCGAAAGGGTCGCTTGCCTGTGCCGAGGACACCGCCGGTCCCTGACGCGGGGTTCCTAACGTGCCCATGAGACCTGGACGAGCGGGAGCGGAGACCATCGTGCAGCCAGCACAGCGAGAGACCAACGTGCAGTCAGCACAGCGCGTTCCCGACGCGCGGTTGGCACAGCGAGCAACCGGCGCGCAACCACCGGACCAGGAGGCCATCGTGCAGCCGGCGGAGCGGGGAACCATCGTGATGCGGGCGGCGCCAGCGCGCGGGAGCCGGGCCGAGCGCGCCCTCGGCGCCTGGCTGCGGCGGGCGGCGTGTCTGATCCTGGTCGCCCTGGCCTGGGGTGCGTTCGCGCCGCCGACGGCGGCGGCCGGTGCGGGCTGGCCGGTGTCGGGTGCCATCGTGCGTGGCTTCGACCCGCCCGAGGTGGCCTGGGGCGCCGGGCATCGCGGTGTGGATCTCGCCGGCGAGATCGGCGAGGAGGTCCGGGCGCCGCGTTCCGGGGTGGTGAGCTTCGCCGCCACGCTGGCGGGTCGGCCCGTGCTGGTCATCGCCCACGACGACGGCACCAGGACCACCCTTGAGCCCGTCGAGGCGAGCATCGAGACCGGGCGAGCCGTGGCCGCGGGCGACGTGGTGGGCAGGCTCGCCGCCGGCCACCCGTGCCCGGCGGCCGCCTGCCTGCACTGGGGCCTGAAGCGGGGCGAAGACTACCTCGATCCCGTGCCGACGGGCGGCGGAGTCCCCCTGCTGCTGCCCGACACCGCCGCGGCGGCCGTGACCGAACGGGCCTCCCAGCGCGCCCAGGCGGCGCGAGCCGCGGCCGAGGCCGGGACACCGGGAGCCACCTCGGGAGCCCCACCGCCGGGCGGCGGCATCCTGAGCCACCCCGCCGACGCCCGGCTCGGATCGCGCTTCGGCCCGCGTTTCCACCCGATCTTCAAGCAGTGGCGCCTGCACGCCGGGGTCGACCTGTCGAACGCTTGCGGGACGCCCCTGTTCGCCGCCGGCGACGGGACGGTCAGCCACATGGGCTTCGACGCCTCGGGCGGCTGGCGGCTGGTCATCGACCACGGCCCGGTCGCCGGCGTCCGGCTCCAGACGGTGTACCTGCACGCCCAGGGCTATCGGGTGCGCGCCGGCGACCGCGTCACCCGCGGCCAGCAGGTGGGGACCATGGGGAGCACGGGCTGGTCGACCGGCTGTCACTTGCACTTTTCGACCAAGGTCGATGGTCGTCAAGTCGATCCGCTGCCTTGGATCGGGTAGGGGGTACCGATCAGTCGAGGCCGGACGAACAGCGGCACATCCGAAGTCTCCTTGCCCTGCGCGGTATCCATGCGCCTCGACCCAGCACTTGGCTCTGACGGATCAGCGTCCGGGGTGGGTGAACATCGTGGTCCACAGGCATCGTCGCATTCTGACGTCGCTTCGCATCCCGAGTGGGATACGGCAACGCCCAAGTTCTCGGCACGCCACGTCTCCTGCTACGCGCGAGACTTCCGCCAGCCCGCGGCCCGTGCCTCACGCTCGGTGCAGAACCAACGTTCGCCATACGCCTCATTGATGACCGTTTGCTCGTAATACTCCTGACCTGGCACGTGATAAATCCGTTCCCCGGTCTTGACTGAGATGTTTCCCTTGATGGCGCAAAGTTGCGTGGCCGAGGACCGCCTCGGTGGTTCAGGCGCCGCGGACTGCTGCGCTGGCGACGTTTGCATCACACGTTGAGGACCCCGCGCGAACGAGAAGTCCGCCAATTCATCGGAGTCGACGGTGCACACCCACGGGTACTTGGAACCCTCTCGCCATTCCACCGCCATTCCGTTCGAATCAATGCCGGCTTCGCGTTCAGTTACGATCCAGTCTCCGCCGACGATGACAGGCCCGTCTGCACGATCCCCCCTCTCACAGAGTGGATGATCGCTTTACCGACTCCTCCGCCTCGCGCCATCGCAGCACCGAGACATACTTCACGGGCGCGACCGGCCTTCTCCGAACCGCACCCGACGAGCAGCGTGGCAGCGAGGATCATCAGAGTGAGCGCCCCAGCGCCGTTGCGGATGGACACCCGCGTCAGCCTACTCTGCGGCGCCGGCCCTGGAGCGCACAACAGAGGCGTTGCGCTCAGGACGAGTCTCGTAACCAACACATGGCCACCGTGGACGCGCCACCGACCCCTCTACCGAGCCCGACGGACAGGGGCGTGCACCCTCGGGGCGGGCACCATCCGGGCGTGCGCCTCGGGTGAGTGCACCGCCCGCACCGCTCGAGGCCGGGCCTCGGTCCCAGGAGCGCCCCGCTCAGGCCTCCGGAAGGGGCGAGGGGGACCCCCAGGCGCGGCGGATCAGCGCTTTGAGCACCTCGTGGTCGACCTTGTCGAGGTTGGTGACGTACACGCAGCTCTTGCCGCGCTTGTGGGGTCCCAACCGGTCGAGGAGGTCGGACGCGCTGCCGTACCAGTCGAGCCCGTAGAGCACGAGGTTGGCCTTGCGCGGACTGAAGCCCACCTTGTAGCTGCGGCCGCTGTGGCCGCTCTCGTACCGGTAGGTGACCTCCCCGAAGCCGACCATCGACGGGCCCCACAGGACCGCGGGGGCGCCGGTGACCTCGCCGAAGATCGCCAGCAACTCGAACCCCTGCTCGCGTCGGCGCGGCGGCTCCACGCCGGCGAGGAACTCCGCCACCCCACCCTCACGCGGAAGGGTCTTGACCTCGTAAGCCATGGCGGAACGCTAGCTCAGGTGGCCGGCGCTGTGCTCACGTCGGTGTTCCACCCGGGGGCGGTGACGTTCCTGCACCGAGCGCCGGTTCAGGGATGCGGGCGCGGGCCCACCGGGCGTGACGCCTGGCCGCGCCGGTCGAGGTGGGCTTCAGGCGCGCGGGTGTGCCTGGCGGAAGGCGTCCCGGAGGCGCTCGTTCGTCACGTGGGTGTAGATCTGCGTGGTGGCCAGCGACGAGTGGCCGAGGATCTCCTGCACGCTGCGCAGGTCGGCCCCGCCCTCGAGCAGGTGCGTGGCCATCGCGTGCCGAAGCCCGTGCGGGCCCAGATCGGGGGCGTCCGGCACGGCCTCGAGGGCAGCGTGCACCACCCTGCGGACCACCCGCGGGTCGATGGCCGCGCCGCGCGCGCCGACGAACACCTCGGTGGTGTCCGGCTTCGCGACCCGGGGGCGGGCTGCGATCCAGGCGCGCAGCGCCTTCTCGGCGGGGCGCCCCAGGGGCGTGCTGCGCTCCTTGTTCCCCTTCCCGACCACGTGCAGCAGGCCGCGGTCCCAGTCGATGCCCGCGGGGGTGAGCGAGCACAATTCGGCCACGCGCAGCCCGGCGCTGTAGAGCACCTCGATCATGGCCAGGTCGCGGCGGGCCAGCGCGTCGGCGGCCGGGTCCTCCGCCTCGGCGACCGCGGCCTCCAGGTGGGCGAACAGGCCGTCGGCGACGCCGCGGTCCAGCGTGGGCGGCAGCGTCCGCGCGGCGCGCGGCGCCTCCAGCGCGCTCGCCGGGTTGGCGGCGATCAGCCCCCGGGCCGCCGCCCACCGGAAGAACATGCGCGCGGCCGTGGCCCGGCGCGCCATGGTCGTGCGCTCGGCGCCGCGGCGGTGCAGGTCGGCCAGCCACGCGCGCAGCAGGCGGTGGTCGACCTCCCCCCAGGCCCCGACCCCGTGGCGGGCCAGCCAGCCGGCGAGGTCGTCCAGGTCGCCCCCGTAGGCGCGCCGGGTGTGCGCGGACAGATTGCGCTCCCAGTGGAGGTGCTCGGACCACGCGGTCAGGTCCCGCAGCAGTCCGGTCCCGGGCTCGTCCCCACGCGCAGTCACGCCGCGATCACCCGAGCCGGACGCGACGGAGCCGGCGCCGGCCGCGCCGGGGCGCGGCGCGTCCCCGGGGTGGGGCGAGCGTCGGGCGGGGTCCATGGCGCCAGCGTGCCAGAATGTGAGGGTTGCCCAAGACGTTGCCACGCGAGGAGTTCTTCGATGCCCATCACCGACCTGATGACAGGCGGGACCGTGCTGCCCATCACGCGATGGGGCGAGCCGGTCATGCACGAGCAGACCAAGCCGGTCACCGAGTTCGACGAGGACCTCCACGCCCTGGTCCGCGACATGTTCGCGACCATGCGCGCCGCGAGCGGCGTCGGACTGGCCGCGACCCAGGTCGGACGCGACGTCGCGCTGTTCGTGTACGAGTGCCCCGACGCCGACGAGCGGATCCGGATCGGCGCGATCTGCAACCCGGAGGTCACCACGCCGACCGGCAAGGCGCGCCGCCTGGAGTCGACCGAGGAGGGCTGCCTGTCGTTCCCGGGCGGCTACCAGCCGCTGGCGCGGCCCGACCGCGCCACCTGCACCGGCCAGGACCCGTGGGGCGAGCCCGTGACGGTGGAGGGCACCGGCACGCTGGCCCGCTGCCTGCAGCACGAGACCGACCACCTCAACGGCATCGTCTTCGGCGATCGGCTCTCGACGCGCACCTACCGCAAGCTCGAGCAGCAGAAGAACGACCTCGCCCACCTCTACCCCGCGGACTGGCCCGTGCACCCCAAGAAGGTCACCGCGGACGACTGACCGCGGCGCCCCGACGTCCCTCAGCGGGCGGTCAGCACCACGGGGCCGTCGGCGGTGACCGCGACGGTGTGCTCGGAGTGCGCGCCGCGCGAGCCGTCGACGCTGCGCAGCGTCCAGCCGTCGGCGTCGGTCCGCAGGGCGTCCGTGCCCGCCATGAACCAGGGCTCGATCGCGATCACCAACCCCGGACGCAGCCGCATCCCCTTGCCGGGGCGGGCGTCGTTGGGGACGTGCGGGTCGCCGTGCATGGTGCGTCCCACGCCGTGCCCGCCGAACTGGGTGTTCACCCGGAACCCGTACTCGCGGGCGGTGCCGCCGATCGCGGCGCCGATGTCGCCCAGCCGGGCACCCACGCGGGCCGCCGCGACGGCCCGTTCGAGCGCGACCTCGGTGGCCTCGATGAGGCGCAGGTCCTCCGGCGCGGGCGTCCCGACGACGACGCTGAGCGCGGAGTCGGCGACCCAGCCGTCCACGGACGCCGCGAAGTCGACCGACAGCAGGTCGCCGTCGCGCAGCACGTGGTCGAACGGCAGGCCGTGCAGGACGGCGTCGTTGACCGAGGTGCACAGCACCTTGCCGAAGGGCATCGCGCCGAAGCTGGGGTGGTAGTCGATGTAGCAGGACGTGGCCCCAGCGTCCCGGATCATCCGGTGCGCCAACTCGTCGAGTTCCAGCAGGTTCACCCCGACGGCGGCCTTCTCCCTCAGGGCGGTCAGGACGCTCGCCACGAACGCTCCCGCGGGCCGCATCTGCTCGATCTCGGCGGCGGTTCTCAACTCGATCACGCCCCACACCGTAGCGCCGCCGCGGCGGCGGGCCGTCCCGTCAGCGCAGCGCCCAGCAGGCAACCGCGGTGGCCGCGGCCACGTTGAGCGAGTCGACGCCGTGCTGCATGGGGATCGACACGACGGCGTCCGCCTGCCCGATCCAGCGCTGCGACAGCCCCTCGCCCTCGGTGCCGACCACGATCGCCAGCTTGTCCGGGACGCCGCGCGCGACGACCTCGTCCAGCGGCAGCGCGTCCGGGGTGAGCGCGAGCGCCAGCACGGTGAAGCCGGCCTCGCGCAGCAGCGGCAGCGCGGTCCCCCAGTCCTCCAGGCGGGCCCAGGGCAGCGAGAACACCGTGCCCATGCTGACCTTGATGGCCCGCCGGTACAGCGGGTCCGCGGCCCGCGGCGCCAGCAGGACGCCGTCCCAGCCCAACCCGGCCGCGTTGCGGAGGATCGCCCCCACGTTGGTGTGATCGACGATGTCCTCGGCGACGACCAGCCGGCGGGCGCCCAGCAGGTCGGCGACGGGGGTCGGCGGGCGCCGGTGCAGCGACGCGAGCGCCCCGCGGTGCACGTGGAAGCCCGTCACGGCCTCGGCCAGGTCCTCGCTCACCACGTAGGTCGGGACGTCGGTGTGCGGCGCCAGCACGTCGGCCAGCCCGGGCAGCCAGCGCTCGGCGAGCAGGAACGACCGCGGGGTGAATCCGGCCTCCAGGGCGCGGCGGATCACCTTCTCGCCCTCGGCGATGAACAGCCCGCGCTCGGACTCCAGCGACTTGCGCAGCGAGGTGTCGCGCAGCGCGACATAGTCGCCCAGCCGCGGGTCGGCCGGGTCGGTGACGTCGATCCGCATCAGGACCAGGCGACCTTGACCGCGGCGCGCCAGGCGTCCCAGAACCCCGGGTCGGACGCGGTGCCGCCCTCACCGCGGTTCCAGACGCGCAGGTACAGCTCGCGGGCGGTCCCCGCGACGGTCGCGTCGGCGTCCGCCCCGGCGTCCACCCGCGTGACGGTGGTCCCGTCGGGACGCGCCTCCAGCAGCCAGGAGCGGCCCACGTCGGTGGCGTCGAACCGGACGCGGCGGGGCGGGTCGGCGCGCAGCAGCCCGTCGCGCGCGACGAAGCCGGTCAGCAGTTCATCCACGCCGTCGGCGGCCAGCCGCGGGTCCAGCCACAGCTCGGACGCCGCGGGGAGGCGCCCCAGCCGGGCCGCCATCGCGTCGATCGCGTGCACCGACGTCTCGTGCACCTGCCGCCGCAGCCAGGCGTCGCGCGGCGGCGGCGCGTCCGGCAGGAAGAACCGCAGTTCGGCGTCGACCGGGAGCGACGCGAACGCGTTCAGCAGGTCCACCAGCCCGTCGTCGAACCAGTCGAGCAGGTCCGTCGACGCCGCCGCCTCGGCGAGCACGTCGGCCGCCTCGCGGCGCGGCCCGCGCGTCAGGTAGCCCGTCGCCCAGCGGTGCACCATGCCCTGATGCGCGACCAGGTCCCGGACGGCCCAGCCCGGGGCGGTCGGCACGGGGGCGTCCAGGCCGGCGCTGCCCGCGTTGCCGCGCAGGATCGCGCCGGCGTCCCCGAGGGCTTCGCCCATGGCCCGGAAGTCTTGAACCTCGCTCATGCCGGTCACCCTAGTTCCTCGCGGGTGGGGCCTTCGACCGCGTCCCTCGCTATCTTGTCCGCGTGCTGCCCATCGGTTCCACGAGCATGATCCAGTCGACCATCGCCGGCGACACCGGCCGCTGGCGGGCGCTGCTGCGCGCGCCGCGGCTGGACGCCCTGGTGCGCCGCGCGGACGCCGACGGCGTCCGGCTGGAGCACTACCACCGCACCCAAGGCCGGCCCGACCGCGGCTGGGACCGCGGCGCCACCCTGACGGCGGCCTCCACCGCGCCGGCCGCGCTGGCCCAACTCCCCGACTCGCCCTTCTGGCGGCGCGGGGAACTGGTCGCGCTCGTCCCCGACGACTCCGGCGTGGCCGAGTGGCGCCACGACCCGGCCGGCGAGCCGCTGGACTGGGCCCGCACCGCAGACCTGGGCCCGGGCGAACAGGTCGCGCTCGTCGCGTCCGGGCCGGTGCTGCACGCGGTCGTCGTGAGCGCCGGCCGCGCCCGGCACTGGCACCGCCCCGCCGAGGGCGGCTGGGTCGCGGGGGCCGACCTCGGCCCGTGCGACGGCGCGCCCGGCCTGGTCGTGCATCGCGGACGCCTCACGGCCGCGCTGCCCGCCGCGGGCCGGCTCGCGCTGCTGGCCGGCGAGCGGGGCACCTGGCGCGACGTCGGCGAGATCGACGACGGCACCCGCGCGCCCGCGCTGGCCCCGCGCCCCGGCGGCGGCCTGCTGCTCGCCGCCCCGCAGCCGACCGCCGGGGTCCGCTGGTGGCGGCTCGGCGACCGCGGCGCGGTCGGCGAGGACGCCCCCCGCCCCGACCTCGCGCCGCACGCCCGCGTGCACGCGCTCGCCCTGGCCGCGACCGCGCTCGGCGGCGGTGTCGACGCCACCCGGGTGAGCCTGGGAGCGGTCAACCTCGGGGGCGCGTTCCAGGCCGTGGGACGCCCCACCGGCTGGCTGCAGGCGCTGGTCGCCGAGGACGACTCGGTCTACCTGTGGCACCGCGAGCAGCGGGTCCACGACGCCCATTGGGTGCGCGCGGCCGGGTTGCGGGTGCTGACCGCCGAGCCGACCCACCGCGCCGCCCGCGCCTCGGAGAAGACCGCGCAGATCAGCGGCGAGCGCGACACCCAGCCCTCCCCCGGCGACCCGCGCACCACCCTGAGCCGCTCCGAGACGGTCTCAGGCGTCCGCGGCACCGACCTCGGCGTCCGCATCGACGTCGAGGGCCGGACGCTCATGCTGTTCGGCGACACCCACTGGGGCCGCAGGCGGTGGGCGACCCGGGACTCGATCGCGGCCGTCACCGATCCGGACGCCGACCTCCCCGGCTTCGAGTTCCACGGCGGCCCGCTGAAGTTCGCGGGCCTGGGCACGACCATGACCGAGTACGACGTCCCGCTCGACGCCTTCTCGCACGGCCGGCACTGGTATGCGTTCACCTCGTCGAACCACTTCGCGCGCCACCAGGTGATGGGCCGCTCGATGCTGGCGCGGGCGGTCGACGGCCCCGACGCGATCGCCGGCGCGTCCCGGCGGCCGTTCCGGTTCGAGACGATCGCGCAGGTCTCCGACCTGTTCTTCGTCAACATCTCGTGCGCCCCGGTGCGGCGCGACCTGCCCGGCTCGCCGTTCCCCGACGGGGCGGGCCCGCTGCTCGGATTGTGGGGCGCCGGCTCCTACCGCGCCGACGACCTGCGCTTCGCGGTGCTCGACCCCGGCCGCGACCTCTCCCGGCCGGCGATCGCGTACCTCGCCGGGCTGGAGGGCGGCGTCCCGCGCTGGTCGGACGCCGAGGCCGACGCCGTCCCGATCGTGCGCGGCTCCTACGGCGAGGTGACGGTGCGCTGGGTGCCCGCGCTGGCGTCGTACGCGCTGCTGACCATGACGGGCCCCGAGGATGCCGCGGGTGGCGCCGTCGTGCTGCGCACGGCCCCGCAGCCGTGGGGACCGTGGAGCGAACGGCTGCTGCTGTTCGACTGGATCGCGGACGGCCTCTCGTTCGGCGACCCGACCCGCCGGTTCATCCGCGCCTTCGCCTCCGACGACCCGGTCGGCGACGACATCTTCGGGGCGCAGGCCGGGCGCCCGGGCGGCGCCTACGCGCCCTACCTGTACGACGCCGCAGCCCGGCCCGACGGCGTCCGGCTGCGGTACACGCTGTCGACGTGGAACCCCTACCAGGTGGTGCTGATGGAGCACCGGCTCACCCCCGACGACCTCGCGGTGCTGGGCGTCGCCCGGGGCTAGGGTTGCCGGGTGGCCACCCGGAGATTCAAAGTCGACTACTTCCTGCTCGCGATCATCGCGGCGGCGGTCGTGGCCTCGTTCCTGCCCGCCTCCGGCGTGGGGGCCACGGCGCTGTCGTGGGCCACGAAGGTCGCGATCTTCTGCCTGTTCTTCCTCTACGGCGCCCGGCTGCACCCTCGCGAGGCGCTGGCCGGCCTCAAGCACTGGCGGCTGCACCTGACCATCCTGGCCTTCACGTTCGTGGCGTTCCCGCTGTTGGGCCTGGCGATCGCCCAGCTCCCGGCCACGGTCATCTCGGCCGCGCTGATCCCCGGGCTGCTGTACGTGACGCTGTGCCCCTCGACGGTGCAGAGCTCGATCAACTTCACCTCGATCGCGCACGGCAACGTGGCGGGGGCGATCGTGAGCGCGTCGGCGTCCAACCTGCTGGGGGTGTTCGTGACGCCGCTGCTGGCGATCGCGCTGATGAACACCTCCGGGCAGGCCCACGTCGGGTTCGGGGCCATCGGTGACCTGATGCTGCAGATCCTGCTGCCGTTCATCCTGGGCCAGCTGTCGCGGCGCTGGACCGCCGACTTCGTGGCCCGCCACAAGAAGCTCAAGCTGTTCGACCAGGCCTCGATCGTGCTGGTGGTCTACTCCGCGTTCTCCGAGGGCGTCCGGGAGGGCATCTGGACCATGGTCAGCGTCCCCGACATCGTGGCGCTGATCGTCGTGTGCCTGGTGATGCTGGCGTTCATGCTGTGGCTGACGTGGTTCGCGGCGCGGCGGCTGAAGTTCAACCGCGCGGACGCCATCGCGATCCAGTTCTGCGGCACCAAGAAGTCGCTGGCCACCGGCCTGCCGATGGCGACCGTGCTGTTCGTCGGCCAGCCGATCGGGCTCATCATGCTGCCGCTGATGGTCTTCCACCAGGCGCAGCTGATGGCGTGCTCGTGGCTCGCCACCCGGTACGCCCGCGAGGCGGACGCCGCCCCCGCGGTCGGCTGACGCGCCGCCCCTACGCCGGCACGGCGCCCCGCGGCTGACACGTCGCCCCTACGCCGACGCGCCCCGCCCGCTCCGGGCGAGGCGGCCGCGCCGGGATCAGTCGGTCAGGACCGGCGACCACGCGGGGCCGGTCTCCCCCAGCTTCTCGTCGAGCTTGGCGAAGATAGGCGACGGCTTGGCCAGCGGCGTCCCGGCGACGATCGGCACCGACGCCCAGCGCGCGGCCTCGGCGGCGTAGTCGCCCATGAGGACCGGGTAGGACGGCGCGCCCTCCTCCTCGACCTCGATCAGCTCGGGCTGTGCGGCCCACACGCCGGTCCCGCCCAGCGCCTCGTGCACCTTCTGGGCCGCGTGCGGCATGAACGGGGTCAGCAGGGTGTTGCAGTCGGCGACCGCCTGCAGCGCGACGTGCAGGATGGTGTCGCGACGGACCGGGTCGTCCTTCTTCTTCCACGGCTCCGAGTCCGACAGATACTTGTTCGCCAGCGACACCACCCGCATCGCCTCGCCGATCGCCTGCTTGAAGCGGGCCCGCTCCAGCAGTTCCCCGACGGTGGTGAACGCCTCCTTGGACGCCGCCAGCAGCGCCCGGTCCTCGTCGGTCAGCTCGCCCGCGGTCGGGATCGCGCCGACGTTCTTGTGCGCCATCGACACCGAGCGGTTGACCAGGTTGCCCCACTCGTTGGCCAGCTCGAAGTTCACCCGGCGCACGAACTCCGACCAGGTGAAGTCGGTGTCCTGGTTCTCGGGGCCGGCGACCGCGATGTAGTAGCGCAGGGCGTCCGGGCCGAACTCGGCGAGGAAGTCGCGCACGTAGATCACCTTGTTGCGCGAGGAGGAGAACTTCGAGCCCGACATCGTCAGGAACTCCGAGCTCACGATCTCGGTCGGCAGGTCCAGGACGCCGAACGCGCTCGGCGTCCCGCCCCGGGAACCCTCGCCGTTGGCGCCGATCAGCATGCCGGGCCAGATGACGGTGTGGAAGGTGATGTTGTCCTTGCCCATGAAGTAGTAGGACTCGGCGCCCGCGTTCGTCCACCAGTCCTTCCAGGCGTCCGGACGCCCCACGCGGCGGGCCCACTCCACCGACGCCGACAGGTAGCCGGTGACGGCGTCGAACCACACGTAGATGCGCTTCATGTCGGCGTCGGTCCAGCCCTCGATCGGGATCCGGACGCCCCAGTCGAGGTCGCGGGTCACGGCGCGCGGCTTGAGGTCCTTGGCGAACTCGGTGGAGAACCGGATCACGTTCGGACGCCAGTCGGTGCGCGTCCCCAGCCACTCCTGCAGCGCGTCGGACAGCGCGGGCAGGTCGAGGAAGAAGTGCTCGGTCTCGACGAAGTTCGGGACCTCGCCGTTGATGCGGCTGTGCGGGTTGATGAGGTCGATGGGGTCGAGCTGGTTCCCGCAGTTGTCGCACTGGTCGCCGCGGGCGCCGTCGTAACCGCAGATCGGGCAGGTGCCCTCGATGTAGCGGTCGGCCAGCGTGCGTCCGGTCGAGGGCGAGATCGCGCCGAGCTGCTTGTGGGCGACGACGTAGCCGTTGTCGTGCAGCGACCGGAAGAGCTCCTGGACCACCTCGGCGTGGTTCAGCGTGGTCGTGCGCGTGTAGAGGTCGTAGGAGAGCCCCAGGCCCTGGAGGTCCTCGACGATGATGCGGTGGTACTTGTCGGCGGTCTCGCGGGCCGTCAGGCCCTCGCCGTCGGCCTTGACCTGGATCGCGGTGCCGTGCTCGTCGGTCCCCGAGACCATGAGGACGTCCTTGCCCGCCATGCGCTGGTAGCGGGAGAAAACGTCGGCCGGAACCGCGAAGCCGGACACGTGCCCGATGTGGCGCGGGCCGTTCGCGTACGGCCATGCGGCACACGTGAGGATCCGAGAAGTCATGCCCGGATTCTAGAGCCACTGGAGACGGCGTTCTCCCTCGGAGGCAATCGGATGAAACGAAGGCGACGCACATGTGACCGGAACCCCTCCATGTGGTTACCATCGAAGCGTGACCCCTGAGTTGGTCCTCCTCATCCTCGTGGTGGGGACGGCGTTGGCTTTCGACTTCACCAACGGCTTCCATGACACGGCCAATGCGATGGCCACCTCCATCGCAACGGGCGCGCTCAAGCCGAGGGTGGCGGTGCTCCTGTGCGCCGTTCTCAACCTGATCGGCGCGTTCCTGTCGGTCGAGGTTGCCCTGACCGTGACCAACGCGATCGTCCGCATCCAGAACCCGGACGGCACCCCGCGCGCGGACCTGCTGGCCGACGGCGGCCGCTCGCTGCTGCTGGTGCTGCTGGCGGGCCTGGCGGGCGCCATCGCCTGGAACCTGTTCACCTGGCTGCGCGGGCTGCCGTCGAGCTCCTCCCACGCGATGTTCGGCGGCCTGGTCGGCTCCACGATCGCCGGGCTGGGCCTGGAGTCGGTCAAGTGGGTCGGCACCGGCTCGAAGCTCGACGGTGTCGTCGGCAAGGTGATCCTCCCCGGGCTGGCCTCGCCCGTGATCGCCGCGCTGGTCGCGACGGTCGGCACCTGGCTGGTGTTCCGCATCGCCCAGGGGGTCGCCCAGAACAGGATGGATTCGGGCTTCCGCTGGGGCCAGATCGGCACCGCCTCGCTGGTCTCGCTGGCGCACGGCGCCAACGACGCCCAGAAGACGATGGGCGTCATCACGCTCGCCCTGATCGCCTCGGGCGCCTGGACGTCCACCCACGAGATCCCGCTGTGGGTGAAGGTGGCCTGCGCGGTCGCCATCGCGTCCGGCACCTGGATCGGCGGCTGGCGCATCATCCGGACGATGGGCAAGGGCCTGGTCGAGATCTCCCCGCCGCAGGGCATGGCCGCCGAGGCCGCCTCCGCCGCGGTCATCCTCTCCTCCTCGCAGCTCGGCTTCGCTCTGTCCACCACGCACGTGGCCACCGGCTCGATCCTCGGGTCCGGGTTGGGCCGCAAGGGCGCCGGCGTCCGCTGGGCGCTGGCGGGCCGCATGGCGCTTGCCTGGCTCATCACGCTCCCCGCCGCCGCCGCGGCCGGCGCGGTCATGTGGATGTTCGGGCACCTGCTCGGCGACTGGCTCGGACCGCTCTTCATCGTCGCGGTGATGGTCGGCCTGGCGCTGTGGATGTTCCTGCACAGCCGCAAGCAGCCGATCAGCCCCGACAACGTCAACGACGACTGGGAGGTCCCGGACTCCCCCGCCGAACTGGGGGCTGTCGCGACGCCGAAGGTGGCCTCGTGATGGAACAACTGCTCGCCGCGCTCGACGCGATCTGGAAGGTGACGGCCGTCGGCCTCGTGCTCGGCGCCGGCCTGCCCGCCCTGTTCAGCCTCGGCGTCCGCGCCCAGGCCTCGGGCCGCGTCGCGTGGGCCTACGCCGCGTACGCCGTCGTCGGCCTCGCGGTCCTGAGCGGGATCGCCGGCATCGTCGCCCACGGGCTGGGGTTCAAGCTCTTCTGAGCCGCGGCGCCCGGGTTCCCGGGCCGTCGGGGCGGATCGACCTCAGCGCTCCAGGTCGACGGCGCCGAACGCCTGCGGCAGCACCCGTTCCATCGGCCACACGCCCTCGGGGGTGTCGACCAGCAGCCCGGCGCCACCGTGCTCCCACAGCAGTTGGCGGCAGCGTCCGCACGGCATGATCCGCTCGCCGCCCGCGTTGCAGCAGGTGAAGGCGAGCAGGCGGCCGCCGCCCCCGTTGATCAGGTCGCTGATCAGCCCGCACTCGGCGCACAGCGTGACGCCGTAGGCGGCGTTCTCGACGTTGCAGCCGGTGACGACGCGGCCGTCGTCCACCAGCGCCGCCGCGCCCACCCGGTAGCCCGAGTAGGACGCGTACGCGCGGGCGTTGGCGGCGCGGGCCGCCTCCCGAAGACCGTCCCAGTCGACGCGCACAGCCGCTACTTCGTGAACGGCACGCCGTCGGCGGCGGGCCCGCGCGAGCGGCCGATGAGGCCGGCCACCGCGACGATGGTCGCCAGGTACGGCAGCATTAGCAGGAACTGGCTCGGCATCGGGGTGTTCAGCGTCTGCAATTGGGAGGCCAGCTGCGTCACGAACCCGAAGAACAGCGCCATCAGCGCCGCGCGCACCGGGTGCCAGCGCCCCATGATGACGGCCGCCAGGGCGATGAAGCCGTTGCCGACGGTGATGTCCTTGATGAACGCGCCGGTGGAGCCGACCGTGAAGAAGGCGCCGCCCAGGCCGGCGAACAGGCCGCCGACGAGCACGGCCTGCCAGCGCGTCCAGCGGACGTTGATGCCGACGGTGTCGGCGGCCTCGGGGTGCTCGCCCACCGAGCGGACGCGCAGGCCCCACCGGGTGCGGTACAGCAGGAACGCGACGAAGATCACCGACGCGACGGCGAGGTAGAACAGGATCGACTGCTGGAACAGCACCGGCCCCAGCAGCGGGATCGCCGACAGCCCGGGGATCGAGATCCTGGGCAGCTGCGGCGCGACGTTGAGCGTCGCGTTATTGGGCTGCACCAGCTGGTCGAACAGGAAGCCCGTGATGCCCGCGGCCAGCAGGTTGAGCACGACGCCGAGCACGACCTGGTCGACGATGTACCGGACGGCGAACAGGGCCAGGAGGGCCGCCATCGCCATGCCGGCGAGCATCGCGGCGATGAGGGCCGCGACCAGCGACTGCGTGATCGAGCCCACCGTGGCGGCCGTGAACGCCGCGACGAGGAACTCGCCCTCGATCGAGACGTTGACGACGCCCGAGTTCTCGCACAGGACGCCGGCGAGCGCGCCGAAGACCAGCGGCGTGGCCAGCATGATCGACCCCGAGAGCTGGTTGGCCACCGGGAAGGCGAACTCGCTGCCGGCGCCGGCCCACGAGACGAACCCCAGCACCAGGGCGAACCCGGCGAGGACGGCCAGCCAGGTGCGCAGGCTCCCGGTCAGGCGTCCCGTCAGGAAGCCCACGCCGACGCCCAGGGTGATCAGGGCGCACACCAGCACGGTGGGCATGCCCGGGACGGAGATGGTGGGCAACTGGACGGCCGCGAAGGCGTCCGACAGGGCGTAGCGCGCGTTCCCCTGGGTGCGGAACGCCAGGACGAGCAGCACCAGCCCCAGCAGCGCCAGCAGGCCGCCCGCGGACAGGCGGGCGCGCCGGGCGGCGGCGGACTCGGTGGTGGTGAGCTGGATGGGCGCGTCGTCCATCAGCGTCATCGGGTCGACGGTGGTCATGCCTCACCTCCGACGAGATTGGCGGTCTGCGGCGTCTTGACCTTCGGCAGCAGCGCCCCGACCAGGGCGGGGGCGGCCACGAACAGCACGATGAGCGCCTGCAGCACCGTGGACAGGGTGAGCGGGGTGTCGGCGAAGTTCTGCATCGCGAGCCCGCCGGAGTGCAGGCCGCCGAACAGCAGGCCCGCCAGGACGATGCCCAGTGGCTTGCTGCGGCCCAGCAGCGCCACGGTGATGGCGTCGAAGCCGACGGTGCCGACCAGGCCGAGCGACAGCGGGGTCGCGACCCCGTCGGGGCCGGGCCCGAGCGCGTACTGGATGCCGGCCAGCCCGCAGAGCATGCCCGACAGCGCCATCGTGATCATGGTGACGTTCGGCACGTTCATGCCGGCGGTGCCGGCGGCGGTCGGGTTCGAGCCGACCGCGCGGATCTGGAACCCGAGCGTCGAGCGGTCCAGCAGCCACCAGACGGCGGCCGCGGCCAGCAGGGCGACGAGGAAGCCGACGTTGAGCTGGGTGTAGATGATCGGGAACGCGGCGGTGCCGTCGATCACGGGGGCGATCGGGTCGATGCGGCCCGGACGCAGGAACGCGGGCGTCGACAGCAGCCAGGTCAGCGACAGCAGCGCCACGTAGTTGAGCATGATCGTCACGATCACCTCGTGCGCGCCCGTCTTGGCCTTGAGGAAGCCCACGATGCCGCCCCAGATCGCGCCGGAGATCAGCCCGAACACGATGGCGACGATCAGGTGGATGACGGGCGGCAGGTGGAACGCGAAGCCGACGTGGGCGGCCGCGATGGCCCCCCAGATCGCCTGGCCCTGCGCGCCGATGTTGAACAGGCCCGCCCGGAAGCCCAGGCCGACGCCCAGGCCCGCGCAGATCAGCGGCGCCGCCTGCCAGGCGGTCGCGGCCAGCGCGTTCGGCGAGCCCACGGCGCCCACCACGAGCGCGGAGTACGCCCCGGCCACCTTCGCCCAGGTCGCGCCGAGCGGCAACGCCGGCGCGGTGAACAGGTAGGCGTACAGCCCGATCACGTCGGGGTCGGACACCACCATCAGGACGGCGCCGACCAGCAGCGCGAGCACGATCGAACCGGCGGTGATCGCCCAGGTCCGGCCGCGTTCCCGCCACGCCGACGCCTTGGCCCCCTCAGCCATGCGTCTCCTCCTTCGGGGCGTCCTGCGCGACCGCGACGGCCTCGTCGTAGGGGACGCCCGCCATCATCAGGCCCATCACGTCGCGCGGGGTGTCGGAACCGACGATCCCCACCACCTTGCCGCGGTACATCACCAGCACCCGGTCGGCCAGCGCCTCGACCTCCTCGAGTTCGGTCGAGACCAGCAGGACGGCGGTCCCTTGGTCCCGCTCCTCCACGATGCGCTTGTGGAGGAACTCGATGGCGCCCACGTCCACGCCGCGGGTGGGCTGGCTGGCCACGAGCACCGACAGCGGCCGGCTCAGCTCGCGGGCCAGGATGACCTTCTGCTTGTTGCCGCCCGACAGGCTCGAGATGTGGTCGCCGACCGACTGCGCGCGGATGTCGAACTCCTGCTTGCGCTCCTCGGCGTTGCGGTTGATCGCTCCCCAGTCCAGGGCCATGCCGTGCGCGAAGGGGGGCTGGTTGCTGCGGTTGAGCACCAGGTTCTCCGCGATGGTGAAGTTCGAGACGAACCCGTCGACCTCGCGGTCCTCGGGGACGAAGCCCATGCCCGCGTCGATGGTCGCCCGGGGCTTGGCGCGGCTGATGTCGACGCCGTCCATCTCGATGGTCCCCGACAGCGGGACCATGTTGCCCAGCAGGGCGTCGGCCAGTTCGGACTGCCCGTTGCCCTGGACGCCGGCGACGCACAGGATCTCGCCGCCCGCCACGTCGAAGTCGATGCCGTCGACGACGATGCCGCCGGCGGGGTTGGCGACCCGCAGGTCGCGGACGCGCAGGCGCGGCGCGGTCGGCTGGGCGGGCTTCTTGTCGACGCGCAGGTCCACCGCCCGGCCCACCATGAGCTCGGCGAGGTCGGCCTCGGAACTGCCCGGCTCGGCGTGCCCGACGATCCGGCCGCGGCGCATGACCGTGATCCGGTCGGCGATGGCGCGGACCTCGCGCAGCTTGTGGGTGATGAAGACGATGCCCTTGCCCTCGTCGCGCAGCGACTGCATGACGCGCATCAGGTCGTCGATCTCCTGCGGCGTCAGGACGGCGGTGGGCTCGTCGAAGACCAGGAAGCGCGCGTCGTTGGCCAGAGCCTTGAGGATCTCGACCCGCTGCTGGACGCCGACGGGCAGGTCCTCGATGAGCGCGTCGGGGTCCACGGGCATGCCGTAGCGCTCGGAGAGTTCCTGGACGCGGCGCTTGGCGCCTGCGGCGTCCAGGATCGGGCCGCCCTCGCGGCCCAGCATCAGGTTCTCGGTGACGCTGAAGACGTTGACCAGCATGAAGTGCTGGTGGACCATGCCGATGCCGGCGGCCATGGCGTCGCGCGGGTTGCCGAACGTCCGCGGCGTCCCGTCGATGACGATCTCGCCGCCGTCGAGCGGGAGCAGCCCGTACAAGACGTTCATCAGGGTCGACTTGCCGGCGCCGTTCTCGCCCAGGAGGCAGTGGATCTCGCCGGGACGGACGTCGAGGTCGACCTGATCGACCGCCGTGAACGAGCCGAAACGCTTGGTGATGCCGCGGAGCGACAGGCCGGTGGCCAGATCCTCATCCACGTTCGTTGTTCCCCCTCCGGGTTCGCTGCGCCGACGGTACCGCAACGGGGAGGCAACCGTGCGGTCGCCTCCCCGTCGGGGTGTGCGTCAGATCAGGACTCGACCTTGATGGTGCCCGACTCGATGTCGGCCTTCAGCTTCTCGATCTCGGCCTTGGTCTCGGCGGAGATCTTCGAATCCCAGTCGTGGAACGGAGCCAGGTAGGCGCCGTCGTTCTTCAGCGTGCCCACGTAGGCCTCGTTCGTGAACTTCTTGTCGAGCGAATCCTTGATGGCGGTGAACACGGCCAGGTCCATGGCCTTGGCGACCGACGTCGGGATGACGGCCTTGTACTTGGGCATCGCCGTGAAGCCGTCGGAGTCGACCCACATCGAGGAGACGTTGCCGTTGGACTCCTGGGCGACCTGCAGGCCACCCTCGGAGGCCGGGCCGGCCACGGGCAGGATCACGTCGGCGCCCTGGGCGACCAGGTTGGTGGCGAGCTGCTTGCCGCCGGCGACGTCGGAGAATTTGTTGCCCGGGATGTACGTGCCGTTCTTGGTGGCGCGGTCGTAGCCGACCACCTTGACCGACTTGCCCTTGGCCTTGTTGTAGTACTCGACGCCCTGCTGGTAGCCGTCCATGAAGATCGTCACGGTCGGGTACGGCGCGCCGCCGTAGGTGCCGACGGTGCCGGTCTTGGTGATGGACGCGGCCAGGTAGCCCGCCAGGAAGGCCGGCTCGGCCGTGTTGAACGTCAGACCCTTGACGTTCTTCTCGGGCGCGTCGTAGGCGAAGTCGACGATCGCGTAGTCGGTCTCGGGGTTCGCCTTGGCCGACGCCGCCGTGGTGTCGCCCAGCGCGAAGCCGACCGTGACGATGATGTCGCACTTGGCATCGACCATCGCCTGCACGTTCTTGGCGTAGTCGGAGGTGGTCTGGCTCTGCAGTTCCTTGGTCTTGACGCCGAGCTTCGACTCCGCGTCCTTCAGACCCTTGTAGGAGGTCTCGTTGAACGACTTGTCGTCGAAGCCGCCCTCGTCGGAGACCATGCACGCCAGGAAGTTGCTCCCGGCCGCGGTCGCGCCGCCTCCGGGGGTCGTGGCGCCCGGCGTGGCGGCGGGGGGCGGAGTGGCACACCCGGCAAGGAGCACCGCTGCTGCCAAGCCGGAACCAATCAGGGACTTCTTCACGAATGCCTCCTTGGCACGGAACTTTTCGGGCCGAAGGAGGTGGCCCGGCGATCGATTCTACCGGCCACGGTTGCCACGTGAAGCCCTCAGGGGCTCAGTCGTAACAGTTGATACGGCTTTGTGATGCTCAGGCGACCTGGCGCACCAGCGCGGTCGCCGAGTCGATCATCCCGCGCGTCTCCGTCTCCCAGGTGGGTGCCTGAACGCGGTACGGCCCCGTCGCGAGCGACACGATGACCGCCGCGGCCCGGAGCCGCAGTTCGACCGGGTCGACCCGCTCGTCGAACACCGGGACCCACGCCCGCAGCAGCCCCCGCACCCGCTCGGCCTGGGCCGCGTTCATGCCCTGGATCGTGCTCAGGTGCGCGATCAGGCAGGCCAGATCGTCGGCGCGCCGGCCGGGCCCGATCGTGTCGATGTCCAGGACGCCCACCACCTTGCCGCCGGCGACGTGCACCTGGCCCTCGTGGAAGTCGCCGTGCGTCGGCTCGGTCCCCCGGGGCACACCGGCCAGGCCCTCGTGGATCTCCCGGGTGATCCAGTCCAGGCGGTCGGCGACGGCGGGCAGTGCGGCCGCGATCATGCCGGCGTAGTGGTCCACCGCGTCGCTCCACGGCGGGCGCCGCTCCAGGCCCGCGACCGCCTTCGGCATGGCGTCCAGGACGCCGATCAGCCCCTCGGCTGTGCAGGGGGTGCCGGGCTCGAACAGCGCCCGGGCCAACGGCCGGCCGGGCAGTTCCCCCAGCACCAGCAGGTGGTCGGGGTGCGGGCGAGCACCGGCGGTGCCGGCACGCCGGCGTCCAGCAGCAGGCGGTGCCGCTCGGCGATCCCGTCGACGGCGCGCCCGCGCAGCACCTTCACGTAGAAGTCGCTGCCGTCGGCCAGGGACGCGCGCACGACGGCGCGGCGGCGCGGCCGGTAGGTCACCATCTCCAGCGACAGGTCCGCGGCCCCGATCGCCGGCTCGACCACCCGGTAGGACGACAGGATCCCCGACAGCGGCTCGGGGTAGGCGGCCCGGGCCAACCCGGGCAGGTCGGGGTCGTTGGGGTACAGCCACACCGCGACCTCGCGGTCGCCGTCGGCGAAGATCTCGGCGCGGGCGTCGGTGTCGTTGAGGCCGTCCACCCGCGCGCTCACCCCCAGCAGTTCGTCGCGCTCGCCGTAGGGCCACTCGACGCGGGCGACGTACGTCGCGGTCGTGGACTGGCCGGGGTTGGCGTCCACGTGGTCGAGGTCCCACTGCAGCAGCCGACCCCCGGCGTGCCGCACGGCGGCGTCCAGCAGCCCGCCCACCTGGTCTCCGGTGAGAAGCATGGAGCCGTCGTCGCTGGCCATGCCTAGTCCGACGCCGGCTCGTGTCGGAGGGCGCCGAGACGGTCGAGCCGCAGCCGGGCGACCCGGCGGCCGTCCAACTCTGTGACGGTGAAGGCGAACTCCTGGCCGGTCTCCTCCTCGCCGCCGTGTTCGGCGAACAGCAGCCGCGTGACGGAGTCGCCCTCGTCGGGCAGTTGGCCCAACTCGGCCATCACGTAGCCGGCCACCGTGTCGTAGGGGCCCTCGGGGATGAGGTGGCCGTAGGTCTCGGCGAACTCCTCCAGCGTGGTGAGCCCGTCCAGGTCGGTGGCGTGCTGCGCCGGCTCCTCGCGGTCGAACTCGTCGGTGATGTCGCCGATCAGCTCCTCGATCAGGTCCTCGATGGTGACGATGCCGGCGGTGCCGCCGTACTCGTCGGTGACGATGACCATGTGGTCGCCCTGGGCCTGCATCTCCGACAGCGCGTGCAGGATCCGGACGGTGCCGGGCAGCGAGTGGATCGGGCGGACGAGCTGGCTGATCGGCGCCTGCCGCGCGGCGGGGTCGAGGTCGAACAGATCCCGGACGTGCAGGAAGCCGATGACGTCGTCGACGTCGCGGCCCACCACCGGGTAGCGGGAGTGCGCGCCGTCACGGACGACCCGGATCGCCTTGCTCGCGGGCATGTCGCCGTCGAGGAAGTCCACCTCGGTGCGGGGCACCATCGCCTCGCGCAGCGTCACCTGCCCGGCCGCGAACACCTCGTCCACGATGTGCCGCTCCTCGTCGCCGAGCGTCACCGAACTGGACACCATCGCGCGCAGTTCCTCGTCGGTGACCTCCTCCCGCGACGCCTTGGGGTCGCCGCCGAGCACTCGGACCACGAGGTTGGTGGAGACGCCGAGGAACCAGATCACCGGCCGGGCGATCTTGGCGATCACGTTGACCAGCGGGCCCAGCGTCAGCGCGAACGCCTCGGCGCGCTGCATCGCGAGCCGCTTGGCCGCCAGTTCGCCCAGCACGATCGAGAAGTAGGAGATCGCCACGGTGATGAGCACCAGGGACAGCCCGCCGGCGACCGCCTCGGGCAGCCCCCAGCCGACGAGGATCGGCGCGAGCTCCGGGGCGAGGTTGGCCGCGCCGAACGACGCCGACAGGAAGCCGGCCAGGGTCACGCCGATCTGGACCGCCGAGAGGAACAGGTTGGGGTCGGCCGCGAGCCGCGCCACCGTCTGCCCGCGCTTGCCGCGGCCGGCCAGGGACTTGACCTGGCTGTCGCGCAGCGACACCAGCGCCATCTCCGCCGCGGCGAACACGCCGCCGATCAGGATGAAGAGGAAGACCAGCAGCACGTTCGAGACGGTTGCGTTCACCGGAACATCGTACCGGGGCGGGGACGCGCCCCGGCCGGTACCCCGTGCGCCGGGCCGACCGCGGCGCGCCGCTGGTCTAGGGTGATCGGCATGGGTGTGGACGCGACGACCGAGCAGCGCATCGTGGCCGTGGTCGTGGCGTGGAACAGGCGCGACCTGCTGGCGCAGAACCTGGACGGCCTGGCCGCCCAGACCCGCCGCCCCGACGCGGTGGTGGTGATCGACAACGCCTCCACCGACGACTCCGCCGACCTGGCGCGCCGGCACCCGGTCGTCACCGAGGTGGTCACCCTGCCGACCAACACCGGCGGGGCGGGCGGCTTCGCCGCCGGCATCGCCCGCGCGGTCGCGCACCACGGCGCGCAGGCGGTCTGGATCATGGACGACGACACCGTCCCGACCCCCACCGCGCTGGCCGAACTGCAGACCGCCCGGATCCGCTACCCCGGCCGGGTCTCGGTCGCGGCGTCCCGCGCCGCCTGGCGCGACGGCCGCGAGCACCCCATGAACACCCCGCGGGTCCGCCCCGGCGTCTCCCGGCTCGCCGCGAACGCGGCCCGGCTCGTCGGCGCGAAGCCCATCCGCTCGGCGTCCTTCGTCTCGATCCTGCTGGACGCCGACGCGATCCGCGAGCACGGGCTCCCGGTGGCCGACTACTTCCTGTGGAACGACGACTTCGAGTACACCGCGCGCCTGCTGCGCGACGGCGTCGGCCTGTACGTGCCGGCGTCGCGGGTCTACCACCTGACGAAGGTGTTCGGCGGCTCGGACGCCGACCCCGGGCCGCGCTTCGTCAACGAGGTGCGCAACAAGGCGTGGCTGTTCGGACGCTCGGACGCCCTGGGCCCGGTCGACCGCGCGCTGTACGCCGGCTCGACGGCGCTGCGCTGGGTCCGGATGCTGGCCCGCTCCGGCGACCGCGCCGCACTGCTCGGGCACGGACGCGCGGGCCTGTCCGCCAGCCGCACGGCGCCCCGCAGCACCGTCGAGGTGCTGCGCGACACCCCCGTGGCGGCCGACGTCGCCCGGATCGAGCGCGGTGCCGGCCGTGACTGAGCCCTTCAGCGTCCTGCTCCCGGTGTACCGCGGCGACCGGGCGCCGTTCTTCGAGCGGGCGGTGGCCTCGGTCACCGCCGAGCAGACCCGCCGCCCCGACGAGCTCGTGATCGTGGTCGACGGGCCCGTCCCCGACGCCATCGCGGACGTGCTGCGCCGCGTCGAGGCCGGCGAGCTGACCGGCGGCGTCCCGACCCGCGTGCTGGCGCTGCCGGAGAACGTCGGGCTGGCCCGCGCCCTGGAGGCCGGGCTGGACGCCTGCGCGCACGAGGTGGTCGCCCGCGCGGACGCCGACGACATCTCGCTGCCGCGCCGGTTCGAGGTGCAGCTGCCTCTCATCGAGGGCGGTCTGGACCTGGTGGGCAGCGCCATCGTGGAGTTCGGGACCGAGGACGGGCCCGACCAGATGGTGCGGGCGCTGCCCGTCTCCCAGGCCGAGATCGCGGAGATGGCCCGGTTCCGCGACCCGTTCAACCATCCGTCGGTGGTGTACCGGCGCTCCGCGGTGCGCGCTGCCGGCGGCTACGAGCACCTGGACAAGATGGAGGACTACTGGCTGTTCGCGCGGATGATCGCGGCCGGCGCGGCCGTCGCGAACTCCCCGAGGTGCTGGTCCGTTACCGGATCGGCGCCGGCGCCTACGGACGCCGCGGCGGCCACGGCATGCTGGCCAGCGAGGTGCGGCTGCAGCGCCGCTTCCTGCGCGCCGGCTTCACCACCTGGGCCCAGTTCCTCCGCAACGTCGCGGTGCGGGGGCTGTACCGCTACATCCCCGTCCGGGTGCGGGAGGTCCTGTATCGCGCCATGGTGAACCGCTCGGTTACCATGCGTTGACCCTTCACCGGGTCGTACCGACCGACGGGGCCCATGGCCCGCACTCTTCACGAACGCAGGCGCATGCACACCACGACGGCCACCGTCCCGCCCCGCACCCAACGGCGCTTCATGCCCGAGATCCAGGGGCTGCGCGCCGTCGCGGTCGGGCTCGTGGTCCTCTTCCACCTGTGGCCCACCCAGATGCCGGGCGGGTTCGTCGGCGTGGACGTCTTCTTCGTCATCTCCGGCTACCTCATCACCAGCCACCTGCTGCGGGAGTTGGACCGCACGGGAAGCATCCGGCTCGGGTCGTTCTACGCCCGGCGCGCCCGCCGTCTCCTGCCCGCGAGCCTCCTCGTGCTGGCCGTCTCGGGCGTCGCGGCCGCGGTCATCCTGCCGGCGCAACTCGCCCGGGCGTCCCTGCGGGAGGTGATCGCCGGCACGTTCTACGTCGAGAACCTGTTCCTGGCCTCCAAAGCGGTCACCTACTCGGCGTCCAACGACACGGCCTCGCCGGTGCAGCACTACTGGTCGCTGTCGACCGAGGAGCAGTTCTACGCTCTGTGGCCCGCGCTGATCCTGTTCGCCGTCTGGGTCGCCGCACGGGCCGCCCGGCGCGCCGGGGGGACTCACTCGCCGCGCGCGGCCGCAGCCGTGGCCCTGGGGCTACTCGCGGCGGCGTCCCTCATCCACTCCATCGTCCTGACGGACGCCGACCCCGCGGCCGCGTACTTCGTCACCACGACGCGTGCCTGGGAGTTCGGGATCGGCGCGCTGACGAGCTTCGTGGCTCTGAGGTGGACGCCGCGCGGCCCGGTGGCGGCGACCATGCGGTGGGCCGGTTTCGCCGCCATCGTCGCCACCTCCTTCCTGATCAGCCAGGCGACCCCCTTCCCGGGGCGGTGGCTCTGTGGCCCGTCCTGGGGACCGCCGGGATCATCCTGGCCGGTGACGCGCTCGCCGCCGACCCGCTCATCCGCGTCGGGAACCTGCGCCCGGTGCAGTGGCTCGGCGACGTCTCGTATGCGGTCTACCTGTGGCACTGGCCCCTGATCGCGCTGGGACCGTTCGTGCTCGGCCGCGACCTGATGTGGGTCGACAAGGTGGCGATCCTCGTCATCACCGGGGTGCTCGCGCACCTGACGCGCGCCTTCGTCGAGCAGCCCTTCATCAAGGGCTTCCCGTCCCTCGTGGGGACCCCGCTCCGCACGCTCGTGAGCACGCTGACCGCCATGGCGATCATCGCCGGCGCCGCGTTCGGCTATGGCGCCTGGATGGACCGTTCGGGCCGGGCGGCCCTGCAGGATCGGCTGGCCGAGATGGCCGCAGATCCGTGCCTGGGGGCGACCGCCTCCCTCGACCCGGGGCTGTGCGGTTCGCCGTTCGACCCCGCCCCGCGCGCCGCGGTCACCGAGGCCGACTCGCCCTGGGAGATGCCCGCCTGCGACCCCGAGTGCTGGATCGGCGAGCGCCCCGATCGCGTGATGGTGGTCGTCGGCGACTCCCACGCTCAGACGCTGTACCACGCGCTGCTGCCGTTGGCCGAGGCGCGGGGTACGGGCTGGCGTTCTTCATGCAGGGCGCCTGCCCGTTCAACCTCCGGGGACGCGACGTCTGGCAGGGCACCCCGCGCGAGCCCGCCGAATGCGGGGGCTGGAGCGCCGACGTGCTGGGCCGCATCAGGGCGCTTCAGCCGGACGTGATCGTCACGGCCGCCTTCGTCGGCTCGACCTGGAGCGACCCCGCCACGGGCGCGGAGGGCTACCGCGAGACCTGGGCGGCGGTCACCGACCTCGCACCGGTCGTCGTGGTGCGCGACTACCCCACCACCGGGGGCGCCTACGGCCCCGAATGCCTGGCCAAGAATCCGGGGAACCACCGCGCGTGCAGCGTCCCGCGCCCGCAGGCGCTCGCCCCCGACCTCGCGTTCGACACCGCCGCGGACGCCGGCACCTCCGTGACCCGGGTCGACCTGAGCGACCTGTACTGCGACGAGGACCTCTGCCATCCCGTGGTGGGCGGCGTCCCGGTCTACTGGGACGCCGATCACATCACGGGCACGTTCGCCCGTTCGCTGGCGCCCGTGCTGGCCGGGCGGCTCGAACTGCCCTGACGGAGCCCGGGAACGCGTCAGCCCGGCCCGCGCGAGGGGGCCGGGCTGTGCAGCGCGGTCAGGAGGTGTGGCTGGGTTCCTCCACCACTTCGAGCGTCTCCGCCAGTCCCGAGGTGCCCGCGAACTCGATGACGTCGGTGGGTTCGGTGGCGCCCGTCCCCTGCGCCACGGCGGCCGCCCACTCCAGTTGCAGCATCTGGAGCGCAGCCGAGCGCTTGGTCTCGTCGGTGATGTCGTCGCTCAGGTCACGCAGCCTGATCCACGACGTCCGCCCGCTGGCGGGGAAGATCCGCGACGTCACCCCCCGCGCCTTCTGCATGGGCCAACTGTGGACCGCGCTCTTGGCGATCCGGCGTGCCGTCGACTTGGGCTCGGCCGTCACCTGCCACGCGAGATGCGCGGCGAACAGCGCGGCGTTGCCGGCCCCGCGACCGTTCTGGGTCAGGGCGTCCAACAGCCGGCGGGCCGTCGGCGAGGCCTGCTCGAGCCAGGGGCCGTCCGGGAAGAACTCGAGCAGCAGCGAGGCGAGCGAGCGGCGCAGGCGCAGCACGTTCTTGCCCTTGCTCCGCACCGCGTCCTCGGCGAGGAAGTCGAGCACCCACTCCAGCATCCGGGGCCGGTGATCGGCCAGCCAGCCGCGCTCCTGCCAGTGCTCCAGGATGATGCGCGTGATGTGGTGGTGCTCCTTCATCATGGCTGCGCGGTTCTCGAACCGCGAGGCCATGAGCGAGTCGGGCCGGGAGACCCGGTAGTAGTACAGCTTGTCGGGGATGAGCGCGGTCTTGCGCGACACCGGGTAGGCCTCGAAGTAGAAGACCTGGTCCTCGCCGAACGCCACGGTCTCATCGAACTCGAGCGCCTCCCGATCCAGGAAGGCGCGGGTGAAGGCGCTGCGCCACACGAAGGGACGCGAGGCCTCCTTGAACATCAGGTCCGGGTCGAACCCGGTGTAGGTCACGCGCCGGGGGCTGAGCGTGCGGTGCAGCCACCGCGTCCCGGACGCGACGGGATGGATGTAGGCGCCGAACGTGACGATCTCCGCGTCGGTCCGGTCGAACGCCTTGACGATGGTCTGGCATGCCGTCTTGTGCAGGTAATCGTCGGAGTCGACGAACAGGACCAACTCGCCGTTGGAGGCGTGCAGCCCCGCGTTGCGCGCGGAGGAGAGTCCGCCGTTGGGCTTGGTGACCACGACGATCCGGTCGTCGACCTCCGCGGCCATCTGCAGGATCGTGGCCGACCGGTCGGTGGAGCCATCGTTCACGCAGATGATTTCGATGTCGCGCAGGGTCTGCGACCGGAGCGAGTCCAGGCAGGTGGCCAGATACCGTTCGACGTTGTAGACGGGTAGGACGATCGAGAGGCGAGGCATCACTTGCTCCGGTTGATGATCTTGGCGACCTGGCGCTTGGCGGCGCCGGCGATGTCGCGGGCGCTCCCCTGGGTGAGCACCCGGACGACCTTCGCCGTGGTGGACTCGCCCTTCACGCGCTCCTGGTGGTAGGCGGCGGGCGACCACATGATCGTCTGCAGCGCCGTCAGCTTCCAGGGCTCGAACTCGCGGATGTCCAGGTGGCCGGCCTTCTGTTCGGCCAGGAACGCGTCCCGGGTCATGATCAGCAGTTCGACCTTGTGCTTCTCGGCGACGCGCTCGTAGTTCCAGATGCAGGAGTCGTACATCATCTTGGCCTTGACCGTCGCGAACTTGTCCTCCAGTTCGGGGTGCTCGCCCAACCAGCGGCCGATCTCGGCGTACTCGTTGAAGACCGCGTCCACCTTGCCCATCGAGTTCACCGAGGAGTTCTCGTTGTCCTGGCGGTAGTGGACGTAGGAGTTGTACAGGAAGACGACCCGACGCGCGCAGGCCCACACCTTGAACGTGAAGCTCAGGTCCTGGAAGGAGGCGCCCGGCGTCTCCAGGAAGTCGATCCCGTTCTCGGTGAGGAAGCTGCGCCGGTAGAGGGCCGACCAGATCGACGGCTTGGCGTGGAAGATCTTCGTCTCCTCGGCCGGGTCGACGACGCGGGAGCAGTCCTGCACGATGAACGCCTCGTGGAACTCGTTCCGCTCGGTCGGCGTCGACCAGTACAGCCAGAAGTTCGCCTTGACGACGTCCACGTCGAACGCCACCGCGGCGCTGTGCAGCGCCTCCAGCCCGTTGGGCTCGAGGAAGTCGTCGGACTCCAGGATCCCGACGTACGCGCCGCGCGACTCGGCGAGCCCGCGGTTCATGGACGCCCCGTAGCCGGAGTTGGGCTTGTCGATCACCCTGAAGCGCGGGTCGGCGTCCAGGTAGCGCTGGATGATGTCGCGCGAGCCGTCGGTGGACCCGTCGTTGATGCAGAGCACCTCGAAGTCGGTGAACGTCTGCGCGGCCAGGCTGGCGAGGCACTCCTCCAGGTACCGTTCCACGTTGTAGATGGGAACGAGGACCGAGATCGCAGGCACGCCCCGATCCGCGGGAGCACCTTCCTGGGATGCAGCCATGTGATTCATGTTCCTTTCCGGGGTGGTCGGGTCAGTACGCGCGCAACTTGGCGACGGCATCGTTGACGTCACCGTCGAGGACGACCTCGCCGCGCTGCAGCAGGATCCCTCGATCGCACAGTCCAGCAACCATATCCAGATCGTGGCTCACGATGACGAGTGCCTTACCGGATTGCTTGAGTTCGCGGATCCGGGCCAGGCACTTGTGCTGGAAGGGTTCGTCGCCGACCGCCAGGATCTCGTCGACGAGGAAGATGTCCGGGTCGGTGTGCACCGCGACGGCGAACGCCAGCCGCAGGAACATGCCCGAGGAGTAGAACTTGACCTCCGTGTCGATGAACTCGCCGATCTCGGAGAACCCCACGATGTCGTCGAACCGCGCCTCGATCTCGTCCTCGTCCATGCCGAGGATGGCGCCGTTGAGGTAGACGTTCTCCCGGCCGGTGAGGTCGGGGTGGAAGCCCGCTCCGACCTCGATCAGGCCCGCGACCTTGCCGCGCACGCCGATCTCTCCCCCGTCGGGCACCAGCACGCCGGAGATCAGCTTCAGCAGCGTCGACTTGCCGGACCCGTTGAGGCCCAGCAGCGCCACGGCCTCGCCGTCCCTGACGTCGAAGCTCACGTCCTTCAGCGCCTGGAACCGGTCGATGGTCGCCTCGCGGCGTCCCTTGATCTTGGCCACGATCCACTCCTTGAGCGAGTGGGTGTGGCGGATGTTGAACACCTTGGAGACGCCGGAGACCCGGACCCGCGTGGTGTCGTCGGTCGCGTCCACGTCAGAGCTCCTGGGCGAATCGGGCGTCGAGGCGGCGGAAGACGATCTCCCCCACGGCCAGGGTGAGGCAGGCGGTCAGGAAGGCGAACGCCGTCCACATGGCGAGGCCGGGTGGCCCCTCGTAGACGACGCCGTTCGTCGGCGCCCAGAAGCAGTAGTGGAAGAGTTCGACGGCGGGCGTGATGGGGTTGAGCTGGTAGATCGCCCACCCCGGGCCGGTGCCCAGCACCGCGGCCACCTGCGCCCAGTGGTAGAGCACCGGCGACGTCCAGCTGACCACCATCGAGATCAGGTCGACGATGTTCTCGGCGTCGCGGACGAGGACGTTCACGGCCCCGAACAGGAGCCCGAGTCCGAGCGAGAAGATGACGAGGATGCCGAATCCGGCCACGCCTGCCAGCAACTGCATGGGGTTCGGGCGCCACCCGACGACCAGCGCGCCCGCGACGAGGACCACCAACTGCGGCACGAAGTGCACGCCGGCCACGTACACCGAGGCCACGCTGAACAACTGCCGCGGCATGTAGATCTTCTTCACCAGCGCGGCGTTCCCCACGACGGCTCGGGTGGCGTTGCCGAACGCCTCGGTGAAGAAGTTGACCGCGACGATGCCCGAGAACAGGTAGAGCGCGAAGTTCGGGACCGTCTGGTTCATCCGCAGGAACACGCCGACCGCGAAGTAGAACACGGCGAACTGCACCGCGGGCTTCACGTAGGACCACACCATGCCCAGCACCGACCCGCGGTACCGCACGCGCAGTTCCTTGCGCACGAGCAGTTTCAGCAGGTAGCGGTTGCGGATCGCGTCCAGCAGGCCGTGCCCGCCGCCGGGGGTGGCGAACGCGTCGCCGGGGACGAGTGATGCGCTCACTCGGAGACCCCACCGCTTTCGAGCGCGGCGCCCTCGGCGAAGTGCGGACGGATCTTGTTGTCGAACATGGACAGCGCCGAACCGATCGCCATGTGCATGTCGAGGTACTTGTACGTGCCGAGGCGTCCGCCGAACAGCACGTTCGGCTCCGCCTTGGCCTGGTCGCGGTACTTCAGCAGACCGTCGCGGTCGGCGTCGGTGTTGATCGGGTAGTACGGCTCGTCGTCGCGGTGGGCGAAGCGGCTGTACTCGCGCATGATGATGGTCGCGTCCTTGGTGTAGTTCCGCTCCGGGTGGAAGTGGCGGAACTCGTGGATGCGGGTGAAGGGGACGTCCTCGTCGGGGTAGTTCATCACCGACGTGCCCTGGAAGTCCTCGATGGGCAGGACCTCGGCCTCCAGATCGATGGTGCGCCACCCCAACTCGCCCTCGGAGTAGTCGAAGTAGCGGTCCACGGGACCGGTGTAGACGACCGGGACGCTGCCGCGGACGTTCTCGCGGTTGATCTCCTGGCCCGTGTCGAAGAAGTCGGTGCCGAGCCGCACGTCGATGAGCGGGTGGTCGGCCATCCGCTCCAGCCACGCGGCGTAGCCGTCGGTCGGCAGGCCCTCGTGCGTGTCGCTGAAGTAGCGGTTGTCGTAGGTGTAGCGGACGGGGAGCCGGCTGATGATGGACGCCTCGAGCTGCTCGGGGTCCGTCTGCCACTGCTTGGCCGTGTAGTGCTTGATGAACGCCTCGTACAGCGGGCGGCCGATGAGGCTGATGCCCTTCTCGACGAAGTTCTCCGGCACCTTGTCGCCCAGCTCCGCGGCCTGCTCGGCGATCAGCGCGCGCGCCTCGGTCGGGCTGTAGGCCGAGCGGAAGAACTGGTTGATGGTGCCGAGGTTCACCGGCATCGGGTACACCTCGCCCTTGTGGCTGGTGTAGACCTTGTGCACGTAGTTGGTGAACGTCGTGAACCGGTTCACGTACTCCCAGACGCGCTCGTTGCTCGTGTGGAACAGGTGCGCGCCGTACTTGTGCACCTCGATCCCGGTGGTGGGGTCGTTCTCCGAGTACGCGTTGCCGCCGATGTGGTCGCGGCGGTCGATCAGCGCCACCCTCAGGCCGAGATCGTTGGCTGCGCGCTCGGCGATCGTGAGGCCGAAGAGCCCCGAGCCGACGACGACGAGGTCTGCTGTCACCTGAACTGCCCCCTAGCTGGACGAAATGGTCACCCGTATTGACGGCGTTGTGGCCTCCACCACTGTAGCGGGGTCCGCCCCGTAGGCTGGTTGACATGCGGATCGCACTCTCCCTCGGGTCCGGCGGCGCGCGCGGCTACGCCCACATCGGGGTCATCCAGGAACTGCGTGCGCGCGACCACGAGATCGTGGCGATCGCGGGAACCTCGATGGGCGCGCTCGTGGGCGGCCTGGAGGCGGCGGGCCGGCTCGACGCCTACTCCGAGTGGGTCACGACCCTGAACCAGCGCGACGTCCTCATGCTCCTCGACCCGGCCTTCACCGGACCCGGCGTGTTCTGGGGCAGCGCGTCATGGGGCGGGTCGCCGACATCCTGGGCGGCGCGCAGATCGAGGACCTCCCCATCCCGTTCACCGCCGTGGCCACCGACCTGACCAACAGCCGCGAGGTGTGGTTCCAGCGGGGCTCGCTGGCCACCGCGATGCGCGCCTCGATCGGCATCCCCAGCGTCTTCACCCCCGTGATGGTGGACGGCCGGCTGCTGGCGGACGGCGGGCTGCTCAACCCGGTCCCGGTCGACCCGCTGCACGGCGTCCCGGCGGACCGCACCATCGCCGTCAGCCTGTCCGGACGCCGCAAGGGGCTGCTCAGCACCCGCCCGGTCACCGAGGTCGCCAGCACCGACGGCTTCCTCGGCGAACTGTCGGGCCGGCTGCGCCGCGGCGTCCTGGACGCCGAGCCGGTGCGCAACTGGCGGGAGTGGTGGTCCGAGCGGTTCTTCCCCGCCGAGCCGACGACACAGGACGACGCGGCCTCCACCCACGACGCGCCCACCAAGCCCCGGGACTTCGACTTCGACGAACTCCCCAAGGGGCTCAAGCTCGGCGACGTGGTGTCGCTGTCGCTGGAGACCGCCGAGTCGATGATCACCCGGTTCCGGCTCGCGGCCAGCCCACCCGACGTGCTGATCGAGTTCAGCCAGGACATGGCCTCCACCTTCGACTTCCACCGGGCGGCGGAACTCATCGCCATCGGGCGCGACCGCGCGGCGAACGCGCTCGACGCGGCCGGGCTGTAGCGGCGGCGGACCGCGCCCGCGTCGGCGCCCCCGCGCAGTAGAGTCGGCCGGCGTGACCGATTCGTCCCACTGGGTGTTGACCCTGGAGTGCCCCGACCGCCCCGGCATCGTGCATGCCGTCACTGGAGCGGTCGCCGCGGCGCAGGGCAACGTCACCGAGCTGCAGCAGTTCTCCTCGGTCGACACGGGCCGGTTCTTCATGCGCGTCCAGGTGCAGTCCGGCTTCGAGCGGTCCTCGTTCGAGGAGTCCCTGCGCCCGCTGGCGGCCTACCTGCAGGCGGCCTGGCACCTCGACGAGGTCGGACGCCGCCGCCGCACCCTGATCCTGGCGAGCCGCGCGGCGCACTGCCTCAACGACCTGCTGTTCCGGCAGCGGTCGGGCCTGCTGCCGATCGAGGTGGCCGGCGTGATGGCCAACCACCCCGACCTGCGCCCGCTGGCCACCTTCTACGGCGTCCCGTTCACCGACCACGTCGTGCTGCCGCACACCAAGGCGGACTTCGAGGCCGAGGTGCTGCGCCGGGTGGAGGCCGAGGACATCGAGCTCGTCGTGCTCGCCCGCTACATGCAGATCCTGTCGCCGGAGCTGTGCGAGGCGCTGGCCGGGCGCGCGATCAACATCCACCACTCCTTCCTGCCCGGGTTCAAGGGCGCCAACCCGTACCGGCAGGCGCACGAGCGGGGCGTGAAGCTCATCGGGGCGACCGCGCACTTCGTGACCTCCGACCTGGACGAGGGCCCGATCATCGAGCAGAACGTCACGCGCGTCGACCACAACCTGGAGGTGCCGCAACTCGTCGCCCGCGGCCAGGAGCAGGAGACCCGCACCCTCGCCGAGGCCGTCCGCCTCTACGCCGAGCACCGCGTCTTCCTGGACGGGCACCGCACGGTCATCTTCGGCTGAGTCGCCGACCCCGGGGCGGGAACGGAATAACAACGTCCCTCTATTTGTGACGTCCCGACCAAAAAGAATCTCGACGTCGAGCTAACAACACGATTCGACAACGATTCATCCGGGGTGCCCTCCCCGCCTTCCGCCGACGCGCGCGGTGCGGTTATGGTCTGGCTGCCAGTCAGGCTGGCTCCCACATGACCAATGGAGGTTTCATGTCGACTCCCCCGAGTAATCCGCCCACGGATCCGCCCGAGCGCGCCGATGCGCACGGAGCGTCCTCGGAGATCCCCGCCGCCGCGTTCGTCGAGGTGGCCCAGTCCCCCGAGTTCGAGGAACTGCAGCGCCGGTTCCGCAACTTCGCATTCCCGATGACCGCCGCATTCCTGGTGTGGTACTTCGCCTACGTCCTGATGTCGGTCTACGCCAAGGACTTCATGACCCAGTCGTTCCTGGGGATGCAGTACTTCAACGTCGGCCATTTCCTGGGCCTGCTGCAGTTCGTCACCACGTTCCTCATCACCTGGCTGTACCTGCGCCAGGCCAAGACGCGGCTCGATCCGCTCGCCACTCAGATCCGCGAGAAGCTGGAAGGAGACGCCCGATGATGCTCCTGGAAGCCCTCGGCAACCCGATCCTCAACATCGTCATCTTCGCCGTCTTCGTGGTGGCGACCCTCACGGTCGTCATCAAGGTGACGTCGAACCAGGCCAAGGCGGCCGGCTCCTTCTACACCGGCGGCGCCCAGTTCTCGGGCACGCAGAACGGCTTCGCGATCGCGGGCGACTACCTGTCCGCCGCGTCGTTCCTCGGCATCGCCGGCGCCATCGCGTTCAACGGCTACGACGGCCTGCTCTACTCGATCGGCTTCCTCGTGGCTTGGCTCGTGGCGCTCCTGCTGGTCGCCGAGCCGCTGCGCAACACCGGCCGCTACACGATGGCCGACGTCCTCAGCTTCCGGATGCGGCAGAAGCCCGTCCGCCTCGCCGCCGCGCTGTCCACGCTGGCGATCTCCTTCTTCTACCTGCTCGCCCAGATGGCCGGCGCCGGCGGCCTGGTGTCGCTGCTGCTGGGCCTCAGCGGTGAGCTCGCCCAGAACATCGTCATCGTGATCGTCGGCGTCCTGATGATCGTGTACGTCCTCATCGGCGGCATGAAGGGCACCACGTGGGTCCAGATGATCAAGGCCGTCCTGCTGATCGCCGGCGCCGGCCTGATGACGGTCTGGGTGCTGGCCCTGTTCGGCTTCAACTTCGACGCCCTCATGGGCCAGGCCGTCGTGGCCAACGACCACCCGGCGATGCTGGCGCCCGGCGACAAGTACAAGGACCCGATCGGCTTCATCTCGCTGTCGATCGCCCTCGTGCTGGGCACCGCCGGCCTGCCCCACGTCCTGATGCGCTTCTACACCGTGCCGACCGCCAAGGCGGCCCGCCAGTCGGTGACGTGGGCGATCGCGCTCATCGGCGCGTTCTACCTGTTCACGCTGGTGCTGGGCTACGGCGCGGCCGCGCTGGTCCCCGGCGGCCAAGAGGCGATCAACGGCATGCCCGGCAAAGCGAACGCGGCGGCCCCGGCGCTCGCGTTCTTCCTGCCCGGCGGCGGGACGGGCGGCACGATCTTCCTCGCCATCATCGCGGGCGTGGCCTTCGCCACGATCCTCGCCGTGGTCGCGGGCCTGACGATCACCGCTTCGGCGTCGTTCGCGCACGACATCTACAACAACGTCATGAAGGACGGCAAGGCCGACCCGGCCGTCGAGGTCAAGATCGCCCGCAACACCGTGCTGGTCATCGGCGCGCTGGCGATCTTCGGCGGCATCTTCGCCAAGAGCATGAACATCGCGTTCCTCGTCGCCCTGGCCTTCGCGGTCGCGGCGTCGGCGAACCTGCCCTCCATCCTGTTCTCGCTCTACTGGAAGCGGTTCAACACCCAGGGCTCGCTGTGGTCGATCTACACCGGCCTCATCAGCTCGCTGGTGCTGATCATCTTCTCCCCCGCGGTCTCGACCCCGATCGGGGCGGCCAAGCCGCTGGCCAGCGCGATGTTCCCGGGGGCCAGCTTCGCCTGGTTCCCCTACGACAACCCCGCGCTGATCTCGGTTCCGCTCGGCTTCCTGGCCGGCTGGCTGGGGACCGTGCTGTCCAAGGAGAAGTCCGATCCGGAGAAGGCGGCCGAGATGGAGGTCCGCTCCATGACCGGCGCCGGGGCGGCGGGCGCGCTCGCGCACTGACCGTCACCCCGGGGGCCCGCTCGACCACGCGTCGGGCGGGCCCCCGTCGTTTCCGCCCGAGCCGCCGGCGGGCGTCCGACGCGGCGGCGTCCGCCGGATCACCACGCACCCGCGACCCCCACCGCGACACCGCCGCCGCCCCGGACCGAGGGAGGACGGACCGACGCGCCGGGCTACCGTGGGTGGCAACCACAGGAAGGAGACCGCCATGCTGGTCGCATTCTCCGTCGCCCCCTCCGGACGCCCCGCCGACGCCGCCGACGACTGGACGCCGTGCGACGACGCGTCGGTCCACCTGGCCGTCGCCGAGGCCGTCCGGATCGTCCGCGCGTCGGGGCTGCCCAACGAGACCGGGCCGATGTTCACCACCCTGGAGGGCAGCTGGGACGAGTGCATGGACGTCGTGCGGCGCTGCTGCGAGGCGATGGAACGCTTCGGCTCGCGCACCGCGCTCGTCCTCAAGGCCGACATCCGCCCGGGTCACACTGGCGAACTGACCGGCAAGGTGGAGCGCGTCGAGGACGCGCTCCGGGCCGCGTCCGCCTGAGCCGCGCGTGACCACCCCGTCCCGGAGGTCGCGATGCCTCGCGACCGGCTAGGGCTCCCCCGGCGGCTCTCACCGACCTGGCGCTCGCCGAGGCCCGGCCACCGGCGTGACGGCGGCCCACCGCGGGGACGACCCGCGGCCGCCGCGTCCGCCGGTCAGGCCTCCCGCGGCAGGCGCAGGTAGCGGCCCATCAGTCGGCCGCTGAACCAGTCCGCGGCCGAGGTGTCGAAGATCGGCTCGATGCGGTGCGGGTCGACATCGGTGGCCAGCAGCGCGTCCATCAGCGCGGTGATGTTGGCGTCGAACTCGGGGTCGAGTTCGGCGTCTGGATTCCGCAGTTGGCGGGGAGGCAGCACCTGCTCCACGTCGAGCGCCGCGCTCATCAGGGCGGACGTGCCGCCGGAGCTCACGGCCGTGGGGTCGGCGCCCAGGTCGAGCATCCGGCGCAGCACCGCCAGCGACTGCGCCGCGGTGTCGACCGGCCCGCGCATCGTCGGGTGACGCGGCCGCGTCCGGTACGCCGCCGCCCTGATGGCGTCGAACAGCACGGGGCGCCAGTGCGGCTCTCCGGCGGCGGAGTCGTCGTCGTTCGCGTCCGCCCCGAAGTCGAGCAGCAGGTCGGCGATCTCGAACTCGCCCACCATGAGCGCCACCATCAGCGGCTGCTGCCCGGCGTGGGTCTTGGGCGGTGGGGTGGCCCGCAGCGCCACCGCACCGGGGTCCTTCTCCAGGCGTCGGCGCACGGCGTCGATGTCGCCGGCCTTGATCTCTTTGAACAGTGCTTGCATCGCGGCCTCTCAGAACGGGGGTGGGGCGGCCGCCCCGGCCGCCAAGCTACCGGAGCGCGGGGGCATCCGCCCCGCCGCGACCGGCCTGCGCGTCGGCCCGGCGAGCGCCGTCACCGGTCGTCGGGATCCTCGCGGCCCTGCCAGGTGCTGACGCAGGCCTCGTTGCCGTCCGCGTCGGCGAGCACCCACCACGCGGGCGCGGCGCTGTCGTCGAGCAGCCTGCCGCCCGCCGCCAGAGCGGCCTCGATGCGGGCCGGCGCGGCGTCGTGGGCGACGTTGACATCGAGGTGGATCCGGTTGCGCTGCGGCCGCGGCGTCCCGATGTCCTGGAACCAGATCCGCGGCGCCCGCCCGAGCGGATCGACGACCTCGTCGCCGGTGTCGACCGCGGCGAGCACCGCCGCCCAGAACGGCCGGATCGCGTCGGCGTCGGCGGTGTCGATGCCCAGCTCGAACGCGGCCGGGAGCGTCGGCTCGGGCTCGCCGCCCAGCGCCTCGGTCAGGGTCGTGATCTGGTGGGCCAGCGCCGTGTCCCGGTGCGTGACGCCGCCGGCGTCCGCGCTGCTGAGCGCCAGGCCGACGCGGTCGCCCCGGACGTCGAGGTCGACGTCGTGACCCAGCGCCACCGCGATCTCCCCGACGCGGGACACGAACGTCAGCGCCGTCGCGGCGTCGGGCCACCGGGTGACCAGGTGCAGTCGACCGAGGATGAGCCGCCAGCCTGGCGCCGCCGAGGACGCCTCGGCGCGGCCGAGCACGAACGCACCCGGCTCGCCGCGCGGGGCGGGCGCGTCGGGGCCCGCGGTCGGGATCTCGGTGCCCTCGTCCCACGAGACGAAGCGCCACCCGGACTCCGGGTCGCCCTCGACCTGGATGATCGCGGTGTTGCCGAGGTAGCGGTGCGCCACCTCGTCCGGCTCGATGCCGGAGACGCGGCCGCCCACCCACATCCGCAGCGCGGCGCCGTGGCTGACCAGCGCGGCCGCCTTCGCGCCGGACGCGGCGATCTCGCTGATCGCCCCGTCGAAGCGCGCCAGGAACTCCTCCCCCGACTCCCCGCCGGGCCGCTTCGCGGTCAGGTCCCCGGTCGCCCAGGAGGTGAGGACGCCGACGTAGGCGTCCCACACCGGCCACATCTCCTGGTCGCCGGCGGCGATCTCCCGCAGCCCGGGCAGGATCGCGGGCTCGAGGCCGCGCTCCCGCGACAGCGGCGCCGCGGTCTGCTGCGTCCGGACCAGATCGGAGGCGTACAGGGCGTCGAGCTCGACGCCGGCGAGCCGCTCGACCAGCGTGTCGGCCTGGGCGCGCCCGACGGCGTCCAGGTCGGCGCCGGGGAAGGCGGTGTCGAGGAGTCGATCGACGTTGGAGGAGGTCCGTCCGTGCCGCACGAGGAACAAGCGCATGCCGCCACCCTAGGCGGCTCGGAAACCCCGCGGTCGGGTGTCCCGAGGTGATCCGGTCCGTCCTCGGGCGGGCCGCGCGGTGCTAGGTTCGAGGGGTGCGGGCGGGATGCCCGCTGCCGTCTTCACAGTGGAGGAAACATGACCCAAGCCCCCGTCAAGGTCGCTGTCACCGGCGCCGCCGGCCAGATCGGCTACAGCCTTCTCTTCCGCATCGCCAGCGGCGAGCTGCTCGGCCCGGACACCCCGGTCCAGCTGCACCTGCTGGAGATCACGCCGGCCCTGAAGGCGCTCGAGGGCGTCGTCATGGAGCTCGACGACTGCGCGTTCCCGCTGCTGAGCAAGGTCGTCATCGGCGACGACGCCACGAAGGTGTTCGACGGCGTGAACCTGGCCATGCTCGTCGGCGCCCGCCCGCGCACCGCGGGCATGGAGCGCGGCGACCTGCTCTCGGCCAACGGCGCGATCTTCACCGCCCAGGGCAAGGCGCTCAACGACGTGGCCGCCGACGACGTCAAGATCCTGGTCACCGGCAACCCGGCCAACACCAACGCGCTGATCGCGATGAGCAACGCCCCCGACATCCCCGCCGAGCGCTTCAACGCGCTGACCCGCCTGGACCACAACCGCGCGATCTCGCAGCTGGCCGCCAGGCTGGGCGTCCCGGTCACCGAGATCAAGAAGATGACGATCTGGGGCAACCACTCCGCCACGCAGTACCCCGACCTGTTCAACGCCGAGGTCAACGGCGCCAACGCGGCTGAGGCCGTGAACGACCAGGGGTGGATCGAGAACGACTTCATCCCGACGGTCGCCAAGCGCGGCGCGGCGATCATCGCGGCCCGCGGCTCCTCCTCGGCGGCGTCGGCGGCGAACGCCACCATCGGCCACATGCACGACTGGGTGCTCGGCACGCCCGAGGGCGACTGGGTCTCCATGTCGGTGCCCTCCGACGGCTCCTACGGCGTCCCCGAGGGCCTCATCTCCTCGTTCCCGTGCGTGGTCAAGGACGGGAAGTACGAGATCGTGCAGGGCCTGGAGATCAACGACTTCTCCCGCGCCAAGATCGACGCCTCCGTCGCCGAGCTGGCCGACGAGAAGCAGGCCGTCACGGAACTCGGCCTCATCTGAGCCCCGACGCAGCGGCCCCGCCACCCGGATGGGTGGCGGGGCCGTTCCGCGTCCGTGTCACAGCGTCGCGTCGGCCGCCAGTTCCACCAGCTCGCCCTCGGCCAGGTCGCGGGCGGCGATCTGGCGGGTCCGGATCGGGATGCCGAGCTCGCCGCACATCAGGGCGCCGTGGCCCTGGTTGGAGCCCATCCACGTGATGACGCCGCCGCACAGGTCGGCGTCCAGCCCCAGCGCGGTCGCGATGTCGAGCTCCGCGCCGACGAGCACGTACGGCGTCGTGGGCAGCGCGGGGCGCAGCGGCTCCTCCAGCAGCGCGAGCACCAGCAGCCGGCCCAGGCCGCGGACGTCCTCGGCGCGGGCCCGCAGGTAGGCGGGCAGCCGCTCGAAGCGCAGCGCGTTCTGGCCGACGGCCAGCGCGACGCCGGCCGGGGCGGACGCGCCCGCGGCGACCGCGTTGTAGGCCGGCGCGAGGAAATGCCGGTCGAGCAGCAGCGCCTGCTGCGCCCGCACGATGGCGTCGAAGGGGCCCCGCGCGTGCGCCGTCCAGAACGCCCCCACGACGTCGACCGCCGCCGACAGCCGGGACTCCTCGTCCTCGCCGGGGACGTAGCGGCTCAGGTCGGGCGGCACCAGCCGGTGCACGGGCCCGACGATCGGGAGCCCGCTGTCGCCCGCCTCGGCGTCGGGCGGCGTCACGGCCTCCCCGAAGTGGTCCGCGATCAGCGCCTCGAGCGCCGCCCTGGCCGCGTCGGCGTCCGGGCCGCTGAGGGCGACCTCGATCTCGTCGCCGGGTCCCAGCCCCAGCCCGGCCAGGCCGGTCACGCTCCGGGCGTCCGCCCACGGCGAGTGCGTGGACGCGTTGCGCGCCCGCCCGACCACGTCGAACGGGCCCAGCGCGGTGGTGAACGCCGCCGCCGGCCGGGCGTGCAGGCCGTGCGGCAGGTCGATGACGGCCGCGAACGTCACGTCGCCCGGGGTGTCGTCGCCGCCGGCGTCCCCGCGGGCCCACTGCTGGTTCACGGGGGCCGACCCCTCGGGGCGTCCGGTTGGTGCGACGCGGGTGCGGCGTCGGGTTCTGGCTCGGGCTCGACGGCGAGGTGCTGGACCTTCGCCGTCAGGCCCCGCTCGGCCTCGGCCGCGCAGTCGGCGACCGAGCCGCCCGCGGCGGCCGTCACCACCGCGGCGACCAGGCCCTCCACCAGCGGGGCCGGCGACAGGGTGACCCGCTCCGCGAGGTCGGGGTCGACGAATTCCAGGGCCATCTCGGCCGAGAGGATGGCGCTGCCGAGGTCGAGCAGCACCAGGACGCCGTCACCCGAGTCGGCCGCGGCGAGCGCCTCGGCGATGGCGGCCGCGTCGGTGCCCAGCCCGCCGTCGGGCGTCCCCGCCGCCGCGATCACGGCGGGCGGGTCACCCCGGCCGACCATCTCGAGCGCCAGGGCGATCGCCGCGTCCGCGAGCGCCGGTGAATGGGAGACGACGACGAGTCCGATCATCCGCCGCTCCCGGGCAGCGCGCGCGCCGCCGAGTCCAGGAGCAGCGCCATGCTCGTCGCGCCGGGATCCTGGTGGCCCGCGCTGCGCTCGCCCAGGTAGGACGCGCGCCCCTTGCGGGCGACCAGCGGGACGGTGGCGTCCCGGCCGGCGGCGCCCGCCGCGGCCGCCGCGCTCAGCGCCGCCCCGAGGCCCTCGCCGGCCGCAGCGTCGAAGGCGTCCACGGCCGGTGCCAGGGCGTCGACCAGCGTCTTGTCGCCGACCTCCGCCTTGCCGCGCGCCAGGATCCCGTCGAGCCCGGCGCGCAGCGCGGCGCCCAGCCCCGCGGCATCGCCGTCCTCGGCGGGCCAGGCGCCGCCCAGCCGCAGGAAGAACGTCCCGAACAGCGGGCCGGACGCGCCGCCGACGGTGCTGACCAGCGTCATGCCGGCCTTCTTCAGGTACGCGGCGGCGTCGTCGAACCCGCTCGGGTCCAGGGCGGCGACGGCGGCGAACCCGCGGTCCATGTTCGAGCCGTGGTCGGCGTCCCCGATGGCACGGTCGAGCTCGGTGAGCTCGGCCGCGTTCTCGTGGACGACCGCGGCGTAGTCGGCCAGCCAGCGGGCGACGTCGTCGCGTCCCACCATCAGGCGCCCCACCGCAGCGACAGCGTGTCGACCGGCGCGTCCCACAGCGCCAGCAGTTCGTCGTCGGCGCGGAGGACCGACACCGAGCACCCGGCCATCTCCAGGCTGGTGACGTAGTTGCCGACCAGGCTGCGCGCGATCCGGACGCCGGCGCCCTCGAGCAGGCGGGCGACCTCGCGGTAGACGATGTACAGCTCGATGAGCGGCGTGCCGCCCATGCCGTTCACCATGACCACGGCGTCGCGACCGGTGAAGTCGAGGTCGGCGAGGATCGGCTCGACCAGCCGGCCCGCGACCTCGGCCGCGGTGCCGAGCGGCAGCCGCTCCCGGCCGGGCTCGCCGTGGATGCCGATGCCCAGCTCCATCTCGCCCTCGCCGAGCTCGAACGTGGGCTTGCCCGCGGCGGGCACGGTGCACGAGGTCAGCGCCACGCCCATCGAGCGGGACTCGGCGACGACCTTGCGCGCGATCGCGGCGACGGCGTCCAGGTCGGCGCCCGACTCGGCCAGCGCGCCGGCGATCTTCTCGACGAAGACCGTGGCGCCCACCCCGCGGCGTCCGGCGGTGTAGAGCGAGTCCTGCACGGCCACGTCGTCGTCGATGACGACCGCCTCGACGCGGGTGCCGAGCATCTCGGCGGCGAGTTCGGCCGCCATCTCGAAGTTCATCACGTCGCCGGTGTAGTTCTTCACCAGGTGCAGCACCCCGGCGCCGCCGTCCACGGCCTGGGTGGCCGCCAGCAGTTGGTCGGGCACGGGCGAGGTGAACACCTCACCGCAGACGGCGGCGTCCAGCATGCCGACGCCCACGAAGCCCGAGTGCAGGGGCTCGTGGCCGGAACCTCCGCCCGAGATCACCCCCACCTTGCCGGGGCGTGGCGCGTCGGTCCGCACCACCACCCGGTTCTCCAGGTCGACACGCACGCTGTCGGGATGCGCCAGTGCAAGTCCCTCGAGCGCCTCGACGACCACCTGACCAGGGTCGTTGATGAGTTTCTTCATGGCTCAATGTAAGCACCGTGGACGGGGAACCGGAAGCGGTTGCGGCGGGGCGTCCACGGACCGTACCTACGATCCCGTAGCCAGGACGCGTACAGTGACGCCATGACGCACACCGGACGCCCGGCCACCCCTGCGACGGACGCGGTGCGGGCCGCGCGCGACTTCCTGCTCGATCACCCGCACGACTACGCCACGGCCTTCTCCGAGTTCCGCTGGCCCCACCCCGAGACCTTCAACTTCGCCCTGGAGTGGTTCGACGTCGTCGCGGGCGAGCACCCCGATCGGGCCGCCGTGACCATCGCCGAACCCGGCGCCGAGCCCGCCTCCTGGACGTACGGGGAGCTGGCGCGCCGCTCCGACCAGGTGGCCTCGTGGCTGCGCGGGCTGGGGGTCGGCCCGGGCGACCTCATGATCGTGATGCTGAACAACACCATCGACCTGTGGGAGATCCTGCTGGGCCTGCTCAAGGTGGGCGCCGTCGCCATCCCCACCTCCACGCTGCTGAGCGAGACCGACCTGGCCTGGCGGATCGACACGGTGGACGCGCGCTGGGCGATCGCCCCCACGGCGCTGGCCGAGCGGTTCGCCCTCGTGCGGCCGCAGACCCGGGTCATCGGCGTCGGCGACGATCTCCCCGAGGGTTGGACGCCGTGGGACGACAGCCGGACGGCCCCGGACACGTTCGTCCCCGACGGGCCGACCCCGGCCGACGCCACGTCGCTGCTCTACTTCACCTCGGGGACGACCGCCCATCCCAAGCTCGTCCGCCACACCCAGGTGAGCTACCCGATCGGACACCTCTCCACCATGTACTGGCTCGGAGTGCGGCCGGGCGACGTGCACCTCAACATCTCCTCGCCCGGGTGGGGCAAGCACGCGTGGAGCAACTTCTTCGCCCCGTTCCTGGCCCAGGCCACCGTGTTCATCGTCAACTACGAGCGCTTCGACGCCCGCGCCCTGCTCGAGATCATGGATCACCACCAGGTCTCGAGCTTCTGCGCGCCGCCGACGGTCTGGCGCATGCTCATCCAGGCCGACCTCACCCAGCTCACCCGGCCGCCGCGCGAGGTCGTGGGGGCCGGCGAGGCGCTCAACCCCGAGGTGATCAACAAGGTGCGGGCGGCCTGGAACAACACCATCCGGGACGGCTTCGGGCAGACCGAGATGACGTGCTGCGTGGGCAACTCCCCGGCCAGCCGGTCAAGGCCGGCGCGATGGGGCGCCCGATGCCCGGCTACGCCGTCGCGCTGCTCGACCCCGTCACCGAGCAGCCTCTCGAGGGCCCCGGCGAGGGCGAGATCTGCCTCGACCTGTCGGCCGACCACGCGGGCCTGATGGGCGGCTACTACGGCGCACCCGAGCTGACCGAGCACGCCTGCCGCGGCGGCTTCTACCACACCGGCGACATCGCCGAGCGCGACGAGGAGGGCTACCTCACCTACGTCGGGCGCGCCGACGACGTGTTCAAGGCGTCGGACTACAAGATCTCCCCGTTCGAGCTGGAGAGCGCGCTCATGCTGCACGACGCGGTCGCCGAGTGCGCCGTGGTGCCCTCCCCCGACCCGGTGCGCGGGGCGGTCCCGAAGGCCTACATCGTGCTGGCGGCGTCCGGCGCGGCCGACGACGCCACGGCCGCCTCGGTGTTCGCGCACTGCAAGGAGCACCTCAACGGCTACCAGCTGGTGCGGATCATCGAGTTCACCGAGGAGCTGCCCAAGACGGTGAGCAGCAAGATCCGCCGGGTCGAGTTGCGGGCCGCCGAGGCGGCGCGGGTGGCGTCCGGCGACACCGACGGGCAGTTCCTGTACGCGACCTACCGCCGCCGCTGACCCGCCGCGCCCGTCAGGGCTGGGGCGGCACGATCAGCGAGAGCGTCACGATCCCGACCGCCAGGACGGCCAGGCAGCACACGTCCACCGCCCGCGACCGGACGGCGAGCAGGCCGACCCGGTCCGCGGGCAGGGCGGCGCGCAGCACGGTCGCCAGCGCGAACGTGGCCCCGATCAGGAACGATCCGCGCTTCCAGTGCCCCGTGCCGGCCCACACCACGCCGGCCGCGATGCCGAGCAGCACGACGGCGAGCGGCCACTGGCCGACCACCTGGGCGTGCCACGGACGCGGCGGGCGCGGCCCCTGCTCCGGGGCCCAGTGGGTGCGCGGCTGTTCGGTCACGGCGCCGCCAGCGCCTCCGCCCGGTCCACGACGTTGGACAGCAGCATCGCCCGCGTCATCGGCCCGACGCCGCCCGGGTTCGGCGTCACCCAGGACGCCTTCTCCCACACGTCGGGGGCCAGGTCGCCGGCCGTCCTGCCGTCCACCCGGCTGACGCCGACGTCGACGAGCACCGAGCCCTCCTTGACCATGTCCGCGGTGATCATCGACGGCACGCCGGCCGCCGCCACCACGATGTCGGCGCGCCGCGTGTGGTCGGCCAGGTCGCGGGTGCCGGTGTGGCACAGCGTCACGGTGGCGTTCTCGCTGCGCCGGGTGAGGATGAGCCCGAGCGGGCGTCCTACCGTGATGCCGCGGCCCACCACGCACACCTCGGCGCCGTTGAGCTCCACGCCGTGGCGGCGCAGCAGTTCCACGATGCCGCGCGGGGTGCAGGGCAGCGTGCCGGGCTCGTTCAGCACGAGCCGGCCGAGGTTGATCGGGTGCAGCCCGTCGGCGTCCTTGGCGGGGTCGATCAGGGACAGCGCCCAGTTCTCGTCGAGGTGCTTCGGGAGGGGCAACTGCACGATGTAGCCGGTGCAGGCGTCGTCGGCGTTGAGGCCCTCGATCGCCTCCTGCAACTGCGCCGCGGAGGCGTCGGCGGGGAGCTCGACGCGGATGGACGCGATCCCGACCTCCTCGCAGTCGCGGTGCTTCATCCGCACGTAGTTCTGGCTGGCGGGGTCCGCGCCCACCAGGACCGTCGCCAGTCCCGGCAGGACGCCGCGGGCGGCCAGCGCCGCCACCCTGGTGGTCAGCTCCGCCTTGATCGCGGCCGCGGTCGCCTTGCCGTCGAGTCGTTGCGCCGTCATGGCAGCTCCTAGTGGAAGAAGTGGCGGGTGCCGGTGAAGTACAGCGCGACGCCGGCGGCCCTGCAGGCCTCGATCGTCTCGTCGTCGCGGATCGACCCGCCCGGCTCGACGATCGCCTTCACGCCGGCCTCGATGAGGATCGCGGGCCCGTCGGCGAACGGGAAGAACGCGTCCGAGGCTGCGACGCTGCCCGCGGCGCGCTCGCCGGCGCGCTCGACGGCCAGCTTGCAGGAGTCGACGCGGTTGACCTGACCCATGCCGACGCCGACGGAGGCGCCGCCCGCGGCCAGCAGGATCGCGTTGCTCTTGACCGCGCGGCACGCCTTCCAGGCGAAGTCCAGATCGGCCAGGGTCGCCTCGTCGACGGCCTCGCCGGCGGCCAGCGTCCAGGAGGCCGGGTCGTCGCCGGGGGCGTCGAGCTGGTCGGGGGCCATCGCCAGGACGCCGCCGGAGATCGGCCGCAGCGCGACGGCCTCGTGCTCGTAGGCGGGCGCCACCAGGATGCGGATGCTCTTCTTGCGCGCCAGCAGCTCCAGCGCCCCGTCCTCGTAGCCGGGCGCGACGATCACCTCGGTGAAGATCTCGGCGACCTGCTGGGCCATCTCCAGCGACACGGGGCGGTTGGTGGCGATGACGCCGCCGAACGCGCTGACCGGATCGCAGGCGTGGGCGAGGCGGTGGGCCTGCGCGATGTCGTCGCCGATCGCGATGCCGCACGGGTTGGCGTGCTTGATGATCGCCACGCACGGCTGGTCGAAGTCGTAGGCGGCGCGGTAGGCGGCGTCGGCGTCGGTGTAGTTGTTGTAGCTCATCTCCTTGCCGTGCAGCTGGTTCGCGCCGGTGATCCCGGTCGCGCCGGCGGCGTCGGCGTAGAGGGCGGCGGGCTGGTGGCTGTTCTCGCCGTAGCGCAGCGTGCCGACCAGGTCCCAGTCGCGGCCCAGCCACGCGGGGAACGCCTCGTCCGCGGCCGCGGTCTGCCCGGTGAGCCAGGACGCGACCGCGCTGTCGTAGGACGCCGTGTGCTGGAACGCCTGCGCGGCCAGGACGCGCCGCTCCTCCAGGGTGTAGCCGCCCGCGACGAGCGCCTCCTCCAGCTGCGGGTACTGCGCCGGGGAGGTGACGATGGCGACGCTGGGGTGGTTCTTGGCGGCCGCGCGCACCATGGACGGCCCGCCGATGTCGATCTGCTCGACGCACTCGTCCGGGCCGGCGCCCGAGGCGACGGTCTGGGTGAACGGGTACAGGTTGCTCACGACCAGGTCGAAGGGCTCGACGCCCAGGTCGGCGAGCTGCGCGACGTGGGACTCCTTGCGGCGGTCGGCGAGGATGCCGGCGTGCACCATCGGGTGCAGCGTCTTGACGCGGCCGTCCAGGCACTCGGGGAAGCCGGTCAGGTCGGCCACCTCCGTGACCGGGACGCCGGCGTCCGCCAGGGTCTTGTAGGAGCCGCCCGTCGAGACGATCGCGACGCCGGCGTCGGCCAGCGTCCTGCCGAGTTCGGCCAGCCCGGTCTTGTCGTAGACCGAGATCAGCGCGCGCCTGATCGGTGAGCGTTCCATGCGTTCTCCTTAGTCGTCCTGCTCGTGCGTCCCGGACGCCGCGGCGGCGAGCCGGTTGATCGTGTCCACCAACAGCCGCCGCTCGGCGACCTTGATGCGTTCGTGGAGGGTCTCCTCGGTGTCGCCGTCCTCCACCCGGACGGCCACCTGGTCGAGGATGGCGCCGGTGTCGACGCCGGCGTCCACCTCGAAGACGGTGCACCCGGTGACCTTCACGCCGTGCGCGAGCGCGTCCGCGACGCCGTGGGCGCCCGGGAAGCTCGGCAGCAGGGCCGGGTGGGTGTTGATCATGCGGCCCCCGAACCGGGCCAGGAAGGGCTCCCCCACCAGCTTCATGAACCCGGCGCTGACGACGAGGTCGGGGGCGTGCGCCGCGCAGGCCCGCGCCAGGGCGGCGTCCCAGGCGGGGCGGTCGAGGCTGCCGTCGGCGGCGCGGTGGTCGCCCAGCCGGACGACGAACGTGGGCACGCCGGCGGCGGCCGCGCGGTCCAGGGCGGCGATGCCGGGCCGGTCGGTGCCGACGGCGACGACCTCGCCGGCCAGGTCGCCGGACGCCTGGGCGTCCAGGAGCGCCTGCAACAGCGTCCCCGAACCGGAGGCCAGGACGAGGAGCCGGAGGGTCATGGCCACAGCCTAGCCAGGCTCCGGGGCCTCCCCGCGCCGTGCCCGCACCGCGCGCACCCCCAGCACCGCGAGGCCGCCCAGCGCGCCGGCGACCGCGAGCGGACCCACGGCGAACAGCCAGAGTTCCGGGAACCTCGGCCCCAGCCCGGCCAGCGCGCGCGTCCCGAGGTCGCCGACAGCGAACCAGGACGCGGCGGCCCACACCGCGCCCGACGCCGCCCCGGCGATCGCGCCGCGCCAGGCCGCCTCGAGCCAGGTGGGCTCGGTGCCGCGCACCATCACGACGCCGGCGGCGATCCCGGCGGCGACGCCGAGCGCGAGCCACGCCCAGTCCGCCTCGGTGGACACGGTCGGCAGCGCCCCGAAGACGGGCACGGCCGGCAGCGCGGCGACCTCGACGTGGCCGGGGACCAGGAGACCCTGGGGCCCCAGCGTCAGCCCGGCGCCCAGCATGAACGACCCGGCCCACAGCAGGATCGTGGGGAGGTAGACGAGTTGCGCGAGCGTCAGGGTCGCCGTTCCGACGGCGTCGACGTCCAGGCCGGCCTGCACCTCCTGGACGCGCGGCCAGTGCGCCACGAGCGCGGTGAGCGCGACGGCGGCCGACCCGAGCGTGAGCGACCCCAGCCCCGCCGCGACGGCGCGCGGCGCACGGGCCGCCCACGCGGGGGCGTCCGCGAACGGGTGCGCGTCCAGCCCCAGCGCGGCGCCGGGCACCGCCCCGAGCAGCACGACGCCGAAGGCGCCGGCGACGGCGGGCCCGACCTGGTCGGCGCCGCCGACGATGGGCGCCATGATGAGGGCGGCGACGGCGTAGGTCGCGACGCACGTGCCCGCGACGGCGGCCACGGACTTCCAGCGGGTGGCGGCGTCGGCGTCCTCGGGCAGGACCCACTGGTCGGCCGCGTGGTGCGCGGCGGCCGCGCAGGCGGCGACCGCGAGCAGGGTGATGCCCAACGGCATGAGGTCGATCAGGACGCCGCCGAGGTGGGCGGGGGCGCCGTGCGCCGCGAGCCAGGTCTCCCCGGTCGCCTCGAACACGACCAGCGCGGGCGTCCGGGACGCGGCGACCCACGCGACGACCGGGAGGGCGGCCGAGGCGACCCAGCCGGCGACGGCGGCGCCCAGCGTCCAGAGGGTGGCCGCCAGCGGCCAGGGGAGGTAGGTCCAGCGGGGGTGCGCGGCGCCGACGGCGTCCTCGTCGGGCCTGGCCACGGTCAGGCTGACATCGGGGTTCGCTTCCACGGGCGTGCGCATGATGCCCCCATGGTCGCGCGCTCCGGAGCGGGGAATCGTGGAGACACGCCTAGCCTTGGTAAAGTTGCGCCGTTCTGCATCCACGACGTCTGGAGGACGATGAGCGAGCAGGGTGATTCAAGACCGCGCCGGGCGCTTCCCCCGCGGGACGAGGATCCCGCGGCCGGCTCCCCCGACGCGCCCGTCACGGGCGGTCGTCGGGCGGCCTCCGGGTCCCGCGCGGCCGAACCCGCCGCGCAGCAGCGCATCCCCGAGCCCGCGAAGCCGCCCAGCGGACGCGGCGGCGACTCCCCCGGCCGCAGGTTCGCCGAGCCGGGCTCCCCGGCCACGGGCTCCGAGCGGGCCGCCGCCCCGGCCGCCGGGGCCGGACGCCGCCGGATCGTCGTGGCCGTCGTGTCGCTGATCGTGCTCGCCCTGCTCGTCGGCGGCGCCTGGCTCGCCCAGCGCGCGGGCGTCCTCGGGGGCCCGACGCCCACGTCGACCCCCACCCCGACCATCGACCCGGTCGCGACCTACCTCGCCCAACCCGAGGATCTCGCCGGACTCGCGTCCGGCACCACCTGGACGGTCGTCGACACGCTCACCAAGATCGAGCCGACCTCGCCGCAGGCCAAATGCCTCCTCCCGGCGGCCGAGCAGCAGCAGACGCCCGCCGACGCGATGCTGCGGACCTTCTCCGCGGCCGCGGCGGGGACCGGCGCCGTGCTCCACCAGGTGAACCGCTACGACTCCCCCGAGGCCGCCGCGACCGCCTTCGACGCGCTGACGGCCCAGCTCGGCAACTGCGACCGCTCGACGGTGCTGGCCCGCAACGGGCTCGCGATCACCGGCCTGTCCGACGAGGCGGCCGGCCAGGTGCTGGTGGTCCAGGACGCGACCAGCGAGTACCACACGATCGCGCTGTCGCGGACCGGAGCGCGCGTGAACATCATGGACGCCACCCACACCGAGGCCCCCGTCGGGGGCGAGGCCGTCGCGGGCGTGCTGTCGGCGGTCGGCGTACGTCAGTGCACCGACGGCGGCACCTGCCCCGCCCAGGTCGCCGTCACCGAGGGCGCGCCGCTGCCCTCGACGCCTGCGGGCTGGCTCTCGGCGGTCGACCTGCCGCGCATCACGACCGGTTCCGGTTCGTGGCGCGCGACCGAGGTGGCGGACGCGGTGACGCTGCCGGGCACCAAGTGCGAGGCGATCGACCTGGCCGGCATGCCGGGGGCCACCAGGAAGCAGCAGCGGACCTACCTGCTGCGCGACGACACGAACGCGCCGCAGAACTTCGGCGTCGACGAGGCGCTCTACACGTTCGGCTCCGCCGAGGAGGCGCAGGCCGCCTTCGCCAAGCTGGCGCAGAACATGGACGCCTGCGCGAGCCGCGCGGCGACCGCCCAGGTCACCCGCACCGGGGATCCGAGCGGCTCCGGCGCGGCGGCGGCGTGGGTCGTGGTGCAGAAGGTCGATCAGGCCTCGACCACCGCACGGTTCCGCAGCGCCGCCCACGTGTCGGGGGCGCACCTGGTCTACCTGGTCGCCAACCCGAGCGAGAGCTTCGACTTCAGCGATGACAGCTGGCACGGCGTCGCGGCCCGCGCCGGGCAGCGGCTGGCCGAACTCGCCTGAGCAACCGACGAGGCCCGCCGACCGGAGTCCGGTCGGCGGGCCTCGTGCGTGGCGCGGGTCAGCGGTGGCGGCGCATCACGTCGCGCACCAGCTGGGCGGTCTCGCTCGGCGTCCGGCCGACCTTGACGCCGGCCTTCTCCAGAGCGGCCTTCTTGGCGGCGGCCGTCCCGGAGCTGCCCGACACGATCGCGCCGGCGTGCCCCATCGTCTTGCCCTCGGGGGCGGTGAACCCGGCGACGTAGGCGACCACCGGCTTGGTGACGTGCTCGCGGATGTAGTCCGCGGCCCGCTCCTCGGCGTCGCCGCCGATCTCGCCGATCATGACGATGCAGTCGGTCTCCGGGTCGTCCTGGAAGGCTTGGAGGCAGTCGATGTGCGTGGTGCCGATGATCGGGTCGCCCCCGATGCCCACGGCGCTGGAGAACCCGATGTCCCCCAGCTCGAACATCATCTGGTAGGTGAGGGTGCCCGACTTCGACACCAGCCCCACGTGACCCGAGCGGGCGATGTTCGGCGGGATGATGCCCACGTTCGAGCGTCCGGGCGAGATGATCCCCGGGCAGTTGGGCCCGATGAGCCGGACGCCGGCCTGCTGGGCGGCCGCGAAGAACTCGGCGGTGTCGGCGACGGGGATGCCCTCGGTGATGACGACGATGAGCTCGATCCCGGCGGCGATGGCGTCCATGACGGCCGCCTTGGCGTGCGGCGGCGGCACGAAGACCACCGACACGTTCGCCCCGGTGGAGTGCCGGGCCTCGGCCACGGTGTTGAACACCGGGATCGGGTCCTCCTCGAACGTCACCGACTGGCCGCCCTTGCCGGGCGTGACGCCGGCGACGATCCGGGTGCCGAACATGAGCATGCGGTTGGTGTGCTTACGCCCCTCGGTGCCCGTCATGCCCTGGACGATGACCTTGCTGCGATGATCCAGCCAGATGGCCATGACTCACTTCCCTCCCATGGCCGCGGAGGCCAGCTGCGCGGCCTTGGCGGCCGCCTCGTCCATCGTCTCGACCTGGGTCACCAGCGGGTGGTCGTACTCGGCGAGGATCGCGCGGCCGACCTCCACGGCGTTGCCGTCCAGCCGGACGACGATGGGCTTGCTCGCCCGGTTCCCCAGCTGGCGCAGCGCCTCGCGGATGCCCTTGGCCACCTCGGAGCAGGCCGTGATGCCGCCGAAGACGTTCACGAACACGACGCTGACCTGCGGGTCGGACAGGATGATGTCCAGCCCGTCGGCCATGACCTGGGCGGACGCGCCGCCGCCGATGTCGAGGAAGTTCGCGGGGCGCGGCTTGCCGGGGAGTTCCTCGCCGGCGTACGCCACCACGTCGAGGGTGCTCATCACCAGGCCGGCCCCGTTGCCGATGATTCCGACCTGGCCGTCCAGCTTGACGTAGTTGAGGTCCTTGGCGCGGGCCCGCACCTCGAGCGGGTCGACCTGGCTGTCGTCGCGCAGTTCGCCCCACGCGGGGTGCCGGAAGTCGGCGTTCTCGTCGAGCGAGACCTTGCCGTCCAGCGCGATGATGCGGCCGTCCTTGGTCTTGACCAGGGGGTTCACCTCGACGAGCGTGGCGTCCTCCGCGTCGTACACGCGGCCCAGCAGCACCAGGACGCGCGCCACCTCCTCGGCGACGTCCTCGCCGAAGCCGGCCTCCGCGACGATCGCCGCGGCTGCCTCCTCGTCGAGCCCGGTGCGGGGGTCGAGCGCGTGGCGCACCAGCGCGTCGGGTCGGTCCTGGGCCAACTGCTCGATGTCCATGCCGCCCTCGACACTGCACATCGCCAGGTAGTTGCGGTTGGCGCGGTCCAGCAGCATCGAGAAGTAGTACTCGTCCTCGATGTCGGCGCCCTCGGCGATCATCACGGCGCGGACCGTGTGGCCCTTGATGTCCATGCCCAGGATGTCGCTCGCGGCCTTGTACGCGTCCTCGGGGGTGGCGGCGAGCTTGACGCCGCCCGCCTTGCCGCGTCCGCCCACCTTCACCTGGGCCTTGACCACCACGAGGCCACCACCGAGTTCCTCGGCGGCGGCGCGGGCTTCGGCCGGGGTGCGGGCGACGATGCCCCGCAGGACCGGTACGTCGTGCTCAGCGAAGATGTCTCTCGCTTGGTACTCGTAAAGATCCATGCTCTCCGTCCTTGTCATCGTGCGGCGTCGGTGCGGCACGGTTCGGAGGTTACCGCCCCGGGGACCCACGGCCAACGCGCGTCCGGCGGCGGGCTACGCCCTCCACCGGGTTGCCGAGGTCGCCCCGACGCGGCCGGGGGACGCACGACACCCACCGTGACCTCGCGCCGGGGGCGCCGCACCGAACACCCGGCCGACCCGTGGTCCGGGGGCACCCCACCGGGCCGCGCGGGCCGAGAAACCCTCCCGCCAACCCGCGGCAACAACCTGAGAAGATTTCTGAGAAACATCTAAGAACTGCTAACTTTGTTCCTGTTGCTCAGGCGTGGAACGACCCCCGCACGGGCAGTCAGATTTTCTCAGGAAAGGCTCCACGCGTGGCACGTTCGCTCCCCGGCTCCTACCAGCCACGGTGCGCCATCGAAGATCCCGACGCGGCCTTCCTGGACGGCTCCTCGCTCCCCCGCCGCAAGGCCACCCCGAACCGCCTCCTGCGCGGCGGCATCGCCCTCGGCGCCGCCGGCGTGGTCGGCCTGCTGGCCGTCGTGACGCCGGGCGTCGCGACCAGCGCGATCGCCGCGAACAACCCCGCGGTCGTGGACGCCACCCCCGCCGCGGACACCACCGCCCGTCCCGGCACCACCGACGCCTTCGCCGTCCGCGGCTCGCAGACCGACCGCAACACGCTGCGCGAGGAGATCGAGACCACCGTCGAGACCGCCGTCGCCGAGCGCGCGGCCGGCCTGGAGAACGTCGGCGAGCAGGTCGCCCAGGCGCAGACCGCCGTCGCCGCCGAGGCCCGCAGCGCGTCGCTGACCTCCACGACCACCGCGATCGACGCCGAGAACGAGCGCATCAAGTCGCAGGTGTTCTTCTGGCCCACCGAGGGCGGCATCGTCTCCCCGTGGGGCATGCGGATGCACCCGATCCTGCACTACAGCCGCCTGCACGGCGGCGCCGACATCGGCGGCGCGCTGGGCGCCCCGATCTACGCCGTCGCCGACGGCACGGTCACCAAGGCCGCCGAGGGCTACAACGGCGGCTCGGGCAACAACGTCCGCATCGACCACGGCAAGGTCGACGGCGTGGCGCTGGAGACGTCCTACCTGCACATGAACTCGCTGGAGATCAGCGCCGGCGCGACGGTCAAGAAGGGCCAGCGCATCGGGACCGTGGGCAACACGGGCCTCTCCACCGCCCCCCACCTGCACTTCTCGGTCTACGAGAACGGCGTCAACAGCGACCCCGCCCCCTGGCTGGCCAAGGGACGCTGACCCCGCACGCACCCGGCCCCGGCCGTCCGCTCAGGACGCCGGGGCCGACGCATGTCCGGCGGGCGCCTGCCCGGTCCTTTCCCGGCCACGTCCGCCCGTCACCGAACCTCGCTAGAGCTTCTCCATGGGCGCGTGCTTGACCGACAGCTTCTTCTGCCCCGAGGAGCCGAAGTCCACGACGACCTTGAGGTTGTCGCCGGCCCCGCCGTCTCGGTGACGGTCCCCATGCCGAACGTCGTGTGCAGGACGCGGTCGCCGATCGACAGCGCGGCCGCCACCTTGGGCGCGGGCGCCTTGGAGCCGAAGCCCACGGTGGAGCGCCACGACTGGTCGCTGCGGCGCTGGGCGCCGCTGGACCACGAGCCGACGCTGCTGCCGAGCCGCCGCCAGTCCAGGAGCCGGGTCGGGATCTCGTCGACGAAGCGGCTCTGGGGGTTGTACTGCGGCTGGCCCCACATCACCCGGACGGTCGCCCGCGTCAGGTACAGCCGCTCCCGGGCGCGTGTGATGCCCACGTAGGCCAGCCGGCGCTCCTCGGCGAGCTCGGTCGGGTCGGTCATCGCCCGCATGTGCGGGAAGATCCCGTCCTCGAACCCGGTCAGGAACACCGCCGGGAACTCCAGGCCCTTGGCCGTGTGCAGCGTCATCAGGGTCACCACGCCGCGATCGTCCGCGTCGGCGTCCGGGATCTGGTCGGAGTCGGCGACCAGGGCGATCCGTTCCAGGAAGGCCGCCAGCGAGTCGTCGGGCTCGGGCGAGCCCAGGGTGAGCGCGCCGCCGTCGGCGTCCTCCTCGGGCGGCTCGGCCGACTCGACCGGCAGCAGCCCCGAGGTGCCGGGGCCCACGTCCTCGGTGTGCGCAGCGGCCACGAACTCCCCCGCCACGCTGACGAACTCGATGAGGTTCTCCAGACGGGTCTGGTCCTGCGGGTCCTTCGACTCGGTCAACTCGTCGAGGTAACCCGAGTCGTTGAGGATCGAGGCGAGGATCTGGTCGGCGCTCACGCCCTCCGCCACGAGGCGGCGGTGCTCGGCCATCATCGCGGCGAAGCCGGCAAGCTGCTTGGCCGAGCGCGGGGCGAGGCCGGGGATGTCAGCCACCTGGTCCAGCGCGACCCCGAACGGCAGTCGGCGTTCCGCCGCGTAGGCGTCCACCACGGCCTCGGCACGGTCGCCGATGCCGCGCTTGGGGACGTTGAGGATGCGGCGGACGCTCACGTCGTCGGCGGGGTTGGCGATCGCGCGCAGGTACGCGATCGCGTCGCGGATCTCCTTGCGCTCGTAGAAGCGGACGCCGCCGACCACCTTGTAGGGCAGCCCGACGCGGATGAACACCTCCTCGAAGGCGCGGGACTGGGCGTTGGTCCGGTAGAACACCGCCATGTCGGAGTAGTGCATGCCCTGGTCGACGAGCCGGTCGATCTCCGAGGCGATGAACTGCGCCTCCTCGTGCTCGGTGTCGGCGACGTACCCCACGACCAGTTCGCCGTCGCCCGCGTCGGACCACAGCCGTTTGGCCGGACGCCCCTCGTTGCGCTCGATCACCGCGTTGGCCGCGGTCAGGATGGTCTGCGTGGAGCGGTAGTTCTGCTCCAGCAGGATGGTGCCCGCCCCGGGGAAGTCCTCCTCGAAGTCGAGGATGTTGCGGATCGTGGCGCCGCGGAACGCGTAGATCGACTGGTCGGAGTCGCCGACGACCATCAGTTCGGGCGCCTCGACCTGCCCCTCGTCGCGGGCCCCCTCGCCGCACAACTCCCGGATCAGCGCGTACTGGGCGTGGTTGGTGTCCTGGTACTCGTCGACCAGCACCTGCCGGAACCTGCGGCGGTACTTCTCCTTGATGTCGGGGAACGCCTGCAGCAGGTGCACCGTCGTCATGATGAGGTCGTCGAAGTCGAGCGCGTTGGCCGCCACCAGGCGGCGCTGGTACTCCGCGTAGGCCTCGGCGTGGACGGCCTCGGCCCCCACGGCGTCCCGCGCGGCGCTCTCGTGGTCGACCAGTTCGTTCTTCCAGTCCGACACGGCGTTCATGACGCCGCGGACCGGGTAGCGCTTGGAGTCCAGCCCCAGGTCGCGATGCACCAGCGACATCAGCCGCTTGGAGTCGGTGTCGTCGTAGATCGAGAACGACTTCGACATCCCGAACCGGTCGATCTCGGTGCGCAGGATCCGGGCGCAGGCGGAGTGGAACGTGGAGACCCACATGAGGCGGGCCCGGTTGCCGACCAGATCCTCGACGCGGTGCCGCATCTCGGCGGCCGCCTTGTTGGTGAAGGTGATCGCCAGGATCGAGCCGGGGTGGACGCCGCGCTGGCCGATCAGCCACGCGATCCGGCGGGTCAGGACGCGGGTCTTCCCCGAGCCCGCTCCGGCCACGACCAGCAGCGGCGACCCCTCGTGCTGGACGGCCTCGCGCTGCGGCGGGTTGAGCCCCTCGAGCAGTTCCTCGGGCGACGCCCGACGGGCCTTCCCCTCGCGTCGGCGCGGCGGTTCGCCCACCTGCGCGGCCGCCGTCGGGACGGGGGCGGGGCGCGCCGGCTCGGCGTCGAACGTGAAGAGATCGGGGAGGTCAGTCATGGCCGTCCCAGGCTACCTCCCGCGGTCGGAGCGGGCCTCCCACCCGCGCCGTCGCGGCGGCGCCACTACAGTGACGTGCATGGTGTTGGGGCGGGTGCGGACGGCCGCGAAGGTGAGCCTGGCGGCGCTGGCCGCCGCGCAGGCCGGCACGATCGCCGCGCTCATGGTGGTGGACCGCCGCCGCAAGCGTCACCGCGGGCACGTGCGCTTCCCCAGCACCCCGCCGCGCGAACTCCCGGCCGGGGAGGACCTGCTCAGCGTCTACACCAAGGGCCGCGACCTCTACGACGACATGATCGCGGCGATCGACGCCGCTGAGCACACGATCTTCCTCGAGACCTACATCTGGAAGGGCGACCGGGTCGGGCAGCGCTTCAAGCGCGCGCTCACCGAGGCCGCCGCCCGCGGCGTCGAGGTGCACGTCGTCTACGACGTGTTCGCGAACCTGGTCGTGCCGCAGAAGTTCTTCCGGTTCGACCCGCGCATCCACGTGCTGCGGCACCGGCCCTGGACCGGGGCGCGGGGGCCGCTGTCGTTCCGCAGCCCGGGGCTGAACCACCGCAAGATCCTCGTCGTGGACGGCACCACGGCGTTCCTGGGCGGCTACAACCTCGGCTCGCTGTACGCGACCCGCTGGCGCGACACCCACCTGCGCATCCGCGGGGCGGCCGCGGCCGACCTGGCGAACGCCTTCGTCGACTACTGGAACATGGCCCGCCGCGGGCAGCGGGCCCTCCCCCAGCCGGCCGACCGTCCCTGGGAGTCCTCGGTGCGGATCACCCGCAACGTGCCGAGCATCGGGGTCTACCCGATCCGCTACACCTACCTGGAGGCGATCGACCGGGCGCGGGACCACATCTGGCTGACCCACGCCTACCTGATCCCCGACGACGACCTCACCTACGCCCTGGTGGAGGCAGCCGACCGCGGCGTGGACGTGCGCATCATCGTGCCGGCGGAGTCGAACCACATCGTGGCGGACTGGATCTCGCGCGGCTTCTACACCACGCTGCTGCGCCGCGGCATCCGCCTGTTCCTCTACCAGGACGCCATGGTGCACGCCAAGACCGCCACCGCGGACGGCCGCTGGTCGGTGATCGGCACCGCCAACCTGGACCGGCTCAGCCTGACCGGGAACTACGAGATCAACGCCGAGATCCTGGACGCCGACGTGGCCGCGGAAATGGAGCGCATCTTCGAGATGGACGCGTCGAACTGCATCGAGTTGACGCTGGAGGAATGGCAGACCCGCTCGATCGCGATGAAGGTGAGCGAGGCGATCCTGTCGCCGCTGCGGCACTTCCTGTGACCGTCCGGACGCCGGGGAACCGCTCCCCCGCCGCGTCGCAGGGGCATCCGGGATCGCCCGACCAAAAACCCTGAACTTGTTCGGGGTGATCCTGATTCGGCCCTGTCATATCGGCGTGTGACTGGCGGTCGACGCGAACCCGCACCTAGTATCTCGGCTATGGGAACAATCATCGCTTACATCGTCATCGGTCTCATCGGCGGTGCGATCGCCAAGGCGATCATGCCGGGCACGCAGGGTGGCGGCTGGCTCGCCACCATGGCTCTGGGCATCGTCGGCGCTCTCCTGGGCGGGTTCCTGGGGGGCCTGCTCTTCAACGTCAACTACTCGGAGATCTTCTCGTTCCAGGGCCTGATCACGTCGATCGTCGGCGCGCTCATCGTCCTGGCCATCTGGGGCTTCGTCGCCAAGCGTCGGGCCTGACCGATCCGCTCGACCTGACAAGCAAGGTCTGACCAAGCAGATCTGACAAGCACGAACCCGGCCGGACGCCTCGCGTCCGGCCGGGTTCTCGTCTGTCCGGGTCCGGGTGACTACACCAGCTTGCGGTCGGTGGCCCAGCGGGTGAGCTGGTGGCGGTTGGACAGCTGCAGCTTGCGCAGCACGCTGCTCACGTGGGTCTCGACGGTCTTGATCGAGATGAACAGCTCCTTGGCCACCTCCTTGTAGGCGTAGCCGCGGGCGATCAGGCGCAGCACCTCGCGCTCGCGCTGCGAGAGCCGGTCCAGGTCCTCGTCGATCGAGGCGATGTCGATGGCGCCGGAGAAGGCGTCCAGCACGAAGCCGGCCAGCCGCGGGCTGAACACGGCGTCCCCGTCCGCGACGCGCCCGATGGCCTCGACCAGTTCCGGGGCGGAGATCGACTTCGTGACGTAGCCGCGGGCGCCCGCGCGGATCACGCCGATGACGTCCTCGGCGGCGTCCGAGACCGACACGGCCAGGAACTTCACCTCGGGGCTCTTGGCGTGCACCTGCTTGATGACCTCGATGCCGCCCCCGCCGGGCAGGTGCACGTCCAGCAGCACCACGTCGGGGTCGGTCCGCAGCACGGCCTCGACGGCGGTCGGGGCGTCCTCGCCCTCGCCGACGATCGTCACGTACGGGCCGATGTCGTGCTTGACGCCGCTGCGGAACATCGCGTGGTCGTCCACCACCACGACCCGGCGCTGGCGGTTGGACGCCTCGGGCGCGGTCGGGCGTTCGGGGGTCTGCTCACTCATCGCTTCATCTCCAAGCTCACTTCCGTGCCACGGTCGGGATTCGACGTGATGCGGGCCGTGCCGTGGTGCCGACCCATCCGCTCCAGGATGCTCCCGCGGACGCCGTGGCGGTCCTCGGCGATCGCGTCGAGGTCGAAGCCTCGGCCACGGTCCCGGACGAAGACCTCGACGAGATCCTCACCGACCTCAGCGTAGACGTCCACGACCGCCGCGCCCGAATGCTTCGCGGCGTTCGTCATGGCCTCGCGCGCCGCCTTGACCAGTTCGGCCAGGGCCGGCGACAGTTCCGGGTCCTCCCCCACGGTGACGGTCTCGACGGTGACGGGGAACAGGTCCTCCAGGTCGCCGGCGGCCTCGAGCAGCGCGGCCCGCAGCGTCGCCGCCTGCTCGTCGGCGCCGTACAGCCACTCGCGCAGTTCGCGCTCCTGCCGGCGGGCGAGCCGCAGCACCTCCCGCGGGTTGTCCGACTGGCGCTGGATGAGGGCCAGGGTCTGCAGCACCGAGTCGTGCAGGTGCGCCGCCAGGTCGGCGCGGGCGTCCGAGAGCAGCTTCTCCTCGCGGATCTGCGCGAGCGCGCGCCGGGCGCGCAGGACCCACGGCGTCGCCATGAGGGCCAGGCCGGTGAGCAGCAGCACCAGCGCGATCAGGAGGGTGGGCGCCGACGCGGGGGCCTCGGTGACGATCAGCAGCACGGCGCCGGCCAGGCACAGGGCGGCCATCACGTGGGCGAGCACGGTCGTCCAGTGCGCGGCCAGCGAGCGCGCCCAGCCGCGCAGGCCCTGCGCCGCCTCCCGCGCGGTGCCGCCGGCCCGGTCGGCCTGCCACCAGACCAGCGCCAGGGACGCGGCCACCAGCAGCGCGATGCCCAGGGGGCGGGCGGACAGCCCCCAGCCCAGCAGCTGGACCAGCCACAGCAGCCCGAGCCACACCAGCCCGAACGCGGCGAGCTGCCCCAGGTCGCGGGCATCGTGAGGGGGCGGTGCTCCGCCTGCTCGCGCATGCCGCGCCGCGACGCGGCGTCCACGCCGGGGGCGGCGTGCTGCGCCGTCGCCGGGGGGATGACGAGCCACAGCGCGAGGTAGGCGGCGACCCCGACGAGCTGCCAGGCGCCCAGCAGCACGAACACGCCCCGGATCACCCACACGGACAGGCCGGTGTGCTCGCTGAGCCCCGCGGCCACGCCGCCGATCTGGGCGCGCTCGAGGGGACGCACGAGGCGGCGTGCCGGTGCGTCGACGGTCTCAGGAACCGCCATCTCCCCCTGCACCATGGCCTCAGCCTAGGGGACGCCGCCCCGTCCCCCATCCCGGACCAGGGTGGCCAGGGGTGCTTCCCTGACGGTTCCGGCCGCGGGACTCGACAGAATGGACACATGACCCTGCAGCCCCTGGTGCGCGACCGCGCCGACGCCAAGATCGGCGGCGTCTGCGGTGCGCTCGCGCGGTCCTCGGGGCTCGACCCGCTCCTGGTCCGCATCGGCTTCGCGCTGCTGGCCGTCGTGACCGGCGGCGTCGCGATCCTCGGCTACTTCGTGCTCTGGGGGCTGACCCCCTCGCGCGAGACCGGGGTCGAGCCGCTGCGGCAGTGGCTCCCCTTCACCCGGACGTGGTCGCCGACCGCCCTGGTGATCGTGGTGCTGGCCGCCTCCCTGACGCTGGGGGCGTCTTCACCGGCTCGGGCCCCGGCCCGCTGGTGCTGCTCCTGATCGTGTGGCTGCTGCTGCGCAACGGCTCGCGGCGGCGCACGCCCCCGCCGCAGCCCGTCTTCGAGCCCCGCACCCCGTTCGAGCGGCTCGCCCGTGCGTGGGAGCAGCGGCTCGCCAACGTGGACGCCGGCCGTCCGGTGGACTGGGCGCCTGAGTACGACGACCCCGACCCCCACGGCCTCTACAGCGCCCCGTCCGACGTGGTGGGCAGCTCGGTGCACCGCCGCCACGGCCGGCGGAGCTGGTTCGGCGTCCTGGTCGGGGTCGGCGCGGTGTGGTTCGCGTGCGGCGCGCTCGGCAGCCTCGGCGTGACCGTCCCGCCGCTGGCCTGGGCCAGCGCCTCCCTCGCGGTGCTGGCGCTCACCCTGGTGTGGTCGGCGCGCCCGTCGCGGGCGGCGCTCGGCCGGCCGCCGCTGCTGGCGACCGTGACCGTCCTCACCGGACTGCTCACCGCCGGGCTGCTCGTCACGACCGTGGTCGGCGGCGCCTCGCCGCAGCGGCTGATGATCAGCAACTCCACGCCCAGCCCGATCGCCGTCGGCGCCGCAGAGCTCGCCATCGGGGAGCACCTGCTGGACTACACCACGACGCCGGTGCTGGCGGACTCCGAGGTCGAGTACTCGATGATGCTGGGTGAGGTCACCGTCGTGGTGCCCGCGACCGGCAACGTCGTGGTGAACACCTGGGTGGACGCCGGCGAGATCGCCACCCCCGGGTCGAGCGCCGAGGGCTTCAACATCCACGACTCGTGGCGCCGCACCGAGGTCCCCGACGCCCCGACCCTGACGATCAACGTCCGGCTCTCCGCCGGCGACGTGAGGGTGGTGGAGCCGTGACCCCCGCGCCGACGTCGTGGCCATGGTGATCGGCCTCGTCAGCCTGCTGCTCGCGGGGCTGGGGCTCTGGGCCGCCTTCGGCCAGGTCTCCTGGACCGCCGTCGCCCTGGCCGCGCCGCTGTGCCTGGTCGTCATCGGCGTCCTCGGCCTCCTCGCCTCCCGGCACCGTCCCTGACCATCCGTCCCTACCACCGACAACCGCAAGCCACCACGAAAGGAACGACATGTCCGACAACTCCTTCAAGCGGAGCAGCTCCAACAAGATGATCGCGGGCGTCTGCGGCGGGCTGGCGCGCCAGTTCGGCATCGACGCCAACCTGATCCGCGTGATCTTCGTCATCGCCGCGTTCTGGCAGATCGGCTGGATCGCCTACGCGGCGCTCTGGCTGGTCCTGCCCAGCGACGACGGCCCCTCGGGCCTGGAGAGCCTCATGAACCAGTTCAGCAACAAGGGCGGCGGCGCGCAGCACTAGCCGACGCGGGCCGGGACGCCCCGGCTCAGTCCCGATCGGGGGCGGGTGCCGCACTGCGGCGCCCGTCCTCGACGCCTGCCAGGCCCCAGCGCGTCGCGGCGGTGCCGGCCCGGCCCAGCGCGCGGCCCAGCCCGACGGGCAGGCGGATCCCCGCCAGCGCCCTGGCCCAGTCCGGAATGACCGCCACCCCGCCGGCGGCCAGCATCCAGTAGCCGGGCTTCGCGGCGGCGGGCAGCGGCGGCGTCCGCAGCAGGAAGTCGATCGTGTCGGCGGCCGCGGGGCTGAACTCCAGCTCGTCGCGGTAGGACGCCAGGGTGGCCGCCAGGCCGGACGCCGTGGTCGGCGGGTCGATCACCCCCAGGCGCGCGGCCGGGATCGCCGTCTGGGCGACGTAGGTGTCGGCGTCGGCGTCCGAGAGCGGGCGGGAGCCCAGCCCCTGGTGCGCCGCGAGGAACGCGCTGATCTCGGCGGCGTGGATCCACCCCAGCAGGTGCGGGTCGGACGCGCGGTAGGGCCGGCCGCGGTGGTCCTTGCCGCGGACGCGCTCGTGCACCGACCGCACCTTCGCGATGAGCGCCTCGGCGTCCTCGACGGTGCCGTAAGAGGTGACGGCGATGTAGTCGGAGGTGCGCTGCAGCCGGCCCCACGGGTCACCGCGGTAGCCCGAGTGCCCGGCGACGCCGGCCATGGCGAGCGGGTGCAGCGACTGCAGCACGAGCGCGGCGATGCCGCCGGCGAACATGG